>NZ_JBHZEN010000012.1:0-63476 GCF_050958625.1 Amycolatopsis sp. 3B14
TTCGTTGCCGGCTTGCGTTTGTTGAAAGCAAAAAGGGCGCCGAGCTGCTTGTGCCCGGCGCCCTTTTGCTTCTGTTGATCAGGCCTCGTCGAATTCCCGTGCTGCCAGTGCGCGCACGATGCCGGCCCGGCCTTCCGAAACCAGCCGCCGGAGGGCAGCAGGGTGGTCGCCGGCCAGCCACTCGTCCGCGGCCTGCACCGTGGCGTGTTCGACCGCCCAGGCGGGGAACAGGCCGACGACCGTGGGCTGGGCGCGTTCGCTCGATCGGCGGGACCAGACCTCGTCGATGGCGGCGAAGTAGGTGTTCACGTAGCCCGTCAGCAGGTCCTTCTGCCCGGGGTGGGAGAAGCCGCCGATGATGGCGTTGCTCATCGCGTTCGGGAGGTCGTCGTCGTAGACCGCGCGCTGCCACGCCTCCGCCTTGGCCTCCGGGGTCGGGCGCAGGGCACGGGCGTACTCGGCGTGGCGGCGGCCCGTCGCGGTGTCGTCGCGGGCCAGTTCCGCGTCGATCTCCTCGTCCGCCGCCCGGCCGTGCGCCACCAGCGCGTTCAGCAGGCGCCAGCGCAGGTCCGCGTCGACGACCAGGCCCTCCAGCGGGTTCGACCCGTCGAGCCAGCCCGCCAGCACGTCGACCGTCGCGTCGTCCAGGACCGAGCCTGCCAGCGAGTTGACGAACGCCAGCTGGTGGTCCGAACCCGGCTCGGCGGCACGGGCCAGCTCCAGCAGCTTCCGGGTGAACTGCGGCCACCCCTCGGCCGCCGCCCAGGACGGCTGCGCGTACGAGTTCAGCGCCGTCTGCGCCTGCAGCAGCAGCCGCTGCACGACACCGACCTCGGTCTCCGCGTGGATCCCGTGCAGCACGATCTGCAGGAAGTCCCTGGCCTTCAGCTCGGCCTCGCGGGTCATCTCCCACGCGGCCGACCAGCACAGGGTCCGCGGCAGCGGCTCGGTGATGTCGGCGATCCGGTCGACCAGCGTGGTCAGCGAACCGGCGTCCAGGCGCATCGTGCAGTACGTCAGGTCGTCGTCGTTGACCAGCACCAGCTTGCCCGCCGGCTGACCGACCAGGTCCGGCACCTCGGTGCGCTCGCCCTCGACGTCCAGCTCCACCCGCTGCTTGCGGACCAGCTTGCCGTTCTCGTCGTCGTAGACGCCGACCGCGATGCGGTGCGTGCGCAGCTCACCCGCACCCGGCTTCGCCCCGGTCTGCAGCACCGCGAACGAGGTGAACCGGCCTTCGGCGTCGGTTTCGAACTTCGGCCGCAGCGAGTTCAGGCCGGTCGTCTCCAGCCACTGCGCGCTCCACCCGGACAGGTCGCGGCCCGAGGCCTCCTCCAAGGCGCTGAGCAGGTCGGCCAGCGTCGCGTTGCCCCACGCGTGCTTGCCGAAGTACACCCGCAGCCCGGCCAGGAAGTGGTCCAGCCCGACGTAGGCCACCAGCTGCTTCAGCACGCTGGCGCCCTTGGCGTAGGTGATGCCGTCGAAGTTCACCTCCACGGCCTGCAGGTCCACGATGTCGGCCGCGATCGGGTGCGTCGAGGGCAGCTGGTCCTGCCGGTAGGCCCACGACTTCTCGATGTTCGCGAAGCTCGTCCAGGCGTGCTCGTACTCGGTCGCCTCGGCCTGAGCCAGCACGCTCGCGAACGTCGCGAACGACTCGTTCAGCCACAGGTCGTCCCACCAGCGCATGGTGACCAGGTCGCCGAACCACATGTGCGCCATCTCGTGCAGCAGCGTCTCGGCGCGCCGCTCGTAGGCGTAGCGGGTGACGCGGCTGCGGAAGACGTAGTCCTCCAGGAACGTCACCGCGCCCGCGTTCTCCATCGCGCCCGCGTTGAACTCCGGCACGAACAGCTGGTCGTACTTGCGGAACGGGTACGGCGTGGCGAACGCCTTGTGGTAGAAGGCGAAACCCTGCTTGGTCTCGGTGAACAGTCGCTCGGCGTCCATGTGCTCGGCCAGTGACGCGCGGCAGTAGATGCCCAGCGGGATCGTGCCGTGCTCGTCGGTGTACTGGTCGTGCCACTCCGCGTACGGGCCGGCGATCAACGCGACCAGGTACGTCGAGATGCGCTCGGAGGTGGCGAAGACCGTGCGGGTGGCGCCCTCGGCGGTCTTCTCCGTGCTCTCCACCGGCGCGTTGGACACGACCTTCCAGTCGCTCGGCGCGGTGACCGTCAGCCGGTAGGTGGCCTTGAGGTCGGGCTGGTCGAAACAGGCGAACATGCGCTTCGCGTCGGCCGTCTCGAACTGCGTGTACAGGTACACGGCGTCGTCGACCGGGTCGACGAACCGGTGCAGGCCCTCGCCGGTGTTCATGTAGCGGCAGTCGGCCTCGACGACCAGCTCGTTGGTCGCGGCGAGGTCCGGCAGTTCGACGCCGTTCTCCTCGGTGTAGCCGGAGACGTCCAGCGCCGTGCCGTTCAGCGTCGCGGAGCGGACGGAGCCGGCGACGATGTCGACGAACGTGCTCGCGCCCGGCTTCGTGGCGGCGAACCGGATGGTTGTCTTCGAGTCGAAGCTTCTCTCGCCCGGGCCGCCGTTACCGTCCGTGAGGTCGAGGGCGATGTCGTAGGACTCGACCTCGAGCAGCTCGGCACGCTGTTTGGCTTGGTCACGGGTCAGGTTAGGGGCGGGCACAGGCACCTCGGAAACGCTCGCGGTTGTCATTCTCGGTGATCCCGCTATCCAATCATGTTCCGGCGGGGAACAAGTGCACTCCGCGTGCTGTTGGCCCGTTTGACGGCCCCAGCACCCACAGGGAGAACACTGATGACCGCAGAGCGCACACGGGTGGACTTCTACTTCGACCCCGTCTGCCCGTTCGCCTGGATCAGCTCGCGCTGGATCCTCGAGGTGGAGAAGCAGCGCGACCTCGACCTGACCTTCCGCGTCATGAGCCTCGCGGTCCTCAACAGCGGGCGCGACCTGCCCGCGGAGTACAAGGAGCTGCTGGAGAAGGCGTGGGGCCCGGTGCGCGTGGCCACCGCGCTCGCACAGGAGAAGGGCGAGGCGGTCCTGCGGGACTTCTACACCGAGTTCGGCACCCGCTACCACAACCAGGGCAACAAGGACATCCCCGAGGTCACCCGCCAGGCCCTGGAAGCCGTCGGCGCGCCCGCCGACCTCGCGTCGGCGGCCGACTCCGCCGAGTACGACGACGCGCTGAAGAAGAGCCACCACGAGGGCATGGACCCGGTCGGCATGGACGTCGGCACCCCGACCATCCACATCGACGGCGTCGCGTTCTTCGGGCCGGTGCTCAGCTCGATCCCGAAGGGCGAGGACGCCCTGAAGGTGTTCGACGGCGCCCGGCTGCTGGCCAGCTACCCCGACTTCTACGAGCTCAAGCGCACCCGCACCGGCGAGCTCAACTTCGACTGAGCTCGTCGCGCTGGGCGGCCACGAAGTCCGGGCCGACCGGATCGCCGTGCCCCGGCACGATCGTGGCGGGTTCGAGCGCGAGCAGCCGGCCCAGCGCCGACGGCCAGTGTGCGGGGTGCGCGTCCGGTCCGATCGACGGTGGCGCGCCCTGCTCGACGAGGTCACCGGCGAACAGCACCCCGGCGTCCGGCACGTGCACGGCCACGTCGTGGTCGGTGTGCGCCACGCCGGGGTGGACCAGCTCGACGGACCGCCCGCCGCCGAGGTCCAGCTGGACGCTGTGGGTGAGCAGGTGGTCCGGCAGCACCAGCCGGGCCGCGGCGAGCCGCTCGGCTTCCGGCTGGCCGGCCAGCCGGCGCACCCACGCCGCCCGGTCGGACTCGCCTTCGCGGATGAGCGCGTCCCGGCAGCGTTCGTGCGCCCACACCGGGCAGGGCAGGAACGCGGCGGTGCCGAAGTGGTGGTCGAAGTGGGCGTGGGTGATGACCACGACCCACGGCAGCGCGGTGATCTCGCGGATCTCCGCCGCGAAGGCCGCGCCGTGGACCTCGTCGCAGCCGGTGTCGATCACCAGGCACCGCTCGGCGCCCACCACCAGACCGAGCGTCTGGTCCAGATGCTCGTAGCGGCGGGCGTGCACGCCGTCGGCCAGTTCGAGCCAGGTCACGCTGCCTCCAGGAGATCGCCGACGAGGACGGGGGCCACGGTGCTGACGTCCACCTGAGCGGCGAGCTCGACGTCCCGTCCGTGGCCGTTGAGGGTGAGTTCCCGCCCGGAGACACATCCTCGCAGCGCTTCGGCGATGTCGGTGCCGCGGTAGGCGGTGGCGGCCAGCAGCGCCTCGGCGGAGGCGTCGCGGCCGGACAGCGCGGCGGCAATCGCGCCCGCGCCGAGGAGGTCCTCCACACACGGCCGGAGCGGTCCGCGGGGAGCGGTGGTCGTGATGTTGATGCCCCAGCGCTCGCCGGCCGGGACGACACCGATCGGGCGCTCGCCGGCCAGCTGGTCGGCGGCGGCCGCGACCGCCGAGGCGTTGCGCAGGCAGCCCACGAGCACCGTCGCGCCGGTCCCCGCGGCCTCGGCGCACAGGGTCGCGCCGTTCGGGGACGGTAGGTCGAGCAGCCCGGGATCCGCACCGACCGCGGCCGGCAGCGGCACCTGGCCACCACGCCAGCGCAGGGGACGGACCCGGCCGCCGCGGCCGGTCACCAGGTCCACGGTCGTGCTGAACGACAGCACGTCCACGACGATCAGCACCGCGCACTGCCGCCCCAGCTCGGCGACCCCTTCCGCACCCCACTCCAACCGCAGGTCATGCCCGTCCTGGGCGAACGCGTCCACACCCCCAGCATGCCCGGCTTCCACCCGGATGCGAGACTCCACCCGTGCGCGTCTACTTGGGATCAGACCACGCCGGCTTCGAGCTGAAGAACCACTTGGTCGAGTACTTGAAGGGCCAGGGCCACGAGGTCACCGACATCGGCCCGGCCGTCTACGACGCCGCCGACGACTACCCGGCCTTCTGCATCGAGACCGCCCGCCGCGTGGTGGCGGACGAGGGCAGCCTGGGCATCGTCATCGGCGGTTCCGGCAACGGCGAGCAGATCGCCGCGAACAAGGTGAAGGGCGCCCGGGCCGCGCTGGCCTGGAAGCCGGAGATCGCCGAGCTCGCCCGCCAGCACAACCACGCGCAGCTCATCGGCCTCGGTGCGCGCATGCACACCGTCGAGGAGGCCACCGCGATCGTCGACGCGTTCCTGTCGACCCCGCCGTCGGAGGACGAGCGGCACGGCCGCCGCGTGCAGCAGATGCTCGACTACGAGCGCACCGGCACCCCGCCGCCGCTGCCTGCCTGATGCCCGAGGGGCACACCCTCCACCGGCTCGCCCGCCTGCACCAGCGGCGGTACGCGGGCGCGCCGGTTGGCGTTTCCAGTCCGCAGGGCCGCTTCGCTAGCGAGGCGGCCCTTTTGGACGGTCAGGTCATGCTGAAAGCCGAGGCCTACGGCAAGCACCTGTTCCACGACTTCGGCCCGCTCGGGTCCGTGCACGTCCACTTGGGACTGTACGGCACGTTCACCGAGGCGAAACTGCCGGAAACCCCGCCGGTGGGCCAGGTCCGGCTGCGGCTGACCGGCCGGACGCACTGGACGGACCTGCGCGGGCCCACCCGGTGCGAGCTGCTCACGCCGGACGAGGTCGACGCGATCAAGGCGCGCCTCGGCCCCGACCCGCTGCGCCGCGACGCCCGCCCGGACGAGGCGTGGCAACGGATCTCGGCGTCCCGCACGTCCATCGCCGCGCTGCTGATGGACCAAAAGGTCGTGTCGGGTATCGGGAACGTGTACCGCGCGGAGGTGCTGTTCCGGCACCGGATCAACCCGACGGTGCCCGGCCGCGCGCTGGACCACGTGCAGTGGAAGGAGATGTGGACCGACCTCGTGGCGCTGATGCGCAAGGGCGTGCGGATCGGCCGCATCGACACGGTGGACGACGAGCACCTGCCCGAGGTCACCGGCCGCGCGCCGCGGCAGGACCGGCACGGCGGCGAGGTCTACGTCTACCGGCGCACCGGGCAGCCATGCCTGGTCTGCGGCACCCCCATCGCCCACACCGAGCTGGCCGGGCGGAACCTGTACTGGTGCCCGGTCTGCCAAGCGGCCTGAAAAAGCGGGCCGGACGTGGTGTCCGGCCCGCTGTACGTTGAGGCGTCAGAAGCCGCCGAAGTCCCCGCCGAAGTCGCCTCCGCCGAAGTCGCCGCCCATGTCGCCGCCGAAGTCCCCGCCCGCGTCGCCGCCGGCGTCACCCATGTCGCCGCCGTCGGCTCCCGCGTCGGCCATGGCGTCCTCCTGGCCCGCGTCGTAGCCGGACTCCCACGCCTCGGCGCTCGCGATGCCGGCCATGCCGCTGAACATCGCGCTGAACAGGAACATCGACCCGAGGCCCCACGCGCCCGCCACGAGCGCCGGCTTCCACCACGGCTCGCTGTACCAGCCCTGCGGCACCGGGCGCCCGGCCACGCGGCCACCCGGGTAGTAGTAGGGCGTGTTGTCGCCGGGGTTCGGCGACGCCTCGTAGTGCCTGCCCTCGACGTCCACGCTGCGGTGCTCGGTGACCTTGCCGGCCCGCTCGCGCTCGGTCTCCTCGGGCAGCTTCGGGCCAGGGTCCATGCCCATCGCCTCGCGCGCGGCGCGCACGTAGTAGAGGCCTTCGAGCGCGGTCTCCTTGACGAGCTTGGCCTGCTCGGCCGTCTGCGCCTGCTCCAGCTGGGAGCCGGCCGCGTTGTAGCGCTCGGACGCGTCGGCCAGTGCCTGCTTCGCAGGCTCGTTCGAACCCACGAGGTTCAGCACCTGGCCACCCAGGCGCTCGACCAGGCGCCGGGCGTCGGCCTTGGCGTCGTCGAGCTGGCGCCGCCGCGTGGCGGCCTGGGCTTTCGCGAAGTAGGCGATGCCGCCCACGATGAGGACGAGGAGCACGATCACGGTGATCGCGGTGCCCATGGCTTACTCCCGGAAGTTCGGTGTCTTGAACCGGACAACGCGGACGCTACGCCGATGGTTCCCAGCTCGCGCACAGGACGCGCACAGGCACCTCCTCGGTGTAGACGCCGCCGGGTTCGGCTTCGCGGAGCGCCGCCCGCAGGTCGGCGTCGAAACCGCGCCGGCCTGCGGCGTCGAGCTTCTCCAGCGCGCCGGCGGAGTACAGGGCGCCGACCACCTCGTCGAGACCGAGCCGCTCGGTGTGATCAAGGCGATGTTCCCGCACCGGCGTGAACCCCGCCCGTTCGAGCAGGTCCCGGTACCGCGCGCGCTCGGCGTCGCTGCTGCCGCACGCGGGGAAGTCCAGCGCGCCCAGCCACCGCGTGGACACCTGCCGGATCGCGGTCGCCCACCGGGTGCGCTGCGTCCAGACCGGGGTGCCGTTGGCGATCACCGCGACGCCGCCACCCGGCCGGAGCAGGCGGGACAGTGCCGCGAACAGCGGGCCGGGATCCATCCAGTGCAGCGCCTGGCCGATGGTGACGAGGTCGAGGCCGCCCGCGCCGAGGAGGGGCTCCAGCGCGGGCACGTCGCTGTCCGCGCCGACGACCCACACGACGTTCGGGACCTCCGCGGCGCGGGCGTGCGCGAGCATGTCGGGGGAGGGGTCCATGCCGATCACCGCGCCCGCCCTGGCGGCCATCGGCACCGTCAGCTGACCGGTGCCGCAGCCCAGGTCCAGCACCCGGCCGAGCGGGAACTCCGCCGCCAGCAGGTCGAAGACCTCCGTCCGGTACCCGCGGCGGAAGCGCGCGTAGTTCGACGCGACGTCGCCGGCGAATTCCTGGATCACGGGGACCAGTCTGTGAGCCGGCGGAACGCGGCCGCAAGCTGTTCCGCTCTCGACGAAAACTAGAACACGTTATAGTCTCGGTCGCATGAAGTTCACCCTCTCGGTCGCGATGAACCCACTGGACCAGTTCACCGAGCTAGCGCGCACCGCCGAGGAGTGCGGCTTCTCCTCGATCGCGTTGCCGGACTCGCTGTTCTACTCCGAGCACGTGTCCGCCGAGTACCCGTACACGCCGGACGGCAGCCGGTTCTGGACCGCGGACACGCCGTGGGCGGACCCGCTGGTGGCGGTCGCGACGATGGCCGCCGTGACCGAGCGGATCGAGTTCTACACGTCGGTCCTCAAGCTCGGCTCGCGCAATCCGGTGCTGCTCGCGCGGCAGGTCGGGTCGGTCGCGGTGATGTCCGGCAACCGGTTCGGGCTCGGGCTCGGCGTCGGCTGGTCGCCGGAGGAGTTCGAGTGGTGCGGCGCGCCGTACGCGAAGCGCGGCAAGCGCGTGGACGAGGCGATCGAGGTGCTGCGGCTGATCCTGGACGGCGGGATGGTCGAGTACCACGGCGAGTTCTTCGACTTCGACAAGCTGCAGATGAGCCCGGCGCCGTCGGAGCACGTGCCGTTCTACATCGGCGGGCACACCGAGGTGGCGTTGAAGCGCGCCGCGCGGGTCGGCGACGGCTGGTCCTCGGCGATGATGAAGTTCGACGACCTGCGCTCCACGATCTCGCGGCTCGCGGAGCTGCGCGCCGAGTACGGGCGGGCCGACGTGCCGTTCGAGATCCAGGCGGTGTGCATCGACCGGTTCGGGCTGGACGGCTACCGCGAGCAGGCCGAGATCGGCGTGACCGACATCGTCACGCAGCCGTGGGTGTTCGACGGCATCGGGTTCGGCGATCCGGTCGGCCCGAAGAAGGACGCGATCCGCAAGTTCGCCGACGAGGTCATTTCCCGGTTCTGAGGGGGCGTGTCATGGGTGTTCAGGTGTGCTGGGACGTCGAGGCCGAGCAGCCGCCGGCCCGGGTCGCATCGTGGCGGTCGATGAACGCGACCTGCCGCGGCGCGAAGGACGAGTGGTTGGCGCTGTTCGCGCCGGACGCGGTGATCGAGGACCCGGTCGGCAAGTCGATGTTCGACGAGGAAGGTCGCGGGCACCACGGCCACGAGGGGATCGCGGCGTTCTGGGACCTGGCGATCGCGAAGGTCGAGCGGTTCGAATTCGTGATCAAGGATTCGTTCGCGGCGGGCGACGAGGTGGCGAACGTCGGGACGATCACGACCTACCTGCCCGGCGGGTACCGCGTGGACACCGAGGGCGTGTTCGTGTACCGGGTGGGTGACGACGGGCTGGTCCGGTCGATGCGGGCGTTCTGGGAGACGGAGCGGGCGATGGCGACGGCGCGGCAGGTGGGCGGGTAAACACTGGGCGCACGTTCGTAAGCCGTGTGTTACCGGCGGTGTGGCTGGTGTTGGTCGCGTGCTGGTGTTCGCCACGATGCCGCGCATGCACGGCAGATCGCCTTTGGAACTGTGCGTCTACTGGGGCTGGCTCCCCGACAGCGACGCCGGAGCCACCCACTGGGTCTCCCCGGCGCGCGACTACCACCCGAGGACCGGGCTGAGGTCCAACTGCGGGAGGCGCTGCATCCCGTCGGAGAGGACCCACGCGTGGCGGAAGCTGCCGCGGTGCCGGGACTGCGTGTCGTCACTGGCTGCTGCTGATCGGGCGCGCGGCTAGACCAGGCGTTTGGTGAACCCGGCGGCGATGAGGCGCTGCAGGGCATTGTGGACGTCCGCCGGGAAGGGTTGGGGGATTGCGAAACCCCGCTCGGCGTAGAGGGTGATGCGCTGCGTGTCGCCGACGAGCATGTTGATCACCCGGTCGTCGTCGCCGATGGTGTGCAGGTGCTCGTCGAGGGTTTGCGGCTTGGCGGCGCACACGAGGTCCACCTCGGGCCACAGCTTGCGGCAGGTCGCGTAGGCGCGGCGCTGCTGGTAGGGGCGCGAGACGAGGGTGACTTCGCGGATGTCGTGGTCGCGGAGCAGGTCGCGCGTGAAGGTGATGTTCTCGCCGGTGTTGGTGGCGCGGGTCTCCAGCCGGATGGCCGCCGCCGGGACGCCGCGGGCTCGAGCGTGCTCGCCGAAGTGGACGGCCTCGCCGCGCGGGAACAGGTCGATCGTGGTGGGCGCGTTGGCGCCGGTGAAGACGACCAGCGGAAACCGGCCTGCGTGGTACAGCTCGGCGGTGTGGTCGGCGACTCCCAGATCATGACTCCCGAGGCCCACGCCGACATCCGTCCGCCGCGGCTCGTGGTCCAGGTGGTGGTAGCGCCAAAGCAATTCGACGTCGGGGCGCAGGTGGTCGTCCACAGTCGTCTCAGCCCAGGCTGCGCAGCAGTGCGCGGTAGGTCCGGTCCACCTGGCCCTCCTCGACGTGCACGATCCGGGCCCGCGGCCGGGCCGCGACGACCTCCATCAAACGGTCGTACATCACGGACAGGTCGTCGAACCCGCCGTCGCGCCCGATCATCTCGTGGGCTTCGACATGCAGCGGGTCGGCAGCCGCGCGGGTGCGCTCGGCGAAGCGCCGCAGCACGTTCTCCTTGCTGTCGAGCAGCACGACCTCGTGGAACGCGGCGCCGACCTCGCGGGAGAGGCACTCGAGCTGGTCGATGAACGCCGTCCGGCCCAGGAACTGCGGGACAACCACGTCGTGCCCGGCCAACAGGTGCGCTCGAGCCGCGGCGAGCGTGACGCCACGAGCGAGCCGGCCTGCGGTGTGCGGGTCGTCACGCCAGCGGCCGATCAAGCTGCGGACACGGTCGACGTCCAGGTTCAGGGTCAGCGGATGATCGTCGGCGAAGCGCCCCGCGAGGGTCGACTTGCCACACGCGGGCGGGCCGTTGAGCAGGAGCAACCGCGGCACCCGGCGACAGTACCAACGACCGCCGCCCAGGAGACGACAAGAGCGGGCGACGGGAATCGAACCCGCACCACCAGTTTGGAAGATTGCGTCTGCTGCCCGGCCGGTTGTGCTGACCTGCTGCTTCCTGGTCCGCTGAGGTCTCCGGTTGACCGCTGTTGACCGGGGCTACTGGCACGGTAATGGCACGGCCGGTCGAGCTGCCCACACCTCTCCCATCACCCCGACAAACAGCCCAGAACACGGCCGGTGGTGCCGGGTCAAGGCACGCTTTCCAGCCTTGACGCGGTGCCACCGGCCGTAGTCACGATCGGCTGTCGGGGTGGTGATCGACTTGTGACCAGCGCTCACGTAATGCGCGGCTCCTGGCGAACGACGTTCAATCCATAGCGTTGGCGCAAGGAGACCGAGCGTGAGAGTGCCCAGGCAGGCGGCGGGTGGCTGCCCAGGTGATGAGCTGCTGCGCTCGGTCCGGCCGTATCGGCGCGCCGCCGGCGGTGGCGAAGTGCCCGGCTGGGTTGCCGCGCCACGCGGCTCGCCGGGCGAAGCGGAGCGGCAGCCCGGCGTCAGCCGCGTCTGGGACCTGCCGCGGCACCCAAGGCAACGGGCAGAGCGCGCCGCCGCCGGCGGCGCGCCTTGATCCCATAGAGCCAAATTCGGCAGCCTACGAGTAGCCTTGGGGTCTAGATGTCGCTAGCTTGCGCACGATCACCGCGCTGTCA
This sequence comes from Amycolatopsis sp. 3B14, assembly GCF_050958625.1. Classification (NCBI taxonomy): domain Bacteria; kingdom Bacillati; phylum Actinomycetota; class Actinomycetes; order Pseudonocardiales; family Pseudonocardiaceae; genus Amycolatopsis; species Amycolatopsis sp. 3B14. Next base: position 11,355 of record NZ_JBHZEN010000012.1, read on the forward strand.
CGGTTTGCCCTTGTTGGCGCTCAGGTGTTGCCGTTTCTGGGCGGCACCTATCGATAACGGAATGATGGGAAAGTGTTATTAGGGTGACTGTCGGCGGAAACGATCCACAACGTCTCCTCGGGCGAGCGCGATTTATTGACGCGGACACAGGTATTGTATTCTTTGACCTACTTAATGGAAACATATTTCCGTATGTTCTTGACGATGACGATGACGATGACGATGAGATCGAAATTGGCGACGTCGTACTAATAGGTCCGTCGTGGCGAGACGTCACCTTAGCGCCAGAAGGGTTGTGGCCGAGAACGCCTTGGATAGGAACAGTAAAGACCGTCTTGGACGATCTTGTGGTAGTTGCTGTTAATGGGGTTCTTCGCTCGCTTCCGTTGCCGCCCGGATTCTCATTAGAGGTAGGTTTTACCGTAGAAGGAAACGACCTCGATGGGGTCGTTCGAGTCATCTCTGAAAGACCGATATCGCAACTTGATATCTCACTTGGTGAACCGTTTGACCTTTCGCGCCTTCGCGAGCACCCAGACGGCTCCCTCAGTTACGACAATTTCGGCGGCTACGAAAAAATCAAGGCGCGTACCCGTGAATTGATCGAGCTTCCTCTGCAGCGGCATGAAGAGTTGATGAAAATCAACGCCCGCGCGATAAAGGGTGTGCTATTTACCGGTCCGTCTGGAACGGGGAAGACATTACTAGGACGTATCATCGCACACCAGGCAAACGCTGAGTTCTACAAGATTAGCGGCCCTGAGATCATAAGCAAGTATGTTGGGCAGAGTGAAGAGATATTACGCGAGATATTTGAAGATGCTAAGAAGAAGGATCGTGCTATTGTATTCTTCGATGAGATTGACAGTGTTGCGCCGCAACGGGCGGATGATTCGCATGAAGCCTCGCGTCGAGTTGTAGCCCAGCTGCTGACCTTGCTTGATGGCTTCGATCAGAATGACAACGTTATCGTCATAGCTACTACCAACCGGCCACAAGATGTGGATATCGCGTTGCGACGTCCGGGGAGGCTGGATTGGGAAATACATTTCGACTATCCGTCTCGTCATGATCGGGAAGCGATACTGCGGACGATCGCCCAAGATTTGCACGTGGCGGACGGTTTGAATCATTCGCGCATCGCGGATATGACCACTGGATGGTCCTCGGCTGAGTTGCGCGCCATCTGGAGTGAGGCGGCTTTGTTGGCCGTGTCGGATGATCGTGACATTGTGATGACAGAAGACTATTTAGGTGGGTACCAGCGGGTTGCAGAACAGAGGGCTCTTATCGCCACGACGCGGCGTGGACAACACGCGGAGCGTGCGGAGTGATGAACTGGTGGAAGTTTGGTCGAGACGAGCGGCGTGACATCGCCCGCTTGGAGAAGCTTCGTCAGCTTCGTGAATTCATATACCTTGACGAAGTCAGCGTGACAAGCCTCTTTGCTTCTCGGGAAGGCAAGGTGCCGCATGAGTTCACTGACAGCGCTACCGCTGGTGTGAAGGCGGAAGTAAACGGACAGGTCGAGGCTGGCATTGCGGCGGTAGGTAAAGCCCGCATTGGTTCGAAGTATGAGTCCAGTCGAAGTGTGAACTCACAAGTGGTCAGCAAGGCCACTATTCAAACCTTATTTAAGAACTTGTACGATTCTGAAAAGAAATCCTTCGTCATCGCTACTCCTAAGTCTATTTCGTCGTCGCCTCCTAGGAGGGAACGACTGATGGAAATGCTGTCCGGTTCACGTAAGGCCGACCCGCGTTGGGTTATTCCGTTGACCGATCTACGTCGTGGCGAATTGGCAGAGCTGAATGTTGAACTGGAAGCCGACCCAATCTTTCAATTCGGCACGATCTTGTCTAGCTTTGAAGAATTGACTGACGAGAGTGAGGAGTTGCGCGCGAGTCTAAGTGGTCCAATTTTTGATCAGATGCTTGACTTCAACCGCGTTTTCGACAAGCTGATGGTAGGGCTTATTCCCATCAAATGTCGTGTCGTGGACTGGTCGGCGGTCAATTTCGAGGATAGGTCCTATATTATTCGCCAATCCGCCGCCGCAAGCCTGCTGGCTGATGTAGGCTCTAACTTAAGCATCGAACCGCTGTACCTGGTGGCGGACACAGAACAAGATCTGTTCTGGAAGGATGTTCGCCGTGTGCTTTTCAGTGCCGCTCGCTTTACGGTTCTTTGTCGTCTGAACGGGGAAGGTCTAATTCCAGAATGGAACCCAGTCAGGTTGTCAAATGCGCTAGAGCTTGTGAGCCCTGCTTTTGGTAAGCAGATGCAGGGGTTCAGTAAGAATATCTCAAAAGCTGCGGAAATGGCGCAGTTTCAGCATGACGACTCGTCGAATCGTCGAATTCTCGCGGTGGTTTCTTACGCGCAGGAAATTTCCCGCGGAACGGGTCTGGTGTTGAATGAGTTGGATCTGTTTGAGATTCGCACTATTGCTAGAGAGAACTATGCTAAATTGACTTCGGTCATTGACGCGCGTGCAGTTTTTTCTGCCGTGAAGGAACTTGTTGAACGTAAGGCGGGAATAGTAATCGACAACGAACGAGACGCGGCGGCAAGATCGCAGGTGTATGACGAGTACGGCCCTCTTGTGGGGGCTGACGTTGCTGTCAAGGTAGACTTTGTTACTACTGGCACGGAGCCGGATGCTGCGGAGAGTCTGTTAGAAGTGTCGGTTGTTGCTATGTATTGGTAGGCGGCAGAGTTGGGGCTACGCCTAGGCCGGCGCTGCTAACCTGGTCATATGCGTGGTGCGGGTGATCAGCTCAGCATCGGGGAGCGTATTGCCTTCTACCGGCGTCGTCGGGGGTTGTCGCAGGCTGTTCTAGCTGATCTGGTGGGCCGCTCTGAGGACTGGCTCAGCAAGATCGAGCGTGGTGAGCGCGATATCCGCAGGTTGGACGTGCTCGCGGACGTGGCTCGTGCGCTGCGGGTGACTCTCGGGGACCTGCTTGGGGAGCCCGTTCTCATGGAGGACGAGGAACGCAACGACGACGTGCCGGCCATCCGGGATGCGCTGATGGCTCCCAGGCGGCTCTCGCGGACGTTGTTCTCCTCGTCCATGTCGCCGGAGTACATCGATCCGGCTCCGGTGCAGCAGCTCGTGGAGGGGGCCTGGTCGAGCTATCAGAAGGGCGACCTCGGCCGGGTTGTCCAGGCTCTTCCTGGGCTGATCAAGACCACTCAGCAGATGGAGGCCGCGTCGGCGGATGATCCGGCCTACCGGCGGACCTGCGCGGCGCTCTCGGCTCGAATCCATCACCTCACCGCGACCACGTTGAGCAAGATCGGTGAGGCCGACTTGTCCTGGATCGCGGCTGAACGGGCTATGCAGGCGGCCGACGAGGCGGACGATCCGCTCGTGCTGGCGTCGGCTGCGAGGTCCGGTACTCATGCGCTCCTGGCTGTCGGCCGGTTCGAAGACGCGCTTGAGCTGGGGGAAGCCGCGGCGAAGTGGCTGCTTCCACGGATGGCGGCCGGTGATCCGGCGGCGCTGAGCCTCTACGGCATGCTCTACCTGCGGACGGCGGTCGCCGCGGCCCGTCATCAGGACCGGGCGACATCGAATGACCTGCTCGTGCACGCTACCCGCGCTGGCGAACAGCTCGGCGTGGATGCGAACTACTGGCACACCGGCTTCGGACCGGCGAACGTCGAGCTGCACCGTCTCTCGGCGGCCCTCGACCTCGGCGACGTGACGCAGGTGATCGAGCAGGCTCCGAAGGTCGACGTCGACCACTTGCCTGCGGAACGGCAGGTCACGTACCTGATCGACTACGCACGGGCGCTGAGCCTGATGGCGAAGGACGACGAAGCACTTCAAACCCTGCTGTCGGCTGAGCAGAAGTCGCCGGCCATCGTGCGGCATTCGACCGTGGTCCGCGAGGTCGTGCGGTCGATGTACCGTCGTGCTCCGGCCACGGCCGGCCGGAAGTCGTCGGCGCTCCTGGCGCTGGCTGAGCGTTGTGGAGCGGTGAGGTAGCTGCATGGGTTCGCGGGTGCTCGGTCTGGTCGGTTCCGGTGCGGGTGGTGTCGAGGAGCTGCTTCCGCGAGTCATCAAGCCTGCGCAGGAAGCAGGGTGGACGGTCGTCGTCACCCTGACGCCCACTGCCGGCCGCTGGCTCCAGAAGTCCGGGGCGCTCGCTGAGATCGAGGAGGCGACCGGCTACCCGGTGCGGTTGAGTCTCGCGACCCGGACGAGAAGAGCCCGCACCCTCCCGTTGACTGCTACCTGGTCGCTCCGGCGTCGGCGAACATGGTCGCCAAACTCGCGATGGGTATTGCGGACAACCAGGCTTTGACGCAAGTGAACGAGGCCATCGGCACCCGCAACCTGCCGGTCGTCGTGTTCCCGCGGGTGAACGCTGCGCACGCGAGGCACCCGTCATGGGAGTTCCACATCGCAGCGCTCCAGCGGGCCGGTGTGCGCCTCGTCTACGGTGAGGACGTCTGGCCGCTCCACGAGCCGCGCAGTGCGCCGGGGCGTGAACTGCCCTGGTCGGCCGTGCTCGACGCGGTGAACGAGGCCGTTCCCACCTCGCGCTAGCCCTCTGCAACACCTACCCGGACAGTTTGTCCGGGTGATCGCCCTGAACCGGGTGTCTCCTGGGTCATACCGCGCCCCACCGGACGCGGGAGAGCCAAGACCCCCAGGAGAGCAGATGGGCATTCACGTGGTGATCCAGCCCGCCGCCGGGTACGGCGCTGAGGTCGTTTCACCGTCACCCGGCATCCGGCAACTCATCGCCGGCGGGGAGGACGCCACCTTCGTCATCCAGGTTCCCGCGCGCATCGGCGGGCTGACCGATGCCGCTCGGTTCGCGCGGAGCCTGGCTGTCGCTGCCATCGAGTTCGGGGACTGGTGCGAGACGCAGAACCGCTCGCGCTCGTTCCCGTTCGACTCCGCTGATGGTCACCGCTCGAACTACACCGAATGACTGGTCGCGCTCGACCACAGAACACGAAGGCACACAAGGGGTATCGACATGGCAATTTCCAGGGGACACCGCTTCCCGATCGAGTTCGATGACGCGTTCCCGCAGGGTTTGGTGATGGTGGGCGAGATCTCGCCGGACAACGAGTACCAGTCCCGAGAGGACAGGGCGGCCGGTCGTCCCGCTCGGCAGCGCGTCGACGAGATGACCGGCAAGCGCCAGTGGAAGGCGACCGTGACCGACCCGTCGGAGCCGAACGCCAAGCGCGCGTCCTTCGAGGTCACGTTCCTCGCTGACGTGCAGCCGGTGCCGACGACGAGCGAGGTGCTGCCGGGTATGCGGCCGGTGGAGCTGGAGGGGCTGACCGCGGAGCCGCGAGTGGCCGGCAACGGCGAGTTCAAGTACCAGTCCTTCGTCTTCCGCGCGACCGGATTCAAGGCCGTCAACAGCGGTGGAGGACGCGCGGGGAAGGCTCCGGCTGAGCAGTCGGCGAAGGCCGCGTGAGTGGGCGAGGAGTGCTGATGATGACGCGTGAAGACCACGCGCCCCCGGCCCAAGCATGGCGGCGGCCGGAGGGTGGGGAGCCGGGCTATGTCTACGAGTGGGTAGCGGCCCACATCGCCGACCGCATCAACTCGGGCGAGCTTCCGGTGTACGCGCGGCTTCCTAGTGAGAAGCGGTTGGCAGTGGAGTACGGCGTTTCGCTGGGATCGGCCCGCCACGCGACCCGGATTCTGCGGGAGCGCGGGTTCGTCATGACGATCCGGTCCAAGGGCACGTTCGTCGCCCCGCGGAACGCCAAGGGCGATTGAGATCGGCACGGGAACGGACGACGCATCCGTTCCCGTGCTCTCCCTGTGGAAGGAGGTGAACGAAGTGCCATCCAGGTCCCGGAAGCCTCGTCGGCGGTGGCTGGTCCGGCGGCGTTGCTGGCTGTGCGGACGCACCCATCGGCTGATGCGGGACAAGGCGTACGTGTGCCGGACCTGTGCGGGCCGCGGCAGCGAAGGTCTCTAGAGGAAGGTCCACAGTAGACGCGAAACGCACGCGGGGACGTGCGGCGATGACGCGCGCCCTCATGGAGGAACCTCGAAACATAAGGCGCAGAAGCGGAACCTGGCTACCAACCGTGCCGCTCCTGCGCTGTCCACCCTCTGGGAGCAGACAAGTGGCAACGATAGACAACGGCGACCGAGCCGTGTCAACGGGCCGCACCCCGACGCGGTGCGCCGCATGCAAGAAGTTCACCCGACTGGCCCCCGGCGACACCGAATGTGCTGCCTGTGCCGGCCGACTGCCGCTGCCAATCACCACCAAGGCAGGTGGTCGCTGATGGACGCGCACACCTTCGGAGTCCTCTTCCTCGGCGGGGTCGGCCTGGCGGTGGTCGTCTGGGTGCTGCACAAACTCGGCTCCGCGCTGGCGTCGATCGCGGAGGCGCTGGCGGCGGCCGCGGTGGTGTTCTTCGCCCTGTGGTGGCTGCTCAAAGCCCTCGGCTGGATGGTCGCGCAGATCGTGATGCACCCGCGCACGACTATCACCGTGCTCGCGCTGGTGGCCTGGTGTTACTGGGTCGGCTGGGTCTCGCTGCTGGTCAGCCTGTGCGTGGTCGGTTCGGGCTTGGCGTGCTGGCGGTGGTTCCACCTCGTCTCCTACGACCAGTGGGCCGGGCAGTTCTTGCGCACCTGGTGGCAGAAGTGGGCCATCTACGTGCCGAAACTGCCGAGCTGGCTGCACGCCTGCGGGTTGAGCGTGAAGGACGACGCGATCCCGGTGGACCTGACGGTCACGCTCGTCGGGCGGAAGAAGATCACCCGGGACCGGGAACGTGCCGGTGTGCGCATCCCGAAGGTCAAGCGGGTGAAGTCCGGGCCGTCGTGGGATGAGGTCCGGGTGCAGTTGGTGCCGGGCCAGAAGCCGGAGGACTTCGACGACGCGGCTCGTGCGCTGGCATCGGCGCGGAAGGTCGGCCGGTGTCAGGTGCGGGAGGTCGCTCCCGACGTGGTGTCGATCGACTTCCAGCGCCGGGACCTGCTCGCTGCGCCGGTTCCCTGCCCGGAGCTCGGGTCGATGCCGGTTGACCTGCGGCACGTGTGGGCGGGACGGACTGAGTACGGGCAGGATTGGCGGGTCCCGCTGTTCGGCTCGGGCAGCCACACCCTGACCGCGGGTGCCAGCGGTGCGGGCAAGAACTCGGTGATGTGGTGCCCGCTCGTGGCGATCGCGCCGGCCATCCGGGAGGGGCTGGTCAGGGTGTCCGGGATCGACCCGAAGGGGATGGAGCTGGCCTACGGGCGGGGAATCTTCCACCGGTACGCGGTGACTCCGAAGGACGCCCTGGCGCTGCTGGACGACCTCGTGGACGCGATGGACAAGCGCAAGAGCGAGTTCGCCGGCCGCGTGCGGTCGGTGCCGATCTCCAGTGAGAACCCGCTGGAGCTGATCGAGTTCGACGAGATCGGGGCACTGACCAAGTACACCGACCGCAAGACCCGTGAGCAGATCGTGGAGAAGGTCGCCCTGCTGACCACCCAGGGGCGGGCGCTGGGCTTCACGGTCCGGGGCTATGTGCAGGAGCCGACGAAGGAGACGGTCCCGGTCCGGGAGCTGTTCCCGCGGCGCATCTGCCTCCGCGTCACCGCGAAGTCGCATGTCGGCATGGTGCTCGGCGACCAGGCGTACGAGCGGGGTGCCTGGGCGAACCGGATCGACGAGTCCGCGGCCGGTGTCGGCTACGTGTGGGGCGAAGGCCTGCGGGAGCCGTTGCGAGTCCGGGCCGGGTGGGTTCCGGACGCGTCCGTGAAGGCGCTGGAGGCCTACGTCGGCGGGCAGGTGGGCCACTGGGGAGGTGTGGCGGCCTGATGCAGCAGAGCAGGGCAGAACGGATGCGTCAGCCGCTCTCCGCGGAGGTCATGAAGGCCACGGCGGAGAAGCACGGGGTGTGCGTGCGGCCGTTCACGATGGAGGTCGGCGACCCCGACACGGGCGAACTCCGCTACGTCGCCGTGCCGTGTGGCTCGACGGTGGAGAGCGTCTGTGGTCCGTGCGCGAAGAAGGCCAAGGCGTTGCGGATGGCGCAGTGCCGGGAGGGCTGGCACCTGACGGAGGAACCGGACTTCACTCCGGCCCCGCCCACGGTCGAGCAGAAGGAGTTGATGGAGTTCCGCGCCGATTTGGTGGCACGGTATCGGGAGGCGGTCGAGCACGGGGAGGAGGGCCAGGCCGACGAGCTGCGCGACGAGATCCGCGGAGTGGATGAGGAACTTCGACAACTCGGCATGCGCGGCCGCCTGCCTTCGCCGGATCTGCCGTCGAAGCGGCCGGTGAAGCGGTCGACCAGGCGGCGGCAGGACGCGCCCAACTTGCCGCGGAAGAAGGTCGCCAAAACGACGGTGGGCCGGGAGTACGCCGGGAAGTTCCGGCCGTCGATGTTCGTGACGCTGACCTGCGACACCTACGGGCGGGTGCGAGAGGACGGCACCCCGGTCGACATGGCGACCTATGACTACCGGCGGGCGGCGCGGGATGCGGTGCACTTCTCATCCCTGGTGGATCGGTGGTGGCAGAACCTGCGCCGCGTCGTCGGGTGGGACGTGCAGTACTTCGCGACCGTGGAGCCGCAGAAGCGGACCGCTCCGCATCTCCATGCGGCGTTGCGGGGGTCGATTCCGCATGAGGTGCTGCGGCAGGTCACCGAGGCCACCTATCACCAGGTCTGGTGGCCGGCGCATGACCAGCTGGTCTACGGCGACGATCGGCTTCCGGTGTGGGACATGTGGAGGAAGTCCTTTGTGGATCCAGAGACCCGGGAGCCGTTGGCGCAGTGGGAGGAGGCTGTGGAAGCGGTCGAGGAACCGGCGCATGTCGTGACCTTCGGGCGGCAAGTGCACTCGAAGGGCATCCTCGGCGGTACCGAAGAGGCCGGGCGGCACATCGGGTACCTGACGAAGTACCTCACCAAGTCGACGGGTGAAGTGGTCGAGGCGACCTCGGCGAGGCAGCGGGAGCACCACGACCGCCTTCACGCTGAGCTGGCGGTCACCCCGTGTTCGGCGCGGTGTGCGGTATGGCTGCTGTACGGGGTGCAGCCGCTCGGGGTGACGAGTCGGACGACTCCTGGGCACTGCAAGGGGCGTGCGCACCGGCGAACCACGCTCGGGCTGCCTGGCCGGCGAGTGCTCGTCTCGCGCAAGTGGTCCGGGAAGTCGCTTGCGGATCACAAGGCGGATCGGAAGGCGTTCGTGCGGGACATGCTCGCGGGCGTCGGCATCGTGAAGCCGGAGGAGGACACCGCGCGGCTGATCTGGCGCAAGGTCGCGCCGGGGGACAGGGACGCGCCACCGCGGGCTCACCTGCTCATGCGGGCCATCGCGGAGCGGATCACGTGGAAGGCCGAGTACGACCGTGCGCTTCTCGCGGCAGGGCCACCACCAGGGGAGCCAGAAACTTCGGCAACTCAGCTCGCGGCGTGAAGGGGGATCGATGGAGAGGGGCTATCTCAACGTGGAGCAGGCGGCCGAGTACCTGAACACCTCGGTTCGCTTCATCCGGCGCATCGTCGCGGAGCGCCGGATTGCCTTCCACAAGGTCGGGTCGCACGTGCGGTTCAAGCTCGAAGACCTGGAGGCGTTCGTGCAGGCCGGGCGGGTCGAGCCGATCACACGCTCGACCTACCTGGGGAGGGCTGCGTGATGGCGAACAAGAAGGGTCGCCGACGGTTCGGTGCGGTGCGTGAGCTGCCCTCGGGGCGGTGGCAGGCTCGCTACCTCGGGCCGGACGGGCGCACTCACCCCGCGCCCCACACGTTCCCGGGGAAGCGGGACGCCGAACAGTGGTTGTCCGTGGTGGAGGCCGAGATCCTGCGCGGGGATTGGCTCGATCCCGACTTGGCGCGGATCAGCTTCGCCGACTACGGGCGGGCGTGGATCAAGGAACGGAAGGTGTCGCAGCGGACCCGCGACGAGCACGACAGCATCTGGCGCAACCACGTCGAGCCGTTCCTCGGCCGCTACCAGGTGAACCAGATCAGCACGGAGGTGATCCGCCGGTGGCGGTCCGATCTGCTCGACAACGGGCGCTCGGAGGACCGGACGGCGAAGGCGTACCGGCTGGTGCGGTCGATGTTCACGACAGCGGTCGACGACGGGCGGATCAAGCGGAACCCGTGCCGGATCAAGGGCGCGGACCAGCACCGCACACCGGAGCGGCCGCACGCGTCGATCGAGGAGGTGTACCGGCTGGCGGACCTGATGCCGCGGCGGTACCGGTTCCTGATCCTGCTGGCCGCGTTCTCCGGTCTGCGGTGGGGTGAGCTGATCGCCCTACGTGTGCGGGACCTGGACCGGGTGAACATGGTGGCGCGGGTAGCCCGCCGGACGGCTGAGCTGCGGAGTGGGCGGCTCGACGTCGGCCCCACCAAGTCCGCGGCCGGGGTGCGCACGGTGGCCCTTCCCCGCTTCCTGGCCGATGAGCTGGCGGAGCACCTGGCCGAGTTCGCCGAACCGGGTCCGGACGGGCTGCTGTTCGTCGGCAAGCGGGGAGGGGTGCTGCGCCGCGGGAACTTCCGTCGCGAGGTGGACTGGAAGAAGCTCCTGGTCAAGGCGGGGTTGCCCGACGGCTTCCACTTTCATGATCTCCGCCACACCGGTAACCAGATGGCGGCGGAAGCCGGCGCGACCACGCGGGAGCTGATGCAGCGGATGGGGCAGAGCACGGTGCGGGCGGCGCTGATCTACCAGCACGCGACGAGCGCCCGTGACCGGCAGATCGCCGACGAGTTGAACGCGCGGGTGGAGCGCTACCGGCAGCGCGGGAGCTAGTGGCACGGTAATGGCACGGAGACAACGAGCGGCGGCCCTCAGGACCGAGGACCGCCGCTCGTTGTGTGCTTTGACCTGCGAAGACAGTGAGAGCGGGCGACGGGAATCGAACCCGCACCACCAGTTTGGAAGACTGGGGCTCTACCATTGAGCTACGCCCGCATGCACCCGCATCGTACGGGCGCGTCTGCGAGTCTAGCGGCTCGCGCTAGAGTGATCGCACCGCCCCGGCCCTGGGGCGAACCGGGATGTGGCGCAGCTTGGTAGCGCATCCGCTTTGGGAGCGGAGGGTCGCAGGTTCAAATCCTGTCATCCCGACCACCATCAACCGGCCGGTCGCCCGCGTGGCGGCCGGCCGGAGTCATGTCGGGCGGCCGGCGCGGCGTCCGGCAGGCGCTTATTTTTCGTCACCGCTATCCTTAATTGTGTTCAACAACGCTTCGTGAGCCGTGAACCGGAACCTCGGGCGTCACGTTATCTGCTGACCTCGGTTAGCTACTTCGCAGTATCGTTGAGATTTTCTGCTCCTTCACTTATTGTCCCTCAGCAGACCTGGGGGTGGTGCTTTTTTCCAACGGTGAACGAAGGACGCAATGGGCTCGATGACGGAATTGACGTTCGGCTGGATCACGCCCGTTCTGTCCTACGTCATGGCGTGCGTGGGAAGCGCACTCGGTCTCCGCTGCATGGTGCGAGCGCTTTCCGCGACCGGTCGTTCCCGCCGCCACTGGCTCGTCAACGGCGCCATGGCCATCGGCACCGGGATCTGGACCATGCACTTCATCGCGATGATGGGGTTCGGCGTCACGGGCAGCGAAATCCGCTACGACGTCCCGCTCACGGTGCTCAGCCTCCTGGTCGCCATCGCGGTCGTCGGCATCGGCGTGTTCGCCGTGGGATACCTCGTTTCCAAGACGCTCGCCGTGCTCGTCGGCGGCGTCGTCGCCGGCCTGGGCGTCGCCGCCATGCACTACATCGGCATGGCCGCCATGCGCATGGCAGGCAACGTCTCCTACGACCCCGGCGTCGTCACACTGTCCGTCGCGATCGCGGTCGCCGCCGCGACCGCCGCGCTGTGGGCCACCCTCAACATCCACGGCAAGGCCGCCGCGGTCGGGGCGTCGCTCGTGATGGGCGTCGCCGTCAGCGCCATGCACTACACCGGAATGGCGGCGGTCAGCGTCGAAGTCCACGCCGGGCATTCCGTGACCAGTGGTGCCACCCCTATGCAGTTCGTGTTCCCGCTCACCGTCGTGCTGGGTTCCTACCTCTTTCTGACCTCCGCGTTCGTCGCGCTTTCCCCAGGTCCGCAAAAAGAACTGACGACGACCTGAGCGAACCGCGAACGAATTCCGCAATTGGAGAACCATGGCCGTGCGCCGAGAAAAGCATGCCCGCATTTCGCCGGCACCCCGGCTCGTCGACCGCCTGACGCCGCGGTCCGTCCGCGCGAAGATCGTCGCCCTGCTCATGGTGCCGGTGGTCTCGCTCATGGTCCTGTGGGGCCTCGCCACGGTCTCTGCCGTGCAGACCGCCTGGAACCAGCGTCAGGTCGAGGAGTTCGACACGCACCTGACCGCCCCGGTCGCCGACCTGGTCACCGGCCTGCAGGCCGAACGCGCGGTCGTCGCCGCCCACCTCGCCGGCTCCGGTGACCTGCCCGCGCTGGAGCAGCGGTACGCCCAGACCCGCGCGGCGCTCACGACGCTCCGCGACGGTGTGACGCTGGTCGCCGCCGACCTCGCCGGCATCGCACCCGACCTGAACCGCCGCCTCGGTGACCTCGTCGCCGACGTGACCAGGCTGAGCGGCGCCCAGGGCGCGGTGACCGCCCGCCAGGCCGACTGGCGCGCCACCTTCGACGCCTACTCCGGCGCGATCGACACCGCCTTCGCGGTCGAATCCGCGCTCGCCGACATCCACGACATCCCGGCCGCACTTGCCGTGCCCGCCCTCGGCCGCGTCGGCGAGATGCTCGCCCGGCAGGACGCCGCGGCCCGCGCCGCAGCCGCCGGACGCGCGAACGCCGAGACCTACCGCGCCTTCGTCGACGCGCTCGGCGGGCAACGGGTCCTCACCGCCGGGCTGCTGTCCGACCTGCCGGACGCCCAGCGGGAAGCCCTCGGCGACATCACCACCAGCGACTCCTACCGCGCCCTCACCGACGTGCAGAACTCCGTGCAGGCCGACACCGCGGGCCGCGCGCTCGCCGCGACCGTCACCTCCGGCCAGTGGGCCGCCTCGCTCGACGCAGTCACGCGCGACCTCGCCGCCGTCCGCTCGGAGGCCGCCGCGGCGGCCGCCGCCGAAGCGGACGACGCGGGCAACGCGGCCCTCACCGAGAGCGCGGTGACCGTCCTGCTGGGACTCGCCGCCGTGCTGCTCGCCCTGCTGATCTCCGTGCGGATCGGCCGCGGTCTGGTGATCGAGCTGGTCGGCCTGCGCGACTCGGCCCTCGAACTGGCCAACCGGCGGCTCCCCCGCGCGATGCGCAGGCTGCGGGCAGGCGAGAAGATCGACCCGGACGCGGACGTGCCCGTCGTCCCGCCGAGCGACGGCGAGATCGGCCAGGTCGGCGCCGCGCTCAACGCCGTGCAGCGTGCCGCGCTGACCGCCGCCGCGGAACGCGCCGAGCTGCTCACCGGCGTGTCCGGCGTCTTCGTCACACTCGCCCGGCGCAGCCAGTCGCTCGTGCACCGCCAGCTCAGCCTGCTCGACACGATGGAACGGCGCTCCGAGGAACCCGCCGAGCTGGAGGACCTGTTCCGCCTCGACCACCTCGCCGCGCGCATGCGCCGCCACGCCGAAGGTCTGATCATCATGTCCGGCGCCGCCCCCGGCCGTGTGTGGAGCAAACCCGTCCCGCTGATGACCGTCGTCCGCGCGGCCGTCGCCGAGGTCGAGGAGTTCCAGCGGGTCGAGGTGCACCGGATGGCCGACGTCGGCGTCCAGGGCGCCGCGGTCGCCGACCTCACCCACATGATCGCCGAGCTGGTCGAGAACGCCACGTCGTTCTCCCCGCCGAACACCACGGTTCTGGTGCACGGCGAGGCCGTCGGCGCCGGGTTCGTCGTCGAGATCGAGGACCGCGGCCTCGGCATGGGGCCGGAACGGCTGGCCGAGGCCAACCGGCGGATCGCCGAGGCGCACCAGCTCGACCTGTTCGACGGCGAGCAGCTCGGGTTCTACGTGATCAGCCGTCTGGCCCGGCGCCAGGGCATCACCGTCACGCTGCGGCGCTCGGCCTACGGCGGCACGACCGCGGTCGTGCTGGTGCCGACCGGGCTGCTCACCCGCGCCGAGGCGGCGCCGGCCGACGCCGAGGTCCCCACGGCCCGGTCGCGCCCGGCGCGGCGCCCCGAGCCCGTCCGGGAACGGGACAACGGGCGTCACCGTCCGCCGCCGCGTCCGCCCGCCCCGCCACGGCCCGAACCGGTGGTCGCCGAGGACGACGTCACCGGCGGTCTGCCGCGCCGCAAGCGACAGGCGCACCTCGCTCCCGGGTTGCGCGAGTCCGCGCACGACGAGGCCGCGACGCCGCGGACGTCGCCCGACGAGGCCCGCGCCACCATGTCCGCCCTGCAGCAGGGATTCACCCGCGGACGCAACGGATGACGACGAGAGGGGTAGCGGTGGACGCCACCGATAACGGCCGGGAGCTGGCCTGGCTGCTGGACGAGCTGGTGGGCAACGCGCCACGGGTCCGGAACGCGCTGCTGCTGTCCAACGACGGCCTGGCGATGGCCACCTCGACGGGGATGACCCGCGAGGAGAGCGAGCACCTCGCCGCGGTGTCGTCGGCGCTGAACAGCCTCGCGAAGGGCGCGGGCAGGCAGTTCGACGCCGGCGCGGTCCGGCAGACGATGGTCGAGCTCGACGGCGGTTTCCTGTTCGTCATCGCGGCGGGCGGCGGGACGTGCCTGTCGGTGTTCGCCGAGGCCGGCACCGACATCGGACTGGTCGCCTACGAGATGGCCCGGCTCGTTTCGCAGGTGGGTGAACACATGTACACCGCACCACGGCTGGACCGGACGGGCACGTGAGCGACTGGTACGGCGACGAGTCCGGCCCCATGGTCCGCCTGTACGCGCTGACCAGGGGCCGGGCCCGGCCGTCCGCCGAGTTCCTGGACATCATCGCGCTCGTCTCCGCCCGCACGCGGCCCGAGCACGACCTCACCCTGAGCCCCGAGCAGGCGGTGATCCTCCAGCTGTGCCAGGCGCACACGCTGTCGGTCGCGGAGATCGCCGCCCGCGCGAACCTGCCGCTCAACGTCACGCGGGTGCTGCTGGCGGACCTGCTGAACGGCGGGCACGTCGAGGTGACCCGCCCGGTCCCGGCCGCCACCGGACCGACCGACCGCATCCTGAGGGAAGTGCTGAATGGACTCCGTGCGCTCTGAACCACTGCCCGCGCCGGCGAAACCCTTCACCGCGTTGAAGATCCTCATCGCGGGTGGTTTCGGCGCGGGCAAGACCACGATGGTCGGGGCGGTCAGCGAGATCCAGCCGTTGCGCACCGAGGAGTACCTGACCGAGGCGGGCGCCGGGATCGACGACGCCGAGGGCCTGGAGCAGAAGAAGACCACCACGGTCGCCATCGACTTCGGCCGGATCACGTTCGACGAGCACCTCGCGCTGTACCTGTTCGGCACCCCGGGGCAGGACCGGTTCTGGTTCTTTTGGGACGACATCGCGCAGGGCGCGCTCGGCGCGGTCGTCATCGCCGACACGCGCCGCCTCGAAGACTGCTTCCCGGCGGTCGATTATTTCGAGCGGCGCGAGACGCCGTTCGTGGTGGCGGTGAACTGCTTCGCCGGATCCCGCCAGTACCGCGCGAACCAGGTCGCGGCGGCGCTCGACCTCGACCCCGGCATCCCGGTGGTGCTGTGCGACGCGCGGAACCGGGAGTCGGCGAAGGAAGTGCTGATCGCGCTGGTGGAGCAGGTGCGGCGGGGCAGGCACCGCTGAGTTCGGCCGGGACCGACACGACCGGTTTCTAGCGTGGCGGCGTGAACATCGCAACGGACGAGCACGTCGTGATCAACCCGAAGATCCTCTACTTCGGCACACCCGTGGTGCTGCTGTCGACCGAGAACGCCGACGGCAGCGCCAACCTCGCGCCGATGTCCTCGGCCTGGGCGCTGGGGCACGTGGTCGTGCTGGGGCTGGCCGCCGCGTCGCACACGGCGGCCAACCTCCGCGCGCGCCGGGACGTGGTGGTCAACCTGCCCGGCCCGGAGCAGTGGCGGGCGGTGGAGCGGCTGGCCCCGCTCACCGGCGCGGACCCGGTGCCGGCGCACAAACGCGGCGCGTTCCGGCACGAGCCGGACAAGTTCGCGGCGTCCGGGCTGCGGCCCGCGGAGTCCGACCTGGTCCGGCCGCCGCGGGTGGCGGACTGCCCGATCGCGCTGGAGGCGCGGGTGGCCGACGTGGGCGAGGGCTGGGGCGGCGGTTTCGTGGTGGTGCAGGCGGAGGTGCTGCGCGTGCACTGCGATGCGCGGCTGGTCGTGCCCGGCACGCAGCACGTCGACCCCGGCGCGTGGAGCCCGCTGATCTACAACTTCCGGCACTACTTCGGCCTCGGGCCGGAGCTGGGGCACAGCTTCCGCTCGGAGACGCCGCGCTAGGTCGCGGGGGCTTGCGGCTGGGGGTGGGGTGGGGCTGTCGCTGGGGGAGGGGCGGCAGGGTGGTGGCCTGCGGCTGGGCTGGCTGCTCGGGGGAGGGGCGGCAGTGTGGTGCCTTGCGGCTGGGTGGTGGGGCTGCCGCTGAGGGAGGGCAGCAGCGTGGTGGCCTGCGGCTGGGCTGGCTGCTCGGGGGAGGGGCTTCAGCGCGGGGGCTTGCGGCTGGGTGGTGGGGCTGTCGCTGGGCGGAGGGGCTTCAGCGCGGGGGCTTGCGGCTGGGTGGTGGGGCTGTCGCTGGGCGGAGGGGCAGCAGTGTGGTGCCTTGCGGGTGGGTGGCGGGGCTGCCGCTGGGCGGAGGGGCAGCAGCGCGGGGGCCTGCGACCTGGGCGGCCGGAGCCGCCGCAGCCGGAGTCGCCGCGGCAGGTGAGCCGCCGCGGCCGGAGCCGCCGGGGTAGGTGAGCCGCCGCGGGCGGAGTCGCCGCGGGAGGTGAGTCGTGGGCGAGGGTCAGCGTGCCCGAGTCACCACGGTCAGGAACCCTGCTCGCGGCGGGCGCGGGCCCGGCGTTTGCCCTCGTGCATCGCCTGCACGCGGGCGATCGGGATGGTGCGGCCGTGCTCCACCAGATCCGCCGGCAGCTCCTGCGGATCCGGCAGCGAATCGGTCCACGGATCGTCCGAGCCCAGCAGCCGCAGGGCCTCGCGGAGCGTGAAGTCGCTGGGCTGCACGTTGTCCAGGTCGCTCCACGGCACCGGGAACGACACCGGCAGCCCGGGCCGCACCCGCGGGCTGTAGACCGACACGACCGTGGCGCCGCCCGCGCGCGTCGAGTCGAGGAAGACCTTGCCCTCGCGGTCCTCGCGGATGAACGCCGTCGTCGCCAGTTCCGGGTCGAGCGCCTCGGCTCGTGCGGCCAGTGCCCGGGTTGCCGCGGCGGCCTGCTCCGCGTCCGCGCCACGCACCGGCACGAAGATGTGCACCCCCTTGGAACCGCTCGTCTTCACCGCGCCGGCCAGACCGCAGTCGTCCAGCGCGCGGCGCACCAGGTGGGCCGCGCGCACCGCCAGGTCGAAGGCCGCCGAGCCCTCCGGCGGGTCCAGGTCCAGCACCAGGTGCGTCGGCCGGTCCAGGTGCCCGGCGGTGCCCAGCGTCGGGTGGTACTCGATCGCCCGCTGGTTGCCGAACCACAGCAGCGTGCGGCGGTCGTCGCACAGGGCGTAGGTCACCTGCCGGTGCGAGCTCTCCGCCCACATGCTCACCCGCGGCACCCACTCCGGGGTGTACTTCGGCAGGTTCTTCTGCATGAACGCGTCCTGGCCGCGCAGCACCCGCACGACCGAGAGCGGCCGGTCCCGCAGCGCCGCGATCATCCGGTCGGCGACCGCGTCCAGGTAGTCGACCAGATCGCGCTTCGTGGCGCCGGCATCGGCGAACAGTGACTGGTCGAGGTTCGTCAACGACACGCCGTCCCGCACCTCTGCGCTGCTCATGGCCCCACTCTTGCCGATCCGTGTCGTCCAGGCCACCCCGGATCGGGTTTGCGGCCACCCGCGCAGGGGTAGCGATTCCTCGTGGACATGGGTGAGCGGTACCGGCTCGAGGAGCGGATCGGTGGCGGTGGCAGTGCCGACGTGCACCGCGCGTGGGACCGCGTCGCCGAACGCGAAGTCGCGATCAAGCTCTTCCGCGCCGGTTCCACACCCGCCCAGCAGCGGCGGCAGGCGCAGGAGTTCCGCATCCTGGACCCGTTGCGGCACCCGGCGTTGGTGCCGCTGTACGACTCCGGCGTGTGCGACGGACGCGTGTTCTTCGTAATGCGGCTCGTGCACGGCCCGACGCTCGCGGACCGCATCGCCGAGGGGCCGCTGGCGATGGACGAGACGATCGAGCTGGGCGCGCGGCTGGCGGACGCGCTGGCCTACGTGCACCACGCGGGGATCACGCACCGGGACGTGAAGCCGGCCAACATCCTGCTCGGGCCGGACGGCGCGGTGCTCGGTGACTTCGGCATCGCGCAGGGCCACGACAGCACCCGCTTCACCACCACCGGCACCGTGGTGGGCACCGCCGCATACATGGCGCCCGAGCAGGTGCGCGGGGAACCGGTCGGGCCGCCCGCGGACGTCTACTCGCTCGGGCTGGTGCTGCTGGAATGCCTGTCCGGGCGGCGCGAGTACCCCGGGTCGCTGACCGAGTCCGCGGTGGCGCGCCTGCTGCGCCCGCCCGCGGTGCCGGACGACCTGCCCCCGCACCTGGCGGACCTGTTGCGGCGCATGGGGAACCGGGACCCGCACGGGCGGCCGTCGGCGCGTGAAGTGGCGGCCGTGCTCGGTGGGGCGACCCGGCCGTTGGTTCCGCTGAAGCCGAAACGGCGGCTCGGTGTCGCCGCCGGGATCACCGGTGTGGCAGCCGCGGCCGCGATGGCGTTCACACTGCTGAACGGGACCACCACGGAGGCGCCGGCCTCGGTGCCCGCACCCGTGGCGCCGACCCCCGCGCCGGTGGCCGCGCCGCCGCCGGTGACGAGCGAAACACCCGCCCCGGTGGCGAAAACCGTTCCGGCGAGCCAGAGCGAGGAGGCTCCCGCGCCCGCGAAGGGCCGGAAGGACGACAAGAGCAAGGGCCAGGACAAGGGCAAGGGGCAGGACAAGAAGCCCGGCAAGGACAAGTGAGGCGTCAGACCGTCTTGCTCATGTGCACCAGCGCGCCGTCGAGGAACGGCTCCTCGCGGTCCACCCGGTAACCCAGCCGCCGGTAGAAGCGGATGTTCTCGGTGAACAGGGCGTTCGTGTAGAGCCGCACGCCGGGCAGCCCCATCGACTGGGCCAGCAGGTCCGCGTGCCGCATCAGCAGGCGCCCGTGACCGGCGCCCTGCGCGGAGGGCCGCACGGCGACGTTCTCGATCAGCAGGTGGTCCACCGCCGGGATCATCTCGATCAACGCGACCAGCTGGTCGTCGTCGTAGAGCAGGTCGATGCGGTGGGCGGTGACGGCCTGCCGGTAGTCCGTGCGCATCGGCAGGGGTTCTCGGCGGATGATGTCCACCCACTTCGCGTACGCGGCGTGGACCAGTTCCCGGATCGCGTCGGCGTCGTCGGGCGTCGCGCGTCGGAAGAGGTACTTGTGCGGCATTTCTCCTCCTTCGCGGCCGGGCGGTTGCCCGTGGGTCCGGGGGGTACCCGTTGCCCGCACGAACAGCCGAGTATCAGGAGAGCGTATGGCGCAGCACGCCGGACTCCGGGACCTCGCCGCCGCGGGTCGCGCCGAGGCCGACGCCTACCGGGGGAACCACGACCGCCCGCTGGGCGGCTACCTCGTCGTCCTGCTCGTGTACACCTCACTCGTGGCGACGGCGACGCTCGCGGCTCTGCTCACCGGCCGCAAGATGCCCCGTGACCTGCGGGTGTCCGACATCGCCCTGATGGCGATGGGTACCCACAAACTGGCCAGGACGA
The DNA here is from genome assembly GCF_050958625.1 of Amycolatopsis sp. 3B14. NCBI lineage: Bacteria > Bacillati > Actinomycetota > Actinomycetes > Pseudonocardiales > Pseudonocardiaceae > Amycolatopsis > Amycolatopsis sp. 3B14. The sequence continues at coordinate 31,199 of NZ_JBHZEN010000012.1, forward strand.
TCAGCAAGGACGCCGTCACCAGCCCCCTGCGCGCCCCGTTCACCCGATACGCCGACACCGGCGGGCCCGCCGAGGTGATGGAGGAGGTGCGCAAGCCCTCCGGGCTGCGGCACAGCCTCGGCGAGCTGCTCAGCTGCCCGTTCTGCCTCGACATGTGGGTGGTGACCGGATTCACCGTCGGCCACGTCTTCGCGCCCCGCGTGACGCGCCTGGTCGCGGCGGCGCTGGCGGCGCTGACCGGCGCGGATTTCCTGCAGCTGGCCTACGCGAAGGCGCAGCAGATCGCCGAGGGCTGAGCCCGCCGGGTGTCGCGGAGGAGAAGCAGGGGTACTCGCACCGCGGACAGGAGGTGCGATGACTGAGCTGATGACCCGGGAAGACGCGGCCATCGAGGTCCGCGACCCCGCGAGCGGCGAGCTGGTGGGACGCGTGCCGAGCGCGACCGCGGACGAGGTCGCCGAGGCGGTGCGCGCGGCGCGGGTGGCGTTCACGGGCTGGGAGCGGACCGCGGCGGGGGAGCGCGCTGCCGCGTTGAAGGCCGCGGCTGCCGAACTGCGTGAGCGGGCCGACGAGCTGGCCGCGATGAACAACCGCGAGACCGGCAAGCTGCCGGACGAGGCACGCGAAGGTGTCCTCGCCGGCGCGGGGACCCTCGAGCAGTACGCGGAGCTGGGGCCCGCCCACCGCGGGCGCAGCCTGCAGGGCGGCTGGGACGCGACGGACCTGATGGTGCCCGGGCCGCGTGGTCTCGTGGTGGCGCTGACGCCGTGGAACGACCCGGTCGCGGTCGCGTGCGGGCTGATCGGCGCGGCGCTGGCGACGGGCAACGTCGTCGTGCACAAGCCGAGCGAGCGGTGCCCGCACGTGGGGCGGATGCTGACCGAGCTGATCGCGCGGCACCTGCCCGCGGACGTGCTGGTCTGCGTGGACGGCGACGGCCGGGTGGGCGCGCGGCTCGCGGAGTCCGCGGACGTGGATGTGATCGCGCACGTCGGCAGCACCGCGACCGGCCGTTCGGTGGCGGTGGCCGCGGCGCGGACCGGGGCGAAGGTGCTGCTGGAGAACGGCGGCAACGACGCGCTGATCGTCGACGCCGGTGTGGATCCGAAGTGGGCGGCCGAGCAGGCCGCGCTGGGGGCGTTCGCGAACGCCGGGCAGATCTGCGTGTCGGTGGAGCGGATCTACGTGCACCAGTCGGTGGCCGACGAGTTCCTGCACGCGCTCGTGGCGGAGGCGCGCAGGCGCCCGTCCGAGGTGCCGATGGCGCCGCTGGTGGACGAGCGGCAGCGCGAGCACGTGCACTCGCACGTCGAAGACGCCGTGGCGCAGGGCGCGTCGCGGCTGGCCGGCGGGAAGTTGCCGGACGGGCCGGGTGCGCACTACCCGGCGACCGTGCTGGCCGGGTGCACGCCGTCGATGCGGGTGCTGAGCGAGGAGACGTTCGGGCCGGTCGCGCCCGTGCGCGTGGTGGAGAGCTTCGACCAGGCGCTGGAAGAGGCGGCCGACGACCGGTACGGCCTCACGGCGACGGTGCTGACCGATTCGATGGCCCACGCGCAGCGGGCGTGGCGGGATCTGCCCGTGGGGACGGTGAAGGTGAACAACGTCTTCGGCGGCGCGCCCGCCGGGGCGGCCCACCCGCGCAAGGCCAGCGGCGAGGGGTTCGGCTACGGGCCGGAGCTGCTCGACGAGATGACCGTGACGAAGGTCGTCCACATCGGACCGTCCGGCGGATAGCGCGTGCCGGCCCTGCCGATGAGGGGCATCGGCACTCGCGCGCACGATCCAGCCCGTGCCGTCGAGCCGGAGATCGCGGCCAGCCGGGCCGAAGGCGCGCGGCGGAACCGGGCGGGCACCGAGGTGATCAGCGAGCGGATCCGAGCGGCACCTGCCGTCGCGCGCCTCCGCCGCTCGACGATCGTCCACATCGGACCGTCCGGCGGTCAGGCGGGCACGCGGCCGAGAGCCTCGGCCAGCTGGGCGCGGTAGGCGGCCAGCCGGCCGGGGCGGTTGCCGGTCAGCACGCCCACCAGCTCGCCGTCCCGCCGGTATGCGATGTCGAGTCTGCCGCCGTCGGGGTCGTTCTCGTGGACCTCGACGGTGTCGGCGAACGCGGGGAAACCCACGGCGCGGAGCCGGACGCCGTAGAGGTCGGACCAGAACGACGGCACCGGGCGGTAGGTGGCGGGATGGGCGGGGTCGAGCACGTTCCGGGCCGCCACCTCGGCCTGTTCGACCGCGTGCGTCCAGTGGCCGAGCACGGCGCCGTCCGGTCCCGCCGACGGGTGAGGCCAGCGGGCCACGTCCCCCGCCACCACGATGCCCGGCACCGGTGCCCCGTCGGTGCCGAGCGCTCGTGCGTGCTGGTCGCAGACGAGACCGCGGTTGATGCGCAGGCCCGCACCGGCGAGCCATCCTGTGCCCGGCGACGCGCCCAGCGCCACCACCGCGAGGTCGGCCGCCACCCGGGTGCCGTCCGACAGGATCGCGCCGGTCAGCCGGTGGCCACCGGTGAACGAGCCGACCCGCGTGCGCGTCCGCAGGGACACCCCGGCCGCGCGGTGCAGCGCTGCGACGAACTCGCCGGCGACCGGCCCCAGCGCGGAGCGCAGCGGCTGCGGCTGCGCTTCGACCAGCTCGACGGACGTCCCCCGGCCCCGGGCGGCGGCGGCCAGTTCACCACCCAGGAAACCTGCCCCGATGACCAGCAGGCGATCGCCGCCGCCGAGCCGGTGCCGCAGGGCCCGGGCGTCGTCCAGCGTGCGGAACACCCCGACCTCCGGCGGATGCGTTCCGGGCCAGGGGTTCGGCGCGGAGCCGGTGGCGACGACCAGGCCGGTGAAGGGCAGGACGTCGCCGCCGTCCAGTTCGACGGTGCGGCCCGGCACGTCCAGCCGACGGGCTCGCCGTCCGAGCACCCAATCGATCCCGAGCCCGGCGGACGGCAGTGCCGCCGCGGACTCGTCCGCGGTCGCGGCGAGGAGCTCCTTGGACAGCGGTGGCCGGTCGTAGGGGAGATGCGGCTCCGCGCCGACGACGGTCAGGCGCCCCCGGTAGCCGTGGCGGCGGAGTGCGGCGCACGCGCGCTGGCCGGCCAGGGACGCACCCACCACCACGATGCCCGCGTCACCGGCGGTCATGCGGCCGGTCTTCCGCTGCCGAACGGGCCGACGGTGATGGCGCGCACCGGGCAGGCCGACGCGGCCCGGATCACGTCCGCACGCCGTTCTTCCGGCGGGGACGGCGAATAGCGGAGCTGGTCGTCGTCGTCGAAGGAGAAGACGTCCGGCGCGCCGAAGACACATTGGCCGTGGCTCTGGCACACCGCGAGGTCGACGTGTACTTGCACGGTGTCCGTCCTATGAGGCAGTGGGGAGGGGAGGGTTGAAGCGGGAGAAGGCGGGTGCGCTCCAGCGGAGGCGACTGGCGCTGGGGATCTCGACCACGGCGCTGACGGTGAAGTCGACGACCCGTTGCGCGCCTGGCAGGGACCCGGCCGCGGCCTGCCCCCAGTCCGTGCGCGCCGTTCCGGTGAGCTGCACGGTCGTGCCCGTGGTCCAGTCCAGGAACAACAGTCCGGCGGCCGGGTTGACCTCCAGGTTGCCCAGCGTGTTGAACATGGCGTTGCCGACGTAGTCCGGCCAGCGCAGTGTGGTGCCGGACAGCACCTGGACGAAGCCCGGGTTGCCGCCGCGGTGCGAAGCGTCGACGTCGCCGTCCCGGTCGGCGGTGGCGACGAAGAACGTGTCCGCACGGCTGAGGAGTTCCCGCTGGTACGGCGACAGGGCGGACGAGGTGACCGGTTCGCCGGGCGCGGCCTGCTCCGGGTGCGGTTCCCGTTTCTGGATGTACTTCGGGCAGTTCGCGTAGACCTGCTCGAGCGCGACCCGCAAGCCGCCGGCGACCGGTGTGCTGCGGCCGTTCATCCGCATGCGGCGCCGGGAGGACGCCTCGATCGCGAGCATGCTCACCGGTGCGGGTTCGCCGAGCCGGGAGCGCAGCGGGTCGCCGGGCGCCGGGAGCGCCGCAACGGCGAGTGTGGTGTCGTCCTCGGCCCGCAGGAACCCCGGCGGTCCGGACAGGAGTGTGGCCCAGACCCGGCCCTCGGCGTCGGTGGCGCCGAGCACGAGCATGACCTGCTGGGCGAGGAAATCCCGGGCCACCGCCGGGATCGCGCGCTGGATCGCGCGGGCGGAGAACCCGCCCTGGTCGAGGAGGCCGGAGCGCCGCTGGGCGGCCCGTTCACCCTCGTGGTAGACGTCGACCGTCACAGCGGCCTCCTTTCAGCTCGGAATCAGGGTGGGGATCAGAAGAAGCCGCAGGTGGGCGCCTCGCCGCTGGGGGCGGCCGCGGTCTCGGCGCCGCTCGGGGCGTAGATCTCCAGGCGGATGCCGTCCGGGTCGGTGAAGAAGATCCCGCCGGAGCTCATGCCTTCCCCGTGCGGCACCACTCCGTCGTAGCGGAACTCGGCGCCGAGTTCGCGCAGCACCGCCTCGGCCGCTCGCACCTCGTCGATCGAGCCGACCTGGAAGGACAGGTGGTGCAGGCCGGCCGAGGACGCGGGGAACGGCGTCTCGCTCTGCTGCCACAGGGTCAGCACCAGCCGCCCGTCGCGTCCGAGGAAAGCCCAGCGTCGCTCGTCGTTCCCGCCTTCCGCCTGCACCTGGAACCCGAAGACCCGGGCGTAGAACGGCACCGCACGGTCCAGATCCGTGACGTTCAGACCGACGTGGCCGGTCTGAACGGCGCTGATCGTGGCAGTTGTCATGAGCTTCCTCCTCAGTGGGGTCTAACTGTCTTAATGAAGTTAGACGGTTAGATGATCCAGTGTCAACCACCTATTGGGAGATGACCGGATAGACTGGCCTCGTGTCAGACCCCCGCCCGTTGACCGGTGAGCCGCTGTGCCTCGATCTGCTGAACACGTATTGGATCGGCGAGAACGGCCCCGAGGACCTGCTCGACTCCACCGACGGTGTGGGCGTCTGGCTGCACTCGGCCGGCCTGGCGGACCGGGCGGTCGCGAACGAGGCGACGCGCGACGCCCTGCGTGAGACGCGGGAAGTACTCCGGGCGCTGGTGGACGGCGAAACCGGGCGGGACGCCGCTCGCGAGCTCAACCGGATCCTCGAGCGCGGGGCGCTCCGCTACCGGCTCGGGGCCGCGGGGCCGGAGACGCGTGGCACGACCGATGATCCGGCCTGGCTGCCTGCCTGGCTCGCCGCGACGGACTACCTGGGACTCGTCGACGGCAAGCCGGAGCGGATCAAGCGTTGCGCGGCGCACCCGAAGTGCGTGCTGCACTTCTACGACACGACCAAGAACGGCACGCGCCGGTGGTGCTCGATGGCGGGGTGTGGCAACCGGGCGAAAGCCGCCCGGCACTACGAACGGGAGCGAGCCGGGTCCGGCTGAAGCCGGGGCGGCTCACGCCGATTCGCGCAGCTTCAGCGACACCGGCAGCACCTGCCGCCGCGGGCGGATCGTTTCACCGGCCAGCAGGGCGGTCAGCGTGGCGACCATCTGGCGCACCTGGGCGGCCGGGTCCTGATGCACGGTGGTCAGCGGCGGGTTCATCGCGGTGGCCAGCGCCGGGTGGTCGTCGAAACCCACGACCGCCACGTCGGCGGGCACGCGGCGGCCCGCGGCGCCCAGCGACTGCAGCACTCCCGCGGCCATCACGTCGCTCGCCACGAAGACCGCGTCCAGGTCCGGCTCCCGCGCGAGCAGCCGGTCCATCGCCTCACGGCCGCCGTCCAGCGTGAAGTCCGCCTCCTCCGCCAGGCCCGCCGACTCCAGCCCCGCGTCGGCCAGGGTCTTGCGCCATCCGGACAGCCGGTGGACCGCCGCGGTCTGGTCCTGCGGGCCGGCGACCGTCGCGATGCGGCGGCGGCCCAGCGAAACCAGGTGCTCCACCGCGAGCCGCGCGCCGGACTCGTTGTCGAAGTCGATCACGTGCACGCCCCGTGCCACGCCGCCCGCCGGGCCGCCGAACACCACCGGCAGCCGCAGCAGCCGCAGCGCCCGCGGCAACGGGTCCGCCTGGTGCGGCGCGAAGACCAGCGCGCCGTCGACGTGCCCGCCCTCCAGGAAGCGCAACGTCCGCGTCAGGTCGTCCCGTCCGTCGCAGAACATCAACACCATCTGGGCCCCGGACGCGGCCAGCTCCCGGTACCCGGCGCGCATCACCGCGGTCCGGTACGGATCGCCGAGCAGGACCTCCTCCGGCTCGGACAGCACCACCGCCACCGCGCCCGTCCGCCGCGTCACCAGCGACCGCGCCGCCTGGTTCGGCGAATAGCCCAGATCCGCCGCCGCCGCGCGCACCGCTTCCCGGGCGCGGGCACTGACGTTCGGGTCGTCGTTCAGCGCCCGGGACGCCGTCGAGCGCGAGACCCCGGCGAAGGCGGCCACGTCCTCCAGCGTCGGACGGCCGTCGTGGTTGCCGTGTGCGGTCACCGGGTCACCTTCCGCCATGGATGGGAGCGCTTCCAACAATAGCGCATCTTGACACGGCTCGTGACTGGGGACACACTCAACCCCGTTCTGGGAGCGCTCCCAAAATCTCCCTCCCTGGAACCCCACAAGTTAGGGAATCGACGTGCGACATCTTCACAAGGGCGTGAGCTTCGCGATCGGACTGGCGGTGCTGGGCGCGAGCCTGGCCGCCTGTGGCGGCGGCTCGTCCGGGACGTCCGGCGACGGGCGGATCGAGCTGTCCATCGGCACCTTCACCGAATTCGGCTACGAAGACCTGATCACCGAGTACGAACGCCTGCACCCCAACATCAAGATCACCCACCACAAGACCGGCGAGGGCGGCCCCTACCACCAGAACCTGATCACGAAGCTGGCCGCGGGCAACGGGCTGGAGGACGTGGTCGCGGTCGAGGAGGGCCACTTCTCCGACATCATCGACAAGTCGTCGAAGTTCAACGACCTCACCGAGATCGGTCCCAAGGACGTGACCGCGGATCGCTGGCTGAACTGGAAGTACGAGGCGGGCAAGGACAAGGACGGCCGCCTGATCGGTTACGGCACCGACATCGGCCCGCTGGCCCTGTGCTACCGCAAGGACCTGCTGCAGGCCGCCGGCCTGCCGTCCGACCCCGAGGGCGTCAAGTCGTTGTTCGCGACCTGGGAGTCCTACTTCGCGGCCGGCGACCAGTACGTGGCGCGCACCGGCGGCAAGGCGTGGTTCGACGCGTCCTCGCAGCTGTACAACTCCATGGTCAACCAGCTCGAGACCGGTTACCTGGACCGCAACGACAACCTCACCATCGAGACGAACCCCGGCATCAAGGCGGCCTGGGACCGCATCACCGGCGCGATCCAGCGCGGCCAGTCCGCGAAGCTCATCGCGTTCGGCAACGAGTGGAAGACCGGGTTCCAGCAGGGATCCTTCGCCACCACCGTGTGCCCGTCGTGGATGCTCGGCGTGGTCGAGGAGAACGCAGGCCCCGGCAACGCGGGCAAGTGGGCGGTCACCGACGCGTTCCCCAACGGCGGCGGCAACTGGGGCGGCTCGTACCTGACCGTGCCGAAGCAGAGCCAGCACCCGAAGGAGGCGGCCGAGCTCGCGGCGTGGCTGACCGCGCCGGAGCAGCAGCTCAAGGCGTTCCAGGCGCGCGGCAACTTCCCGAGCCAGACGCAGGCCCTCACCTCGCCGCAGCTGCTGCAGCAGACCGAGCCGTACTTCGGCGACACCAAGGTCGGCCAGCTCTACTCCGAGCAGGCCAAGAAGGTGACCCGTGCGCAGTACAAGGGTCCCGGTGACGGCCAGATCCAGGAGAACGTCACCAGCCCGGCGCTGCAGGCCGTCGAGCAGGGGACACCGCCCGACCAGGCCTGGCAGCAGGTGGTCGACGAAGCCAAGAAGATCGTGCAGTGAGCGCAGGGGGAACGGGCCGATGACCAGTGTGGCCGAAAAACCACCGCGGCAGGACGTGCCGCCGGAACCGGTGAGACCGACGCTGCGGCAACGGTTGTCGCGCTGGGACGTCAGGTTCTCGCCGTACCTCTACATCGCGCCGTTCTTCGTGGTGTTCGGCCTGACCGGCCTGTTCCCCCTGCTCTACACGGGTTACGTGTCGCTGTTCGACTGGGAGATCGGCGACGACGACCCGAAGTTCATCGGGCTGGAGAACTTCGTGACGCTGTTGGGCGACGCGCAGTTCTGGAACGCGGTCGTCAACACGATCTCGATCTTCGTGCTCTCCAGCGGGCCGCAGCTGGTGATCGCGATCCTGCTCGCGGCGCTGCTGTCGCTGCGGCTGCGCTTCCCGGCGAGCTGGCGGGTCGGGATCCTGCTGCCCTACTCGGCCAGCCTGGTCGCGCTCGGCATCATCTTCGCGAACCTGTTCGGCCCGCGGTACGGCCTGGTCAACGCGATGCTGGAGGCGGTGGGGCTGGACCGGGTGGAGTGGCAGGCCAACCGATTCGCCAGCCACCTGGCGATCGCCACGATGGTCAACTGGCGCTGGACCGGCTACAACGCGCTGATCGTGCTGGCGGCGATGCAGGCGCTGCCGCGGGACGTGTACGAGGCGGCGGTGGTCGACGGTGCCGGCGCGGTCCGCCGGTTCTTCTCGATCACGCTGCCGATGCTGAAGCCCACGCTGATCTTCGTGGTGGTCACCTCGACGATCGGCGGGCTGCAGATCTTCACCGAGCCCAAGCTGTTCGACGCCATGCCCGGGTCGAACAACGGCGGTTCGCAGCACCAGTTCCAGACCCTGACCTTGTACCTGTACCAGTCGGCGTTCGAGGGCTTCGACCTCGGCTACGCCTCGGCGATCGCGTGGCTGCTGTTCCTGCTGATCGTCCTCATCGCACTGGTCAACTTCCTGATCACCCGGCGGGTCGCCGCGACGACGGGACTGAAACGATGACCGTACGGATATTCCCGCGCGGGCGCGGCGGGTCGCGCTTCTTCGTCTACGCCACGCTGATCGCGTTCGTCGCGGGTTCGCTGTTCCCGTTCTACTGGTCGTTCCTGGTGGCCAGCCGCGACACCGGCATGCTGTCGGACCACCTGCCGCCGCTGCTGCCGGGCGGGAACTTCTGGGCCAACGCCAGCCGCGTGTTCGACGCGGTGCCGTTCTGGAAGGCGCTGGGCAACAGCCTGATCGTGGCAGGCACGGTGACGCTGACGACCGTGCTGTTCTCGGCGCTCGCCGGGTTCGCCTTCGCCAAGATGCGGTTCCGCGGCTCGAACGGGCTGTTCGTGTTCATCGTGGTGACGCTCGCGGTGCCCACGCAGCTGGGCGTGATCCCGCTGTTCATCATGATGTCCGACCTCGGCTGGGCCGGGCACCTGCAGGCGGTGATCGTGCCGAACCTGGTCACCGCGTTCGGGGTGTTCTGGATGCGCCAGTACATCGTGGACGCCGTGCCGTACGAGCTGATCGAGGCCGCGCGGGTGGACGGGTGCAGCGTGTTCGGGACCTTCGTGCACGTCTGCCTGCCCGCGATCCGCCCGGCGGCCGCGGTGCTCGCGATGTTCACGTTCATGATGTCGTGGAACGACTTCCTGTGGCCGCTGATCGTGCTCGACGCGGGCAACCCCACCGTGCAGGTGGCGCTGGAGAAGCTGCAGAGCGGCCACTACGTCGACTATTCGCTGGTGCTGGCCGGGACCACGCTGGCGACCATTCCGGTTCTGATCGTCTTCCTGCTGCTCGGGCGCCAGATCGTGTCCGGGATCATGCAGGGCGCGGTGAAAGGGTGAGCATGTCGGTTCTGGGTGAAGAGGTCACCGCCGGGCTGGAGTTCCCGCCCGGGTTCGCGTGGGGGGTCAGCACGGCGGCCTTCCAGATCGAGGGGGCGACCACTGTGGACGGTCGCACCGACTCGATCTGGGACGCGTTCTGCCGCCGTCCGGGCGCGGTCGCGGGCGGTGACACGGGGGAGCCGGCGGCCGACCACTACCACCGCTTCCGGGACGACGTCGCGCTGATGGCCGAGCTCGGGCTCGGGGTGTACCGGTTCTCGCTGGCCTGGTCCCGGGTGCGCCCGGACGGCGGCGCGGTCAACCCGGCTGGGCTGGACTTCTACGAGCGGCTGGTGGACTCGTTGCTGGAGCGGGGGATCACGCCGTGGGCGACGCTGCACCACTTCGACCTGCCGCAGGCGCTGGAGGAGCGCGGCGGCTGGGCCGCGCGCGACACCGCCCACCGGTTCGCCGAGTTCGCCGCCTCGGCCGCCGAGCGGCTGGGCGACCGGGTGCCGTTCTGGTCCACCCTGAACGAACCGTGGTGCTCGGCGTTTCTGGGCTACGCCAAGGGCATTCACGCGCCGGGCAGGCAGGAGCCGCGCGCGGCGGTCGCGGCGGCGCACCACCTGCTGCTCGCGCACGGCCTCGGCCTCGCCGAGATCCGCAGGCACGCGCCGCGGGCGCAGGCGGGCATCACGCTGAACCTGTACCCGGTGCGGGCGGAGGACCCGTCGTCGGCGGCGGACCGTGACGCGGCGCGGCGGGTGGACGGGTTGCAGAACCGGCTGTTCCTCGACCCGGTGCTGCGCGGGCGGTACCCGGAGGACCTGCTGGCGGACCTGGAGCCGTTCGGTCTCGGCGCCTGCGTGCGGGACGGGGACCTGGCGCTGATCGGGGCGCCGATCGACCAGATGGGGATCAACTACTACCGCGGCTACGAGGTCACCGGCACATTGCGGCCGGGGGTCGAGCCGGGCGGGCTGGAGTGGGTGGGCGCGGACGGGATCGGGTTCGTGCCCGACACGGCGGCCTCGGTGACCCACTCGGGGTGGTTCGTGCAGCCGGAGGGGCTGACCGAGACGCTCGTGCGGGTGCACCGCGAGTACCCGGCGGTGCCGTTGTACGTCACAGAGAACGGTGCGGCCTACGACGACTCCGTGCGGCCGGACGGCTGGATCGACGACGTCGAACGGGTCGAGTTCCTCGCCGCCCACCTGCGGGCGGCGCACGCCGCGCTCGCGCAGGGGGTCGACCTGCGGGGGTTCTCGTACTGGTCGCTGCTGGACAACTTCGAGTGGGCGGAGGGCTACTCGAAGCGATTCGGGCTGGTGCACGTGGACTACCGGACACAGGCCCGCACCATGAAGCGCAGCGCCCACTTCTACGCCGAGGTGATCCGCGGCAACGCGGTGCCACCGGTCCGCGGGTGACGGTGCTACGTCTCGTCGGTGAGCAGGCGGTGCTGCTCCACGAGCCACGTGTCGAACTCGACGGACGCGTGGATCCAGGTGGCGGTGGTGGTCACGAAGTGCTCCACCGTGACGCCGGCGCCGATCAGCATCATCGCCTCACCGATCAGGGTCACCGCGCCGTCGTCGCCGGTGTGGCTGTACACCTTCGGCCACAGCGTGCGGCGGTTCCAGTCGTCGAGGAGTTCCAGCAGGTGCGGTTTGGCCTCGATCGCGTGGCGGCGGTCGTAGAAAGTGCGCACGGCGAAGGTCCGTCCCTCGTCCGCGCCGCGGAACACGAAGTACATCCGAAAGTGCTCCCACGGGGCGCCGAGATCGCCGTCCTCGTCGAGGCCGTACTCCAGCCCCATCTCCTCCAGCAGCCGCTCGACGAAGGCCTGGTCGGGAACGACGATCTCGGTGGTCATCCGGAGATCCTGTCAGGCGGGGGTGACGGTGGGCAGCGGGGTGGTGGTCAGGTCGGGCAGTGCGGGCGCCAGGTCGGCCATCAGCGCGGTCGCGTTGTCGTGGCCGCCCGCCGCCAGCACGGCGTCCACCAGGGCGTGTGCGCTGTTCGACGGCACGCGCAGCAGTTCGGCCATCGCGGCGCGGGTCAGGACCTTGTGGACGCCGTCGCTGGTCAGCAGCAGCCCCGCCGGACCGACCGCGACGGCGTGGCCGAACTCCTCGGGGCGCGCCGTCCGCACGCTGGTCGTGACCAGGTGCTCCATCCTGGGGGTGGGCACCTGGCCACGGTCGCGGAAGTACTGCGCCAGCGTGTGGTCCCTGGTCAGCTGGCGCAGCGAGTCGCCGTCCCAGGCGTAGGCCCGCACGTCGCCGACCCACCCGACGCGGTAACCGCCATCGACAGGCGTCGCGACCACCAGGACGCAGTCGCCGGCCGGCTCGGCGCGGACCGCCCGCTGCGCGGCGGCCAGTGCGGCAGCCGGCCCCTGCGACGCGGGCACCTGGACGGCCGTGGCGACGGCGACCTGGGCGGCCCGCGCGGCGCTCTGCTCGTCTCCCACGCCGTCGGCGAGGGCGAACACGACCTCCCCGGTGCTCGGGTCGGTGTAGGCCGCGGTGGCGTCGGCGTTCACCGAACGCGGGCCGCGGGCGGTCGCGGTGGCCCACACGGGGCTGGAGGTGAGGCGGTGCATGGTGGCCTCCTTCGTGCTGTTGTACCTCCACTGTCGACCGCCCGCCTGTGCTCAGGCTGAGATCGGCGTGAAGCCGGGCTATGAGTCAGCTCAGCACGTACACCGTGGTGCCCCCGATCGTCGTGGCCGTGAAATTGGCCTCGACCCACGCCTGGATCTCGCTGGACGACGTCTCACCGGAGCCGCGCATGCCCTGCCCGTCGGCGATGTAGTACTTGATCTCGCCGGCCGCGACGTAAGCCTGGAACTGCTCCAGCGTCGGCGACGCGTCGCTGCCGTCCCAGCCGCCGATCGCGATGACGGCCTTGCCGGTGGCCAGTTCCAGGCTCGCGGCCTGCTGTGACCCGCTGACCGCCGCCGCCCACTTGGTCGTGGTCTGCGACAGCAGCGTCGCCAGTTCCGCCGAGGACGACTCCCTGCCCGGGCCCATGCCGCCCATCGCGCTGGTGCCCGGGCCGGACGCCGGGGTCGAGCCGCTGTGCGCGACGCTCGCGGTGGTCACTCCGTAGGCCGCGCCGCCGAGCCCGAACACCAGCACCGCGGCGGTGACCAGCACGGCGCCGATCCGCCGGAACTGGGTGACCCCGGCCAGCAGCCCGGTCGACACGAGCAGCCCGAGCGCGGCGACCACGAACTTCAGCCATGGCAGGTAGTCCGGGGTGCGGGCGAGCAGGATGTAGTCCCACACCGCGGTCACCGCGACCAGGCCGGCCAGCACCGCGCGAGCGGCGAAGTTCGCCCGGCCCTGCCACAGCGCCCTGCCCGCGATCGCGACCAGCGCGGCGATCGCCGGGGCGAGCGCCACCGAGTAGTACGGGTGGACGGTGCCGCTCATGAAGCTGAACACGCCCGCGGTCACGACCAGCCAGCCGCCCCACAGCAGCAGCGACAGCCGGGTCTTGTCCGTGCGCGGCGCGCGGCGGGTGAACCACAGCCCGGCGACCAGGCCGAGCGCCGCGGCGGGCAGCAGCCAGGAGATCTCGGCGCCGAAGGCGGAGTTGAACATCCGGAACACGCCGGTGCTGCCGCCGAACCCGGTGCCGCCGCCCCCGCCCAGGTTGCCGTCGCCGCCGAAGATCCGGCCCAGGCCGTTGTAGCCGAGCGCCAGCTCCAGCAGGCTGTTGGTCGTCGAACCGCCGATGTAGGGCCGCGAAGACGCGGGCCAGATCTCCACCAGCGCGACGTACCACCCGGCCGACACGACGACGGCGACGAGCGCGCCGAGCAGGTGCAGCAGGCGACGCCGCAGCGAGGCCGGCGCGGCCACCAGGTACACCAGCGCGAACGCCGGCAGCACCAGGAACGCCTGCATCATCTTGGTCAGGAACGCGAACCCGATCGCGACACCGGCGAGCGCCAGCCACTTGCCGCTCGCCTTCTCGGTGGCGCGCACCGTGCCGTACGCGCCCGCGACGAGCAGCAGCACCAGCAGCGCGTCCGGGTTGTTGAACCGGAACATCAGCACGGCCACCGGGGTGAGCGCGAACACGGCGCCCGCGAACAACCCGACGACGGGTCCGGACGTGCGCTTCACGGTCGCGTACAGCAGCCCGACCGAGGCGACCCCCATCAGCGCCTGCGGCGCCAGGACAGTGAAGCTGGAGAAGCCGAAGATCCGCGCGAACGCCACCGCGACCCACAGCGCGGCGGGCGGTTTGTCGACGGTGATCGAGTTTCCGGAGTCCAGCGAGCCGAACAGCCAGGCCTTCAGGTCCTGGGTGCCGGCCTGGACCGCGGCGGCGTAGAAGCTGTTGCCGTAGCCGGATGCGGTCAGGTTCCACAGGTAGAGCACCGCGGTCGCGGCCAGCAGCGCGAGCACCGCGGTCCGCACCCAGGCGGGCTGGTTCGACGGCCCGCGCAGGAGCCGGCGCATCCGGCCGCCGGGCGGGGAGCCGGCGGGATCCTCGGCCCGGTGCCGCGGCCCGGTGCGGGCCGGCTCGGTCAGGACGCTGGTCATCTCGGATCTCTTTTCTCTCGGAGGAGTCAGCTCTGCCGGCGCGGGTGGAACACCCAGCCGCGCAGCAGGACGAACCGGAGGACGGTGGCGGCGAGGTTCGCCAGCACCAGGACGGTCAGTTCGAGCGCGAGCCCGGGCGCGGTGAGCCCGGTCAGCAGCGCGAGCGAGCCGCTGGTCAGGACGAGTCCGAGCCCGAACACGATCAGGCCTTCGAACTGGTGCCGCCCCGCGCCCTTCGCGCCGCGCACGCTGAAGGTGAACCGGCGGTTGGCGGCGGTGTTGGCGACGGCGGTGACCCCGAGCGCCAGGAAGTTGGCGAGCTGGGCGCCCATGCCGAGGCGCAGCAGCAGGAACAGCACCAGGTAGGCGAGCGTGCTGCCGGCGCCGATCGCGGCGAAGCGGACCAGCTGTGTGGCCAGCCGCGGCGGCACCCCGGGCGCCGACACGCCGATCGGGTGGCGGCCCAGCTGCGCGCGCAGGTCGCTGATCGGCAGCGTGCCCTTGGCGAACGCCCGCAGCATGCGGGCCACGCCCTTGAGGTCGGCGGTCGCCGTCGCGACGATGTCGACCGAGGAGTCCGGGTCGTCCACCCAGTCCACCGGCACCTCGTGGATGCGCAGCCCGGCGCGCTCGGCGAGCACCAGCAGCTCGGTGTCGAAGAACCAGCCGGTGTCCTCGACCAGCGGCAGCAGCTGCCGGGCGACGTCGGACCGGATCGCCTTGAAGCCGCACTGCGCGTCGGTGAACTTCGCGGCGAGCGCGCCGCGCAGGATCAGGTTGTAGCAGCGGGAGATGAACTCGCGCTTGGGGCCGCGCACCACGCGCGCGCCGCGGGCCAGCCGCGAGCCGATCGCGACGTCCGAGTGCCCGGAGATCAGCGGGGCGACCAGCGGCGCCAGCGCGGCCAGGTCGGTCGACAGGTCGACGTCCATGTAGGCGACGACCGGTGCGTCCGAAGTGGACCATACGGCGTTCAGCGCCCGCCCGCGGCCCTTGAGGTCCAGGTGGCGCACCTCGACCTCGGCGAACTCGCGGGCGAGGCGCTCGGCCACCTGCAGGGTGGTGTCGGTGCTCGCGTTGTCGGCGACGGTGATGCGGAAGCGGTAGGGGAGGGAGGTGGTCAGGTGGGCGTGCAGCCGGCGGATGCACGGCTCCAGGTCGGTTTCCTCGTTGTAGACCGGGATGACGACATCGAGGACCGGGTCGGCTGTCCGGGTGTCGATGCGGGTCGTGCCGGGGCCGGCCGCGGGGATCGTGACTGTCATGCCTCCACGGTCGCGGCGCGTGCTGTGCCGGGACTTTGAAGAAGCCTTGTGGCGACTAGGAAGTCAGGTCGTACACGGTCACACCGTCCACAGTGGTCGAAGTGAAGTTCGCGGCCACCCACTCGGCGATCTCCTCGGCCGCGTCGCTGCCGCCGGTTCTGTTGATCTCGGTGGGCTCGCCGACGAAGTAGTGGATCCGCCCGTCCGCCACGTACTGCTGGAACTGCGCCGGCGTCGGGGACGGGTCGGTGCCGTTGAACCCGCCCAGTGCCATCACCGGGAAGCCGGACGCCAGCTGGTAGCTCGCCGCCGGGTTGGAGCCGACGGTGGCCGCGACCCACGTGTAGTTCTCCGCGTCGGCCTGCAGCAGCGCGGTCATCTCGGCGCTCGGTGTCGTGGTGGTGAGCAGGTTGCCGACGCCGCCGCGCATCCCGCCGCGCTGACCACCACCGGGCGGGCCGCCCTGGCCGCCGAAGCCGCCGAACCCGCCGCTGCTCGGCCCGGCCGAGGGGATCGCGCCGGAGTGCGGTGTGGCCGCGGTCGCCACCGTGTACGCACCGGACCCGAGCAGCGAGGCGATCAGGGCCAGCGCCGCGACCCCGCGGGCGCCGGAGCGCGGCAGCCGGTCGGATACCAGGACCAGCACCGCGGCGGCCAGCCCGAGCAGCAGCACCACGTACTTCAGCCAGGGCAGCCAGGTGGATTCCCGCGTCAGCAACAGGTACCCGGTCAGCGCGGTGAGCACGACACCGCTGGACAACAGCCCGGACGCGATCGGGTGCGCCCGCGCCCGCCACAACCGGACCGCGCCGGTGCCGGCGAGCGCGGCGACCGCCGGGGCCAGCGCGACCGTGTAGTAGGGGTGGATGATCCCGCTCATGAAGCTGAACACGCCGCCGGTGACGACCAGCCAGCCGCCCCACAGGATCGTCGCGGCGCGTGTCCGGTCGGTGCGCGGCGCGCGCCAGGTCAGCCACGCGAGCGCGCCGAGCGCGATCGCCGCGGCGGGCAGCAGCCAGGCGATCCCGCCCGCCATCTCGCTGCCGAACAGCCGCGCCCAGCTGCCGCTGCTCTGCGCGCCGCCGAGGCTGCCGACTTCGTCGCCGGTGATCCGGCCGACGCCGTTGTAGCCGAGGGTCAGTTCGAGGATGCTGTTGCTCTGCGACCCGCCGATGAACGGCCGCGAGTCCGCCGGCCACAGCTCGACGACCGCGAGGTACCAGCCCGCCGAGACGACCACCGCGCCCAGCGCGCCGAGCAGGTGCAGCAGCCGCTTGCCCAGCGACGTGGGCGCGGCGACGAGGTAGGCGATCGCGAACGCCGGGAGCACCAGGAACGCCTGCAGCATCTTCGCCAGGAAACCGAACCCGACCGCGACCCCGGCCAGCGCGAGCCACTTCGGGGACGCCTTTTCCAGCGCCCGCACCACGCAGTACGCGCCGAGCACGAGCAGCAGGACCAGCAGTGCGTCCGGGTTGTTGAAGCGGAACATCAGCGCGGCCACCGGGGTCAGCGCGAGCACCGCCCCGGCCAGCAGACCCGCCGTCGGCCCGGACACCCGGCGCACGGTGGCGAACAGCGCCCACACCGAGCCGACGCCCATCAGCGCCTGCGGCACGAGGATGCTCCACGAGCTGAGCCCGAACAGCCGCACCGACAGGCCCATCACCCACAGGGCGGCGGGTGTTTTGTCGACGGTGATCGCGTTCGCCGCGTCGCTGGATCCGAAGAACCACGCCTGCCAGCTCTCCCCGCCGGCCTGCGCCGCGGCCGAGTAGAACGCGTTGGCCCAGCCGGACGCGCTCAGCCCCCACAGGTAGAGCACGGCGGTGGCGATCAGCAGCCCGCCCAGCGCCGGGCGCACCCACCCCGGACGGGGCGGGTGCGGATCGGCGGGTTCGGGGGGCGAGGGTGCGGAGCCGCGCTCGGCGAGGGCCGTCATGAGGTCACTGTGACCGCGCGAGCTTGGCCGTCGTTGTGGCGTTCCTGTGTGGAACCTGTGCGTGGCAGCCGCACCTCGAACTCGGTGCGGCCGGGTCTGCTGTGCACGCCGACCGTGCCGTGGTGCGCGTGCACCACCGCGGCGACGATGGCCATGCCGAGACCGGTGCTGCCTGCCGCGCGGGAGCGTGACGAGTCGCCGCGCGCGAAGCGTTCGAAGACGTGCGGCAGCAGGGCGGGCGCGATGCCGGGGCCGTCGTCGGTGACGGTCAGGACCGCGCTGCCGTCCGCCGACACGCTCAGCCGCGTGGTCACCGTCGTGCCGGGTGGGGTGTGCGTGCGGCCGTTGGCGAGCAGGTTGCCGAGCACCTGGTGCAGGCGCTGTGCGTCGCCGGTCACCACGACCGGGTCGGGCGGCAGTTCGAGCCGCCACCGGTGCCCGGGCCCGGTGATGTGCGCGTCGCCGACGGCGTCGGCGACCAGGCGGGTCAGGTCGACCTCGCCGGCGTCGAGGGGGCGGCCCGCGTCCAGCCGGGCGAGCAGCAGCAGGTCGTCGACCAGCGTCGTCATGCGGTCGGCCTCGGATTCGACGCGGCTCATCGCGTGCGCGATCTCCGGCGGCACGCGGCCGCCACTGCGCCGGGTCAGCTCGGCGTACCCGCGGATCGCGGCGAGCGGGGTGCGCAGTTCGTGGCTGGCGTCGGCGACGAACTGGCGCACCCGCATCTCGCTGTTCGCGCGGGCGTCGAGCGCGTTGTCGATGTGCACGAGCATCCGGTTCAGCGCGTAGCCGACCTGGCCGACCTCGGTGGAGGGGTCGGTGTCGGTGACCGGTACGCGCACCGACAACGCGACGTCGCGGCGGTCCAGGGGGAGTTCGGTGACCTTGGACGCCGCCGCGGCCACGCGGTCGAGCGGGCGCAGCGTGCGGCGCACGACGAACGCACCGACGAACCCCGCGCCCAGCACGGCGATCGCGGCGACCGCGGCGAGGATGATCCCGACGGTCAGCAGGGTGTCCTCGGCCTGGTCCATCGGCAGGCCGAGGACCAGCACGACGCCGTCGTCGATGGTCGCGATGACCCGGTAGTCGCCGCCGGACAGCGAGATCGTGTGGGCGTGGCCGTCGACCGGGGTCGCCAGCAGGGCCGCGGCGTCGGCGGCAGGCAGCGCCTGCGCCTCGTTCTCCGGGGAGCCGGGGATGGGGGCGAGGGTGGCCGCTTCGAGCACCCGGCCGCCGGCCAGCTGCGCGTACAGCGTGCCCTCCGCGGTGCCCGGGATGTGCAGTGGATCGTCCCCGGCGGGCCCGTCGAAGTGCCGGGTCCGCTCGACCGCGTCCCGCACCTGCGTGTCGACCTGCTGGGTGAGGAACCTGCTCAGCGCGAACTCGCTGATCACGCCCACCACCAGGCACACGACGGCGAGCAGCGCGACGAGCGCCGCGATCAGCTTGGTCCGCAGCGGGCGGACGCGCCGCGGTCGCGTCCCGGCCCGCCGGTGGGCGGGGTGGGGCAGGTTCATGCCACGACGATCCGTCGGGTTCGTGTGTGGTGCTTGTGCCGTCCCTGTGAGGCGGCTGTGTCCGCCCGGGCACAGGAATCCTTCACCCGTCCCACAGTCGGTCCACAGCGGAGCCGCCGAAGCTGGTCCTCGACGCACCGGCGAGAGGAACCCACGATGACCACGGAACAGCAGACCGTCCCGCAGTCCCAGGAATGGGGCGCCCAGCAACCGCCGCGGAAGTGGTCCGCGCGCAAGACCGTCGCCGCGGTCGCCATCGCGGTCGGCGTCGCGAGCGCGGGTGGCGTGGCGATCTACGCGGCGAGCGGCTCGACCGACTCGTCGGCGATGGGTCAGGGCGGGCCGGGCGGCGGCATGGGGATGCCCGGCGGCGGTTCGGCGAGCGCGATGGTGAACGCGCTGCACGGCGAGTACGTCGTCGCCGACGGCAACGGCGGCTACACCACCGAACTGATGCAGATCGGCACCGTCACCGAGGTCAGCGCGACGTCGCTGACCGCCAAGA
This sequence comes from Amycolatopsis sp. 3B14, assembly GCF_050958625.1. NCBI lineage: Bacteria > Bacillati > Actinomycetota > Actinomycetes > Pseudonocardiales > Pseudonocardiaceae > Amycolatopsis > Amycolatopsis sp. 3B14. The sequence goes on from NZ_JBHZEN010000012.1 coordinate 50,711, forward strand.
GCGACGACGGCTACACCAAGACCTACACGATCGACAGCGACACCGCGGTCGGCGACAACGCCGACCTCAGCAGCATCGCCACCGGCGACACCGTCACGGTCGTGGCGTCGGTGTCCGGCGACACCGCGACCGCCGACACGCTGACCGAGGGCACTGCCCAGGCGGGCCCGGGCGGCGCGGGCGGCGGCCAGCAGGGCGTGATGCCGCGCCGCGACGACGGCACCTCGGACTCGGGGTCGAACTGACGTGGACGCGCGGGAGAGCGGTGCGCGGCGGGCAGGCTGGCTGACGGTCGGCCTCGCCGTCGCGGGAGTCGCCGGGGTGACCGCGGTCGCGGGCACGGTGCACGAGGCGTCGGCGACGGTGGAGTCCACTTCGGACAGCGCGACGGTGCCCGGCTTCAGCGGCGGGGACCTGTCGCAGGGCAGCGGGCAGGCGCACGCGCAGTCGGGAGGTTCGTGATGACACTGGTCCACGACGCGACGGTGGCCGAGTGGCCGGTGTGGAGCACGACGGCGCGGGTGGTCGTCACCGACCCGGCCGCGCTGGCCGAGGCCCGGTTCGTCGTCGAGTCCGAACTCGGCGAGGTCGAGCGGGCGTGCAGCCGGTTCCGGCCGTCCGAACTGGCCGCGGTCGAGGCGGCGGGGGAGGAGGTCGAGGTCAGCGAGCTGCTGGCCGAGCTGATGGGTGCCGCGCTGGAGGCCGCCAGGCGCACCGGTGGTGACGTCGACCCGACGCTCGGCGAGGCGCTCGCGCAGCTCGGCTACGACCGCTCGCTGCCGTTGCCCGCGGAAGGCGCGGCTGTGCCGGTGGAGGTGCGGCCCGCGCCCGGCTGGCAACGGATCCGGTTGGCGGGACGGCGGTTGTTCATCCCGCCCGGTGTCCGCGTCGACCTGGGTGCGACCGCGAAGGCGCTGGCCGCCGACCGCGCCGCGCGGCACGCGGCGGGCCGGCTCGGCACCGGCGTGCTCGTCGAACTGGGCGGCGACCTGGCGACCGCGGGCGCCGCACCGCCCGGCGGGTGGCGCATCCACGTGCAGGACCAGCCGGACGACCCGGCGTGCACGGTGGTGCTGCCGTCCGGCGCGGCGATGGCGACGTCCAGCACGCGCAGCCGCAGCTGGTTGCGTGGCGGGCGGCTGCTGCACCACGTCCTCGACCCGCGCACCTGCCAGCCGGTCGAGCGGATCTGGCGCAGTGTCACGGTGGTCGCCGACCGCTGCGTCGACGCGAACACCTGCACCACGGCGGCGCTCGTCCGCGGTGGCGAGGCCTTGGGCTGGCTGCGTGACCTAAGGGTGCCCGCCCGGCTGGTCGCGTGCGACGGCGAGGTGCGTGTGCTGGGCGGCTGGCCGGCATGAGCACCGATGCGCTGTGGGACTTCGGGCGTGGCAGCGGGGTGGTGGCGCTGGTGCTGGTCACGGTCAGCGTCGTGCTGGGGATCCTGACCCGGCGCGGCGAACCGGTCGCCGGGCTGCCGCGGTTCGCGGTCACCGAGGTGCACCGCAACGCGAGCCTGCTGTCGGTGGTGTTCCTCGCGCTGCACGTCGGGCTCCTGTTGTTCGACCCGTACGCGCAGCTGCGGATCTTCGACCTCGTCGTGCCGTTCGCGGGCGACTACCGGCCGTTCTGGCAGGGGCTGGGCACCGTCGCGCTGGACCTGCTCGTCGCGCTGGTCGTCACGAGCCTGCTGCGGCAGCGGCTGGGCAGGTGGACGTGGCGCGCGGTGCACTGGCTGGCCTACGCGATGTGGCCGGTCGCGGTGGCGCACTCGCTGGGCACCGGCACCGACGCGTTCAGCGCGTGGTTCCTCGCGGTCGCCGCCGTGTGCGTGGCCGCGGTGCTCGGCGCGGCGGGGTGGCGGTTCACGCGGAAGGAACTGGTGTCATGACAGTGCTCGAAGCGGCGGCCCCGGACCTGGCGGCGCACGAGAGCCGCAACGGGCCGATCCCGTGGGGGCGGGACGTGGTCGGTGACCTGGCCGCGGCGGGGCTGACCGGCCGCGGCGGCGCGGGGTTCCCGGCGGCGCGCAAGCTGGCCGGGATGAAGCCCGGCGGGGTGGTGATCGCGAACGGCGCCGAGGGCGAACCGGCCAGCCGCAAGGACCACACCCTGCTCAGCGTGGCGCCGCACCTCGTCCTGGACGGGCTGCAGCTGGTCGCGGAGGCGGCCGGCGCCCGGGAGGTGTGTTGCTACGTCTCGCCCCGCAGCGCGATGGCGGTGCGGACCGCGCTGGCCGAGCGGCGGGAGTGGGACGCGCGGGCGGTCCGGGTCGTCGTCGCGCCGGAGACCTTCCTGGCCGGTCAGGAGTCCGCGGTGATCGCCGCGGTCGAGGGCCGCCGCGCGGTGCCCGCCGACCGGCTGCGCCCGGCTGTCCACAGTGGATACCTGGTGCACAACGTGGAGACGCTGGCGCACGTCGCGCAGATCGTGCGGTACGGCCCGGCGTGGTTCCGGTCGCGCGGCACGGCCGACGAGCCGGGCACGTTCCTCGCGACCGTCGGCGGCGCGGTGCGGTCGCCGGGCGTGTACGAGGTGCCGTTCGGCACGCCGCTGCCGGTGCTGCTGGACAAGGCCGGGGGAGCGGGCCCGCTGCGGGCGGTCCTGGTGGGCGGTTACCACGGGGCGTGGATGGCGCCGGACGTCACGCTGTCCAGGGCCGCGGCCGGCTCGCTGGGCGCCGGGGTTGTGGTCGCGCTCGGCGCCGCGGACTGCGGATTGCAGGCGGCGGCGCGGATCGGGGACTACCTGGCGGGGGAGAGCGCGCGTCAGTGCGGGCCGTGCCGCAACGGGTTGCCCGCGCTGGCCGGGGTGCTGTCCGGCTTGGCCGCCGGGGACGCGGAGCTCGCGCGCGGCGCCGGTGCGCTGGCGTCGCTGGTCGAGGGCCGGGGCGCGTGCCACCACCCGGACGGGACGGCGCGTTTCGTGCGCAGCACGGTGCGGATGTTCGCCGACGAGATCGCGCGCCACGGGCGCGGGGAATGTGTTGCGAGGAGATGACCGTGCGCCTGCACATCGACTGGACCGCGTGCGACGGCCGGGGCCTGTGCACCGAGCTGTTGCCCGAACTGCTGGACCGGGACCCGTGGGGCTACCCGGTGCCGCCCGGCCGGGAGCCCGAGGTGCCACCCGGACTGGTCCCGCACGCCGAACGAGCGGCCCGCCTCTGCCCGACGCTGGCTTTGCGGCTGCGCCGCTAGCTTCGCCGGATGGGCGGGGTGTCGCGGAACCTGAACTACCAGCCTGAGTGGCCGGTCCCGGAGTTTGCGGGGCTGTCGGTCCCGCGGGCTAGTGCGCTGGCCGTCGAAACCGGCGTGGCGCTGATCGACGGGACGACCGGCGCGCCCGCCGGCCGCCGGGCGCATCGTTGGCGAGGGCTCGCGCGGCACGACTCGGCGTCGGTTGGCGCATGGTTGGGGCGTGGGTGGAGCGGGGCGCGCCGCCCTTGACCGTCTGCGGCGCGCATGGCGCGCCATTGCGCTGTCCGCGCACCGTCCCCACACGGGCACGGTCGAGCGGGGCGCGGGCCTGACCGTCAACCACGCGCCCGGGTGCGCAGGTGGATGCGCTCACCCTGCTTGCCGAACAGGCTCAGCACCTCGACGCCACCGCGGCCGGCCGCGCCGAACCAGTGCGGGGTCTGGCAGTCGAACTCGGCGGCCTCCCCGGGGCCCATCACGAAGTCCTTGCCGCCCAGTTGCACGCGGAGCCGTCCGCGCAGCACGTAAAGCCATTCGTGGCCCGCGTGGGTGCGCAGGTGCGGTTCCTCGTCGTGCGCCGGGATGATCATCTTGTACGCCCGCGGTTCGCTCTGCTGCCGGGACAGCGGGATCAGCACCCTGCCGTCCTTCCGGGTCGGCTCCTGCGGCACCCGCGGGTCGACGATCCGGGGCGCGGCGACGATCTCGTCGAGCGGCACGCCCAGCGCGGCGGTGACCGGCAGCAGCAGCTCCAGGCTCGGCTTGCGCTGACCCGACTCCAGCCGCGACAACGTGCTCGTCGAGATGCCGGTGGCGCGGGACAGCGCGGTCAGGCTGATGTTCTTCCGCTCCCGGGCGCGCCGCAGCCGGGGAGCGATCTGCTCGATGACGGCGCCGATGGTCGGTTGCGACTCCACGGACGCAGTGAACCAAGGCGTCCCGGTTTCGGCAACGTCTGTTGTCGAGGCCGGGCGGGTCTCCGGATCCTCGCGGTGGAGGTGATCCGAATGGAGATGATGGTCGGCAGGCGGACCCGGAACCGCCTGCCCGCAGGGGTGTACCTGCTCGGCTTCAGCCTGTTCGCGATGGGCACGGCGGAGTTCCTGCTGGCCGGGGTGTTGCCGGCGGTGGCAGGCGACCTGGGCGTCCCGTTGTCGTCGGCGGGGTTCCTGATCACCGCGTTCGCGCTCGGTGTGGTGCTCGGCGGGCCGCCGTTCGCGGTGCTCAGCCTCCGCTGGCCGCGTCGCGCGACGCTGGTGGTGACGCAGGGCGTCTTCGCCGCGAGCATCGCCGCCGGGCTGCTCGGCGACTACCCCGTCCTCGTGGCCACGCGGGTCGTCGCGGGCGTCGCCTACGCCGGTTTCTTCGCGGTCGCGTCGGTGACCGCGGTCAGCCTCGTGACGCCGGACCGGAAGGCCAGGGCCTCCGGGGTCGTGGTGAGCGGGCTCAGCGTCGCGATGGTCGCCGGCGGGCCCGCGGGCACGCTGCTGAGCCACTTCACGAACTGGCGCGGCGGGTTCTGGGCAGTGGTGGCCCTGACGTTGGCCGGGATCGCCGGCTGCCTGCTCGGCATCCCCGACACGCCCGACCGCGCGAGCAGGCCCAGCGTTGCGGGCGAACTGGCCACTATGCGGAAACCGGCGCTGTGGGGCCTGCTCGCGATCACGATCCTCACCACCGCCGCCTACATGATCACGTTCAACTACCTGGCGGCCATGCTCACCGTGCCCGAGGTGTGGGTCCCCGCGGTACTCGCGCTGTTCGGGATCGGGGCGTTCGGCGGGCTGTCGATCGGCGGCCGGGTGTCCGACCGCCGCCCGCACCTGGCGCTGCTGACCGGCGCTGCCGCGATCGTGGTGCTCTCGGTGGCGGTGGCCGCCGCCGTCGGGCACGGCTGGGCGGTGGTGCCGCTGGTCTTCCTGCTCGGCGTCGCGGCGTTCGTGCTGAACCCGGCCATCTACGGGCGCGTCTTCACCGTCGCGGCCGGCGCGCCGACCCTCGCCGGCGCCACCACCGTGTCGGCGTTCCAGCTGGGAATCAGCATCACCCCGGCACTGGCCGCGGCCGCGCTCACGCGAGGCGCCCCGCTCGGCGCGGTGTGCTGGATCGGCGCCGCCCTGGCCGCGGCCGCCGTGCCGCTGATCCTCCTGGACCGGCGTTAGGCCCCCTCCGCCACGCGGGCCAGCATCGCGCGGAACGAGCGTTGCTCGGCGGCGCTCAGCGGGCCGAGCAGTTCGTCCTCCACGGCGCGGATGTCGGCCCGCGCCGCGGCGTGCCGGGCCTCGCCGTCCGGCGTGAGGCGCACGGTGTGCGAGCGGCGGTCCGCCGGGTCGCGTTCGCGCACCACCAGGCCCTCCTGGGCGAGCTCGTCGAGCAGGCCGATCAGCCGGGTCTTGTCGTAACCGATGGCCTTCGCCAGCGCGAGCTGTGAGGTCGCCGGCTGCGCGGCGAGGCTCGACAACGCCGCGTACGCCCACATGGAGAGCCCGTGCGCGCGCAGCACGGGCTCCTCCGCCTTCATCAACCGCCGCACGATGCGCGCCAGCGAAGCGCCGAGTTCTGCCACGCACCGAATCGTAGAGTGACAAGATGATAAGCAAGCGCGTACGATCTGCTCATGCCTACGATTACCGAGTCCATCTCGATCGCCGCCACGCCCCAGACCGTCTTCGACCTCGTGTCCGACCCCAGCCGGCTGCCGAAGTGGGCGCCCGGCGTGGACGCCACGCGCGTGCGCGTCCGCGCGTCACGGGAACACGGCACCGTCGACTTCTTCGCCGCCGACAACCCGGACGCCGGCGTCTACACCCGCGTGCTGCCCAACGGCGAGGGCGCCGAGTACCAGTTCACGATGTTCTTCCCGGACGGCACACCGGAGACGGTCGTCGCCGAGCAGGCTTCGGTCGTGCGTGGTGAGCTGGATACCGTCCGGACGCTTTGCGAATGACGGTCAGGGCCGGTGGAAGTGCTCCACGTGCACGGCGTCGTCCGGCACGGCGTGCTCCGCCAGCGCCGACCGCACCGGCCCGGCGACCTCGGGCGGCGCGCACAGCAGCCACTCGTCCACCTTCGACGGGTGCAGGCGCGCCTCCAGCAGCCCCCGGATGCGCCCCGGGTCCAGCCCGCCCGGCAGGTACCGCTCGTACGAGATCGCCAGCGCCTGGCCGATGCTGTCGAACGGCCGCGTCCCGCGCGCGTACCGCAGGCTCGGGTCGCGCTCGTCGGTCCGGTAGTGCGTCACCCGCAGCCGCCCTTCGAAGCGGCGCGCGTACTCCGACAGCTCGTCGGCGAACAGCGTGTCGTCCCCGGACCGGTTCACGTACAGCAGCGTCACCCGGCTGCGGGGTGACTTCTCCAGCAGGTGCACCACGACCGGCAGCACCGGCGCGATCCCCGATCCCGCCGCGACGGCCACCACGTGCCGCGGTTCGGAGCGCAGCGTGAACGTCCCGGACGGCGGCCGCGCCAGCACCCGGTCGCCGAGCCGCAATCCCATGGCGTACCCGGAGAACCGGCCGCCGGGCACCCGTTTGATCGCCACCCGCAGCTCCGGCTCGTCCGGGCACGCGCAGATCGCGTAGCTGCGCTCCACCGGCTCGCCGTCGATCTCGGCGCGCAGCACGAGGTGCTGTCCGGGCGCGAACCGGAACACCTCGCGCAGCCCGTCCGGCACGGCGAGGGTGACCGCGACGGCCTCGCCGGTCAGCGAGCGCACGCCGGTGACGGTCAGCGGGTGGAACTCCGACGGCGCCTCGGTGGCGGGCGCCGCGGACTCCGGCGACCGCGGCAGCGGGATCGCGGTGTAGCGGTAGAACGGACGGCCGGGCCGCTCGGCGTGCATCCGGTGGTATCCGGTCGGCCGCCGCCGCGGGCGCCAGTCGTGGCACCACGACACCAGCGCGAGCGCGAGCCGCTGCGGCACCAGATAGACGACCGCCAGCTCCCACCCGTGCCCGGTGCCCACCACGGCCGCGAGCACGCACGGCAGGAACACGAGCATCCCGAGCGTCTCGGCGCTCTCCGCCGTCGGCCGCCTCGGCGTGGACAGGTAGCGCCACGCGTACCAGAGGTCCACGGTGGCCCAGCGCAGCGGCAGCGTCCACGCCGGGCCGCGCGTGTTCCACGGCGTGAGGTGCTCCGGCGACCCGGACCGGTGCTGGGTGAGGTGCACATACCTGGCCGCGGGGAAGCCGCCGAACGGGGACACGAACGGCACCGTCACGCGGCCGAGCGCCCCGTTCACCCACGTGAGGCTGCCCGCGGCGTGGTGCGCGGCCTCGTGCAGCACGGTGAACAGGGCGACCACGGCGAGGGTATGCAGCGGCACGGTCGCCCACGCCGGTGAGTGCCAGACCAGGGCGAGCAGGGTCGCCCAGCTCCACAGGCCCAGCCCGCAGGCGGCGAGCGCGACGGTCGGCGCCACCACCATCGGCAGGCGCGTCGGGGGTTCCGCCACGACCTGCGGAACGCCCTGGACCTGGGCATCGGCTGTCACGAACCGGGCTCCTGGGGACGGCGGGACGGCAGGACCAAGACGGTAGACAAAGCGTCCCCAAATGTAAACGGAGAGCACGCGCCCGTAGCTCACCGCCTGGCAGGCAGGGCCGGGCCGGTGCTGTCCGGTCGCTGGCCTAGACTCGGCCTTTGGGCACTGCCGTGCCCGCTTGTCGGCTACCACCCGAAAACCAGGTTTTCACGGCTCGAGGAGAACACGTTGAAGAGCACCGTCGAGCAGCTCAGCCCGACGCGAGTCAAGATCAATGTCGAGGTGCCGTTCGACGAACTCAAACCGAACTTCGACCGCGCCTACTCCAAGATCGCCCAGCAGGTCCGCATCCCGGGCTTCCGCCCCGGCAAGGTGCCCGCTCGCGTCCTGGAGAGCCGGATCGGCCGCGCGCCGGTGCTCGATGAGGTCGTCAACGAGGCCATCCCGGCGAAGTACCTGGAGGCGGTGCGGGCCGGCGAGGTGCGCACCCTCGGCCAGCCGGACTTCGAGGTCACCAAGCTCGAGGACCGTGAGGTGCTGGAGTTCACCGCCGAGGTGGACATCCGCCCGGAGATCACCCTCCCCGACTTCAGCGGCCTGTCGGTCAGCGTCGACGACGTCGAGGTCACCGACGAGGAGGTCGACGCCGAGCTGGACAACCTCCGCGCCCGCTTCGGCACGCTGAAGGGCGTCGAGCGTCCCGCCCAGGACGGCGACTTCGTGTCGATCGACCTGTCGGCCACGGTCGACGGCCAGGAGGTCGAGGAGGCGGCCACCAGCGGCCTGTCCTACGAGATCGGCTCCGGCCAGCTGGTCGACGGCATCGACGAGGCCATCATCGGCGCGAACGAGGGCGAGACCAAGACCTTCACCACCAAGCTGGTGGCGGGTGAGTACGCCGGCCGCGACGCCGAGGTGTCGGTGACCGTGCAGAGCGTCAAGGAGCGCGAGCTCCCCGAGGCCGACGACGAGTTCGCCCAGCTGGCGAGCGAGTTCGACACCATCGACGAGCTCAAGGCCGACCTGCGCGAGCGCCTGGCCAAGATGAAGAAGGTCCAGCAGGGCGTGCAGGCCCGCGACAAGATCCTGGACGAGCTGCTGGAGTCCGTCGACGTCCCGCTGCCGGAGAAGGTCGTCGAGGCCGAGGTCGAGAACCGCAAGCACGACGCGATCCATGACCTGGACCACAGCGAGGAGAACCTCGCCAAGGTGCTGGAGACCCAGGGCAAGACCCTGGAGGAGTTCCACGCCGAGCTGCAGACCGAGGCCGAGAAGGCGGTGCGCACCCAGCTGCTGCTGGACAGCGTCGCCGACGCGGAGGAGGTCCAGGTGGGTGACGCCGAGCTGACCGAGCGGATCATCTACCAGGCCCAGCGCTTCGGCATCAGCCCGGACGAGTACGTGCAGCGGGCCCAGCAGTCGGGCCAGCTGTCCGCGATCTTCGCCGACGTGCGCCGCGGCAAGGCACTGGCGTCGATCGTGCGCAAGGCGACGGTCACCGACGCCTCCGGCGCCGAGATCGACCTGAGCGACCTCTTCGGCGGCGACGAGGACGAGGCCCCCGCGGCCGCCACTGAGACCGAGGTCACCGAGGAACCCGCGGCCGCTTCCGAGAAATAAAGCTGTCAGCGAACTTGGGCGGTACCGGGCATGCCGGGCCGCCCGAGTTCGTTAGGGTCGGTTACAAGATCTCAGCATCTTCGACAGTGCACAGTGGATCTCCCTCCGGGAGGGCCACAGCGGTGAAAAGGCAGGCAGACGTGACGCAGCACAAGGCAGAGGCTCGCAGCTCGACCGCGGGCCTCAATCTGACCGACTCGGTGTACGAGCGGCTGCTCCAGGAGCGCATCGTCGTCCTCGGCTCCGAGGTCAACGACGAGGTGGCGAACCGGATCACCGCGCAGCTCCTGCTGCTGTCCGCGGAGGACTCCGAGTCGGACATCCGCTTCTACATCAACTCGCCGGGCGGCTCGGTGACCGCCGGGTTCGCCATCTACGACACGATGCAGCTCATCGAGCCGGACGTGGCGACCTACGCGATGGGCCTGGCCGCCTCGATGGGGCAGTTCCTGCTGTCCTCGGGCGCCCCCGGGAAGCGCTACTCGCTCCCGCACGCGCGCATCCTGATGCACCAGCCGTCGGCCGGTGTCGGTGGCACCGCGTCCGACATCGCGATCCAGGCCGAGGTCTTCGGCAAGTGGAAGCAGGAGCTGGCCCGGATCACCGCCGAGCAGACCGGTCAGTCGGTCGAGCAGATCATCGCCGACGGCGACCGGGACCGCTGGTTCACCGCCGAGGAGGCGCGGGAGTACGGCTTCGTCGACCACGTCCTCACCCGGGAGAACCAGCTCCCGTCCAGCAACGGCAGCCGCTGACCGGGCCTGATGAGGAGAAAGCTCTCATGAACAACTTCCAGCTTCCGCAGTCCCGGTACATCCTGCCGTCGTACGTCGAGCGCACGAGCTACGGCATGAAGGAGTCGAACCCGTACAACAAGCTGTACGAGGAGCGGGTCATCTTCCTGGGTGTGCAGGTGGACGACGCGTCGGCCAACGACGTGATGGCCCAGCTGCTGCACCTCGAGCACGAGGACCCGGACCGCGACATCACGATCTACATCAACTCGCCGGGTGGCTCGTTCACCTCGCTGATGGCGATCTACGACACCATGCAGTTCGTGCGCCCGGACATCCAGACCGTCGCGCTGGGCCAGGCCGCCTCCGCGGCCGCGGTCCTGCTGGCGGCGGGCACCAAGGGCAAGCGGCTCGCGCTGCCCAACGCCCGCGTGCTGATCCACCAGCCGGCCACCGAGGGCACCTACGGGCAGGTCTCGGACCTGGAGATCCAGGCCAACGAGATCCAGCGGGTGCGCCGCCTGATGGAGACCACGCTGTCCAAGCACACGAACAAGACCGCCGACGAGGTCCGCGCGGACATCGAGCGCGACAAGATCCTGACCGCCGAGCAGGCCAAGGAGTACGGCATCATCGACGAGGTGCTGCCGTACCGCAAGGCGACGCAGATCGGCTGAGGCCCGGCCCCGGGACTCTGACCCGGCCGGTGCGTGTCCTACCCGGCGCGCCCCGGCCTCCGGTTTAGGGTCTCGGGGCGCCCGGCGCCCGCTGGTCCTCCCGCGCGGCGCTCCGGGCGGGTACCGTCTAGGGGCAGCGGCCATTTTTCCCGCTGGCTCGGCGGCGAGGGCAGGAACACGATCAGGTGTGCCGGCAGGCGCACCGGAGGGGAACAGGTCAACGGTCATGGCACGGATCGGCGACGGCGGGGACCTGCTGAAGTGTTCTTTCTGCGGGAAGAGCCAGAAACAGGTGAAGAAGCTCATCGCCGGACCTGGCGTCTACATCTGCGATGAGTGCATCGACCTGTGCAACGAGATCATCGAGGAGGAGCTGGCCGAGGCCGGCGACGTCAAGCTCGACGAGCTGCCCAAGCCGCTCGACATCCACGAGTTCCTCGACCAGTACATCATCGGCCAGAGCGACGCGAAGCGGACGCTCGCCGTGGCGGTGTACAACCACTACAAGCGCATCCAGTCCGAGGACAAGACCGGTCCGAAGGACGCCAAGGACGAGCCGGTCGAGCTGGCGAAGTCCAACATCCTGCTGCTGGGGCCCACCGGCTGCGGCAAGACCTACCTCGCGCAGACCCTGGCCAAGATGCTGAACGTGCCGTTCGCGATCGCGGACGCCACGGCGCTGACCGAGGCCGGGTATGTCGGCGAGGACGTCGAGAACATCCTGCTGAAGCTGATCCAGGCCGCGGACTACGACGTCAAGCGCGCCGAGACGGGCATCATCTACATCGACGAGGTCGACAAGATCGCCCGCAAGTCGGAGAACCCGTCGATCACCCGGGACGTGTCCGGTGAGGGTGTGCAGCAGGCGCTGTTGAAGATCCTGGAGGGCACGACGGCGTCGGTGCCACCCCAGGGTGGGCGCAAGCACCCGCACCAGGAGTTCATCCAGATCGACACCACGAACGTGTTGTTCATCGTGGCGGGCGCGTTCGCGGGCCTGGAGAAGATCATCAACGAGCGGGTCGGCAAGCGCGGCCTCGGCTTCGGCGCCGAGATCCGCACGAAGGCCGAGATCGAGGAGAGCGACGTCTTCTCCGACACGATGCCCGAGGACCTGATCAAGTTCGGGCTGATCCCGGAGTTCATCGGCCGTCTCCCGGTCGTGGCGAACGTGACGCACCTGGACAAGGATTCGCTGGTCCGGATCCTCACCGAGCCGCGCAACGCCCTGGTGAAGCAGTACAAGAAGCTCTTCGAGATGGACAACGTCGAGCTGGAGTTCACCAAGACGGCGCTCGAAGCCATCGCCGACCAGGCGGTCCTGCGCGGCACCGGCGCCCGTGGCCTGCGCGCGATCATGGAAGAGGTGCTGCAGCCGGTGATGTACGACATCCCGAGCCGCACCGACGTCGCCAAGGTCGTCATCACGGAGCAGACGGTCCGCGAGAACGTCAATCCCACGATCGTGTCGCGGCAGCCGTCCCGGCGGCGCAGCAGCGAACGCGGCGAGAAAACGGCCTGATCTGCGTGAAGGCAGCTCCTCCACGCTCGCTAAGCTAGCCGGATGAGCGTGGAGGGGGCTGGTCCCCGTTCGGGTGCCGGCGAGGGCACCGCTCCGGCCGACGCGGCCGGGGACACCGTCGTTCCGGAGGGGCGGGACGATGTGCGTGGCATCAGCGACCTGACCTTCCGGGTGGTCGCGCCGTACCTGAGCAGTCCGGTCCTGTTCAAGGTCATGCTGGTGCTGCTCGGGCTGATGACGCTGGCGTGCGTGGTAGCCGCCCCCGTGCGCCTGTCGGCGCTGCCCCTGATCCCGCTCCCGGTGCTCGGCGTGGGGTTCTACGCGCTCCGCCGGGTACGCACCGCAGACGGCGACTACCGCCCCCTGTTGCGCTGGTCAAGCCTCCTCTTCGCGGCGACGCTCATCGGCCTGTGGCTGCTGTCGGTAGTGGGCCGCTGGGTCAGCTGACCCAGCACCACCCGAAATGACTCAGCACCACCCGAAAACGCAAGCCGGCAACGCAACAACACCGACCATCGAACCAGACC
>NZ_JBHZEN010000013.1:0-28366 GCF_050958625.1 Amycolatopsis sp. 3B14
CCAGGGCCGCAAGGTTGGCATCTCAACTCACGCGAGAAGCGGAGGTTGCGGCCCTGGCTCAAGGTGATCGTCCAGTGTCAGGCGACGGGATGACCACCCAGCTCACCTGTGCATGTGGGCTAGCGGCCGCTGGGGCTGAGGTTCAGCATCTTCCCGGCCAGCCCCCGGGCCCGCACCGACAGCTTCTTCGCCACGTCCCGCAGCACCTCCGACGCGGGCGCGTCGGGTTCGGCGAGGACCAGCGGCGTTCCGGCGTCACCCTGCTCGCGCAGGCGCGGGTCGAGCGGCACCTGACCCAGCAGCGGCACCTCGGAGCCCACCGACTTCGACAGCGAATCGGCCACGGTCTTGCCGCCGCCGGAGCCGAAGATCTCCATCCGCTCGCCGGAGGGCGTCTCCAGCCACGACATGTTCTCGATGACCCCGGCGACCCGCTGCCGCGTCTGCATCGCGATCGCGCCGGCCCGTTCGGCGACCTCCGCGGCGGCCTGCTGCGGCGTGGTGACCACCAGGATCTCCGCGTTCGGGATCAGCTGGGCGACCGAGATCGCGATGTCACCGGTGCCCGGCGGCAGGTCCAGCAGCAGGATGTCCAGGTCGCCCCAGAACACGTCGGCCAGGAACTGCTGCAGCGCGCGGTGCAGCATCGGGCCGCGCCACACCACCGGGGTGTTGCCTGGGGTGAACATGCCGATGGAAATGACCTTCACGCCGTGCGCCTGCGGCGGCATGATCATCTGCTCGACCTTCGTCGGCTTCTCGCGCGCACCCAGCATGCGCGGCACCGAGTGGCCGTAGATGTCCGCGTCGACCACGCCGACCGACAGCCCGCGCTGGGCCATCGCCACCGCGAGGTTGACCGTGACGCTCGACTTGCCGACCCCGCCCTTGCCGGACGCGACGCAGTACACCCGCGTCATCGAGCCCGGCTGGGCGAACGGGATGACCGGCTCCGCGGCGTCGCCGCGCAGCTGTTTCCGCAGCTCGGTGCGTTGCTCGTCGCTCATCACGTCGAGCTCGACCCGGACCTCGCGCACCCCGGGGAGCTTGCCGACCGCGGCCTTGGTGTCCTTGGTGATGGTGTCCTTGAGCGGACAGCCGGCCACCGTCAGGTACACCGCGACCGAGACGACACCGTCCTCACCGACCGCGACGTCCTTGACCATGCCGAGCTCGGTGATGGGCTTGCGGATCTCGGGGTCGTGAACGTCCTTCAGCGCCGCGCGGACGTCCTCGACACTGGGGATCTGCTGCGTACTGGTCACCCCACCATGCTACGGACCGGTAATGGCCTCTGCCTGGGCCCTATTGCTTTTGCCACGTCGCGGCTTCGTGTTGAGGTCCTCACGCAGCTTGTCCAGCTCCCCGCGCAGGTAGTCGCGGGTGGCGACCTCACCGACCGCCAGGCGCAGCGCGGCCAGCTCGCGCGCCAGGTACTCGGTGTCGGCCTTGGTCTGCGCCGCCCGGTGCCGGTCCTCCTCCAGCGACACCCGGTCCCGGTCGTCCTGCCGGTTCTGCGCGAGCAGGATCAGCGGCGCCGCGTACGCCGCCTGGGTGGAGAAGGCCAGGTTGAGCAGGATGAACGGGTACGGGTCCCAGCGCAGCGCGGCCGCGCTCAGGTTGACGATAATCCACACGATGACGATGAGGGTCTGCCAGAACAGGTACTTCCCGGTGCCCAGGAACCGGGCCAGCCGCTCGGACAGGCGTCCGAAGCTGTCCGGGTCGATGCTGACCAGTGGACCCCGTCCGGATCGGGGCTGGTCGAGGCGGCGCCGCGCGGTCAACTCAGGCACTGTCGATCTCCTGTCCCTCGGTGATGTCGTGCAGCCCGGTCTCGCGCCAGCGGTCGGGCAGCAGGTGGTCGAGCAGGTCGTCGACCGTGACGGCACCCAGCAGGTGGTCCTGGTCGTCCACGACTGGACCGCACGCCAGGTTGTAGGCCGCGAAGTAACGGGTGATCTCCGGTAGGTCGGCGTCCGGGCCGAGAGCGGGCAGGTCGGTGTCCACGGCGCTGGCGACCAGTTCCGCGGGTGGTTCCCGGAGCAGGCGCTGGAAGTGCACGCACCCCACGTAGCGGCCGGTCGGGGTCTCGGTCGGCGGACGGCACACGAACACGAGGCTGGCCAGCGCGGCCGGCAGGTCGGGGTTGCGGATGTGCGCCAGCGCCTCGGCGATCGTGGCGTCCGGGGCGAGGATGACCGGTTCCGGCGTCATCAGGCCGCCCGCGGTGTCGGACGAGTAGGTGAGCAGGCGCTTCAGCGGCTCGGACTCGTCCGGGTGCATCAGGTCGAGCAGACGGCTCTGCTCGGCCGGGGCCAGCTCGGCGAGCAGGTCGGCCGCGTCGTCCGGGTTCATCGCCTCCAGGATGTCGGCCGCTCGCTCCTCAGCCAGGTGCGCGAGCAGTTCCTTCTGGTCCTCCTCGGGCAGCTCCTCCAGCACGTCGGCGAGCCGCTCGTCGTCCATCGAGTCGACCACCTCGTGCCGCCGCTTGGTCGGCAGGTCGCGCATGGTCGCGGCGATGTCGACGGCCCGCATGGTGTCGAACAGCATCAGCAGCTGCCCGGCGCCCTGCGGCTGCCCGGTGAGGTCGGTCAGGCCCAGCCCGCGCACCTCCGACCAGGGCAGGACCTGCAGCGACGACCGCCGCCTTCCGATGCCGAGCCGTCCGGAGCGCTCGCGGACGGCGAGCTTGGCCAGCACCCAGTCGCGGGTGCGGACCGGTTCCATCGCCGCGTCGGCGACCGTGACGCGGGCGTCGGTGGAGGCCAGCCGGGCCTGCGCGTCGATCAGCTGCCCGAGCACGAGGACCTCGTTGGGCCTGCGGTGGAAGCGGCGCATGTTGACCGAGCCGGTCGCGAGCGTGACGGCGTTCGGCTCGATCGCGGTGACCCGGAGCATCGGCACGAACACCCGGCGCCGGGTGGCCAGCTCGACCACGAGCCCCAGCACCCGCGGCGGCTGCTGGTCGAGCCGTAGGCCGGCGACCAGGTCGCGCACCTTGCCGATGGACTCGCCGTCCGGTCCGAAGACCGGCAGGCCGGCCAGCTGGGCGGCGAAGACCCTGTTCACCATACCGCCAACCCTATTCGAGCGCCGCCTGCTCGGCGATCGCACTGAGGATCGCCACGCTGGGGAAACCGCCGTGCTCGGCGGCCCACAACCAGTTGTCCACGGCCCGCACGAGCGTCCAGGCGCGGGCGCGGTCCGGGTCCAGCCCGGCGGCCAGCACCCGCATCCGTTCGTCTACTGTGGACTCTCCGAATCGGTTCCACAGCAGGGGGATCAGGCCGAACTCCGGGTCCCCGGCGATCGGCTGAGGGTCGATCACCAGCCATGGTTCCCGTGTGCCGGCAAGGATGTTCTCGTAGTGCAGGTCCTGATTGACCAGTGACGTCCCGGCCGCCGGCCCGAGGTCCCGGCACACGGCGACCGCGGCGTCGAGCAACCGCTTCGGCACGGGCCCGCCCAGCCGCGCCCAATCGGCGGGCATCTCCTCGGCGAACCGGGCCGCCTCATCGCGCAGCGTGCGGCCGAGCGGGGGAGCGGGGACGGTCAGCCGGTGCAGCAGCCCGCGCGTGATCTCCAGCGCCTTGTCCAGCGGCTCGGTGAGCAGCGGGCGGGACGCGTCGAGCCGCTCCAGCAGCAGCGCGCCGCGGGCGCTTTCCAGCAGCCGCACGGCTCCCCGGCCATCCCAGGCGGCCAACGCCACCGGCTCGTCGCGGGTGCCGTCGTCCTGCCAGGCGAGCTTCAGCACGAGCGGTTCGCCGTCGCGGCGCACCGGGAACACCAGCGCGGTATACCCGTGCCACGGCGGGCCTTCGATCACCAGACCCCACCGGCGGCAGCACCAGTCCGCCAGTTCCGGCAGCGCGGCCAGCCACGGCCGCACCACGTCGCCCTCGTTGTCGATCAGGCGTTGTGAAAACTCCCCCGGTACCCGCACCTCACCCAGAGTGCCAGTGATCGGGCACTTCCCAACCGGTGTGACGGGGGTAACATCGCGTCAAGGGACACGCACCCCCGGGAGCCGCCATGCTGGCCGAAATCCTCTCCATAGTCGCGGCCGTGGGAGTCACCGGGCTCGCCATGAGCGTTCGCGTCGTGAAGCAGTACGAGCGCGGGCTGATCTACCGCTTCGGCCGGGTCTCCTCGGCCATCCGGGAGCCCGGCCTGACCATGCTGATGCCGATCGCGGACCGGCTGCAGAAGGTGAACATGCAGATCGTCACCCTGCCGGTGCCCGCGCAGGAGGGCATCACGCGGGACAACGTGACGGTCCGGGTCGACGCGGTCGTGTACTTCAAGGTCATCGACCCCGTGGTCGCCGCCGTCAACGTGCAGGACTACCGGTTCGCCGTCGGGCAGGTGGCCCAGACCTCGCTGCGCTCCATCATCGGCAAGAGCGACCTGGACGACCTGCTGTCCAACCGTGAGCGGCTCAACCAGGGGCTCGAGCTGATGATCGACAGCCCGGCCCTGGACTGGGGCGTGCACATCGACCGCGTGGAGATCAAGGACGTCGCGCTGCCGGAGTCGATGAAGCGGTCGATGTCGCGCCAGGCCGAGGCCGAACGCGAGCGCCGGGCGCGGGTCATTTCCGCCGACGGCGAGCTGCAGGCGTCCCACAAGCTGTCCGAGGCGGCGGGCGTCATGGCCGACACCCCGGCGGCGCTGCAGTTGCGCCTGCTGGAGACGGTGGTGCAGGTGGCGGCGGAGAAGAACTCCACCCTGGTGCTGCCGTTCCCCGTGGAGCTGCTCCGCTTTCTCGAACGGAGCACCGCCCAGCCGGGGAACGTGAGCGAGCAGCCCGCGAACGGGCAGGCGCCGATCCCGAGGCAGTCGGAGGAGTCCGCCTCCGGGTGAGGCGCGCCATATGCGGGAAGGCGGGACGGGGACCATACTCGCCGGTAATTCCGCCCGCTGACACAGGAGTCGCCCCATGGCCCGTCTGGCCCAGACCGCCGGTCTCACCGACGTGCAGTCGGAGATCCTGTCCACGGTTCGCTCGTTCGTGGACAAGGAGATCATCCCGCACGCCCAGGAGCTGGAGCACGCGGACGCCTACCCGGCGGACATCGTCGAGGGCATGAAGGAGATGGGCCTGTTCGGGATCACGATCCCGGAGGAGTACGGCGGGCTGGGGGAGTCGCTGCTGACCTACGCGCTCGTGGTCGAGGAGATCGCGCGCGGCTGGATGAGCGTCTCGGGTGTCATCAACACGCACTTCATCGTGGCGCACATGATCTCCCGGCACGGCACGCCGGAGCAGAAGCAGAAGTACCTGCCGAAGATGGCGGCGGGCGAGGTCCGCGGTTCGTTCTCGATGTCCGAGCCCGACCTCGGCTCGGACGTGGCGGCCATCAAGACCCGCGCGCGGCGGGACGGGGACGACTACGTCATCGACGGGTCGAAGATGTGGCTGACCAACGGCGGCTCGTCGAACCTGATCGCGTTGCTGGTGCGCACCGACGAGGGCGCGGAGAAGGCCCACCAGAACCTGACGACGTTCCTGGTGGAGAAGCCGGAGGGCTTCGGCGAGGTGGCGCCGGGGCTCACCATCCCGGGCAAGATCGACAAGATGGGCTACAAGGGCGTCGACACCACCGAGGCGGTGTTCGACGGCTTCCGCATCCCCGCCTCGCAGGTCCTCGGCGAGGCGCCGGGCCGGGGTTTTGCGTTCATGATGGNNCGACGTGGCGGCGGGCATGGCTAAGCTCATCGCCTCCGAGTACTGCGCCGAGGTCACCCAGGAGGCCTTCCGCATCCACGGTGGCTACGGCTACAGCAAGGAGTACGAGATCGAGCGCCTGATGCGGGAGGCGCCGTTCCTGCTCATCGGCGAGGGCACCAGCGAGATCCAGAAGACGATCATCAGCCGCGGCTTGCTGCGCGAGTACCAGTCCCGCTCCTGAGGGCACGGCCCGCCCACCGCCCGGGGGCGGGCCGTTATGCCTTCGCGACCATCGACAGCCCGCCCGTCGCGAGGGCGAACACCCGGACGAGCGCCCCGCCGACCGCGGAGTCGAGGTCGAGCCGTTCGAGCGAGGCGAACCGCTCGGGAGTGAGGTCGATCGTGACGATCCCACCGGTCCCAGCGCGATCCGTGGCCGCGAACAGCGCCAGGCACCGGTAGGCCCGCACGCTCCCGCCGCGCTCCTCGCGCATCAGCGACTGCAGGAGCACGGCTCCCGGCCGGACCTGGCCGCGGAGCGCCTCAACCGAGCTCCACCGTGTCGCGAAACCGCGGGACTCCGCCTCCGCCTGTATTTCGAGCAGTGTTCCGAAGCTGATCTCGCACACGCGGAAGTCGGCGTCGGCCGAGTCGATCAAGGGCACCGGTGCATCATCCTCGCCGAAGGCGGTTGGAGTGTCGGGTTCGCGTGGTTTCATAGGGGTTGGCAGGATGAAGTCACTCGATCACTACGACAGCACAGGTGATGACCGTGACCAGCCCGTTCTCCTCCGGCGGCCGTCAAGCACAGGGCCTGCCGCGCTTGCCGACGCCGCCCACGGGATGGCCGATCGGCTCCTACGCCACCTACCAGGAGGCGCAGCGGGCGGTCGACTACCTCGCTGACAACCAGTTCGCGGTCGAGGACGTGACCATCGTCGGCGTGGACCTGATGCTCGTCGAACGGGTGCTGGGCCGCCTGTCGTGGGGCCGCGTCCTCATGACGGGCGCGATCTCCGGCGCCTGGTTCGGCCTGTTCGTGGGTTTCCTGCTGGCCATGTTCGCCTCCGGCGCGGAGGTCACCTACCAGCCGATCCTGGTCGGCCTGGTGTCCGGTGTGCTGTTCGGCCTGGTGTTCGCGGCCATCAGCTACGCCTCCTCGCGCGGCCGTCGCGACTTCGCCTCGGCCAGCCAGCTCGTCGCCGGCCGCTACGACGTCCTGTGCCAGCCGCGCAACGCGGAGCAGGGCCGTGACCTGCTGGCGAAGCTCGCGATGCGGCCATCCGGGTCATCGAGCTGAATCGTGACCTCCACCGCTTGCGGGCGGTGATCGCCGGGCATAGTTTGACTTCCCACCGATCGTGCGACCCGGGTTGACACCCTCGGGTTGCTTGATTGCATGCACGACGGCGTGCGGGGTGGGTCTCCCGCCGGCCGCGTGCCGAGGAGGAGGCCTGATGGGGAACGGTACGAGCCGGGGCAGGCCGCCCGGCCGGATCGCAGCGGCGGTCGGCGCGAGCGTCCTGACCGCCGGTCTGGTGACCGCGTGCGGATCCGAAGAGGGGATCACGCTCAACCTGTACTACGCGCCGGAGGACACGTTCCAGACGGTCGTGGACAACTGCAACGCCAAGGCGGCGGGGCGCTACAACATCGTCTACAACAAGCTGCAGCGCGGCGCCGACGACCAGCGGGTGCAGATGGCGCGCCGGCTCGCCGCCGGTGACGACGGCCTGGACATCCTGGGCCTCGACGTCACCTGGGTGCCGGAGTTCGCCGAGGCGGGCTGGGCCGAGGAGTGGACCGGCACCAACCGCGAGCAGGCCGAGGCGGGTGTGCTGCCGGGGCCGCTGGCCACCGCGACCTGGAACGGCAAGCTGTACGCCGCGACGAAGAACACCAACGTCCAGCTGCTCTGGTACGACGACCGCATCACGCCGCAGCCGCCCGCGACCTGGGACGAGATGATCGCCGAGGCCGAGCAGCTCAAGGCGGCGGGCAAGCCGCACAACATCCTGTTCACCGGCGCCCAGTACGAGGGCCTCGTGGTCATCTACAACACGCTCGTCGCGTCCGCGGGCGGGCACATCCTCTCCGACGACGGCAAGTCCGTGGTCATGGACGAGGGCGCGGTGCAGGCCCTGGAGATCCTCAAGCGGGTCACCTCCAGCGGCATCACCGACCCGTCGCTGACGAACATGAAGGAGGACGAGACCCGTCAGGCCTTCCAGCGCGGCAACGGCGCCTTCGAACTGAACTGGCCGTTCGTGTACGCGTCCTACGCGGAGGAGCAGCCGCAGGACCTGCCGCACTTCAAGTGGTCGACCTACCCGGCCGTCGATCCCGGCGTCCCGGCCCGGACCACGATCGGTGGCTACGACCTCGCCGTCAGCTCGACCTCGAAGCACAAGCCCGAGGCGTTCGAGGCGGCGCTGTGCCTGCGCAGCCAGGAGAGCCAGAAGTTCTCCGCGCTCAACGACGGCGTGCCGCCGAGCATCGAGGCGCTCTACACCGACGAGACCCCGCTCGACCCGACCAAGCCGGTCAACGCGGACGACAACCCGAGCATGGCCACCGCGTACCCGATGCGGGACGCGATCTTCGCCGCGCTCAAGGACCCCGCGGTGCGCCCGCTGACCCCGGCGTACCAGAGCCTGTCGACCGTGATCTCCAAGGTGCTGTCGCCGCCGTCGGAGATCGACCCGCAGAAGACCGCCGAAGAGCTGCGCACGAAGCTGACCGACGCGCTGAACTCGAAAGGGGTGATCCCGTGAGCACGGTCGAGGACGTTTCCACGACGCCACAGACCACGGCGAAACCGGGGAAACCGGCCCTGAGCGAAGGGAAGCGGGCGGAGCGGCGGCTGGGCTGGCTGCTGTGCGCTCCCGCGGCCTTCGTGATGGTCGCGGTCACCGGTTATCCGATCGCGTACTCGATCTGGCTGTCCCTGCAGCGGTACGACCTGCGGTTCCCGAACGACACCGAGTTCGTCGGCCTCGCGAACTACGCGGCCGTGCTGTCGGACTCCTACTGGTGGACGGCGTTCGCCACGACCGTGGTGCTCACCGTGGTCTCGGTGGCCATCGAGCTGGTGCTCGGCATGCTGCTGGCGCTGATCATGCACCGCACGCTCGTCGGGCGCGGTCTGGTGCGCACGGTGGCGCTGATCCCGTACGGGATCGTGACCGTGGTCGCCGCGTTCTCCTGGTACTACGCGTGGACCCCGGACACCGGGTACCTGGCGAACATCCTGGCCGGGGATTCGGCGCCGCTGACGCAGTACCTGCCGTCGATGGCGATCATCATCCTGGCCGAGGTGTGGAAGACGACGCCGTTCATGGCGCTGCTGCTGATGGCCGGGCTCGCGCTGGTGCCGGACGACCTGCTCAAGGCCGCCGCGATGGACGGTGCCAACGGGTGGCAGCGGTTCATCAAGGTGATGGTGCCGGTGATGAAGCCGGCGATCCTGGTGGCGCTGCTGTTCCGCACGCTCGACGCGTTCCGCATCTTCGACAACATCTACGTGCTCACCGGCGGCCAGAACGACACGTCGTCGGTGTCCATGCAGACCTACAACAACCTGATCAAGGGGCTGAACCTGGGCATCGGGTCGACGATGTCGGTGCTCATCTTCATCACGGTCGCGATCATCGCGTTCATCTTCATCAAGCTGTTCGGCACCGCGGCGCCGGGCAGTGACCAAGGGGGGAAGCGCTGATGGTGATGGGCGGAGCGGTCACCACCGGCCGCAGGACGAGATGGACCCTCATCGACATCCTGGTGGTGGTCTACGCGCTGGTGCCGGTGCTGTGGATCCTGTCGCTGTCGTTGAAGACCAAGGACACCATCGACGACGGGAAGTTCATCCCGCGGTCGTGGACCCTGCAGAACTACGCGGACATCTTCCAGACCCTGGACTTCGTGCGGGCGCTGATCAACTCGATCGGCATCTCGCTCATCGCGACGCTGATCGCGGTGGTCCTGGGGACGATGGCGGCGTACGCGATCGCGCGGCTGGACTTCCCCGGCAAGCGGCTGCTGGTCGGGATCTCGCTGCTGATCGCGATGTTCCCCCAGGTGTCGCTGGTGAGCCCGCTGTTCAACATCGAACGGACGCTGGGGCTGTTCGACACGTGGGCGGGCCTGATCCTGCCGTACATCACGTTCGCGCTGCCGCTGGCGATCTACACGCTGTCCGCGTTCTTCCGGGAGATCCCGTGGGAGCTGGAGAAGGCGGCCAAGATGGACGGCGCCACGCCGGGCCAGGCGTTCCGCCGGGTCATCGCGCCGCTGGCGGCGCCCGGCGTGTTCACCACCGCGATCCTGGTGTTCATCTTCTGCTGGAACGACTTCCTGTTCGCCATCTCGCTGACCTCGACCAACGCGTCGCGGACGGTGCCGGCGGCGTTGTCGTTCTTCACCGGGGCCTCGCAGTTCGAGGACCCGACCGGGACGATCTGCGCCGCAGCGGTCGTGATCACCATCCCGATCATCCTGTTCGTGTTGTTCTTCCAGCGCCGCATCGTCGCGGGGCTGACCTCCGGTGCGGTGAAGGGGTAGCGCCAATGGCTGAGATCGTGCTGGACAAGGTGAGCAAGCGCTATCCGGACGGTGCGCTCGCCGTGTCCGAAGTGGACCTGCAGGTCGCCGACGGCGAGTTCATCATCCTGGTCGGTCCGTCCGGGTGCGGGAAGTCGACCACGCTGAACATGGTGGCCGGGCTGGAGGACATCTCCTCCGGCGAGCTGCGCATCGACGGCGAGCGGATGAACGAGAAGGCGCCGAAGGACCGGGACATCGCGATGGTGTTCCAGTCCTACGCGCTGTACCCGCACATGAGCGTGCGGGAGAACATGGCCTTCCCGCTGCGGCTGGCCAAGGTGGACGACGCGACGGTCAAGGCGAAGGTCGAGGAGGCGGCCGAGATCCTGGACCTGACGCAGCACCTGGACCGCAAACCGTCCAACCTGTCCGGTGGCCAACGGCAGCGGGTGGCTATGGGACGCGCGATCGTGCGCAGCCCCAAGGCGTTCCTGATGGACGAGCC
Organism: Amycolatopsis sp. 3B14; assembly: GCF_050958625.1. Taxonomy (NCBI): domain Bacteria; kingdom Bacillati; phylum Actinomycetota; class Actinomycetes; order Pseudonocardiales; family Pseudonocardiaceae; genus Amycolatopsis; species Amycolatopsis sp. 3B14. The sequence continues at coordinate 10,722 of NZ_JBHZEN010000013.1, forward strand.
GCTGTCCAACCTGGACGCGAAGCTGCGCGGGCAGATGCGGACGTCGGTGTCGAAGCTGCAGCGCCAGCTCGGCACCACCACGCTGTACGTCACGCACGACCAGACGGAGGCCATGACGCTGGGCGACCGGGTCGTGGTGCTGCGGGCGGGGTACGTGCAGCAGATCGGTTCGCCGCAGTTCCTCTACGACCACCCGACCAACCTGTTCGTGGCCGGGTTCATCGGTTCGCCGTCGATGAACTTCGTGCCTGCCACGCTGGAGGAGGGGAGCCTGAAGAGCGCGCTGGGCACGGTCCAGCTGCCGGACCGATTGCGGCGGCTGGCCGAGGAGGCCGGTGCGCCGCGTGAGGTGATCGCCGGCATCCGGCCGGAGCACTTCGAGGACGCCGGGCTCCTGGAGGAGTCCGCCCGCGCCGGCGGTTGCGTGTTCAGCGCCCACGTCGACGTGCTGGAGTCGATGGGCTCCGAGAAGTACGCGTACTTCACGGTCGAGGGCGAGCTGGCCACGACGTCGGAGCTGGCCGAGCTGGCGGCGGACGCCGGAGCGGACGACGTGCCGGGCGGCGGAGCCTCCATGACGGCCCGGTTGTCCCCCGCGTCGGCCGCCCGGGAGGGCGGCACGCTCGACGTCTGGTTCGACGTGCAGAAGGTCCAGCTGTTCGACCCGGCGTCGGGGAAGAACCTGACCTACGAGGGCTGAGGAGTCCGTTCGGGCCGGAGCCCCACTGTCACCCGCGGGTGGTGCTCCGGCCCGTTCTCGGCTTGGCCTGACAGCATCGTTGCTCGCCTCCGCCGGGCCGGCCTGCTGTGGGAACCCGAAACGCCGACCACGCGCCCCGACCCGGCCGCGGTGACCGCCGCGGCCCGCCGCGCGGCCGCGACCGGCCCTTTGGCCGCCGACCTGATCAGCGAAGAGCGCGGCCCGCGGTGAGGGGTTTCGCGGTGGCCGGGGACGTCGGGCGACTTGGGAGTCCGCCGACGGCGGCGCGGCCCGTGTGGATGATGTCTGCGTCCAGCGGTGTTCGTCCGGCTGAACGGGCAGGCCGGGTGGCTGGGCGCGCGTGCGCGCGGAGTGGGCCGTCGGTCGGGATGTCGGCTGGGGGTGGCTGTGCTGCCGGTGGCTCGGGGCCGCACGGAGCGGGGCTGCCGTGATCGGCGTGCCCGGGCATGGTCGGCCGGCGGGTGGTGCCGCCCGGGCGGACGGAGCACCGGCCGGGCAGCGAGCAGGTCCGGGATGGTCGTCTCCCAGATCGCGCGCGTCGAGATCTCGGCCGCGCTCTGGCGCAAGCACCGCCATCTCCGCGGGGGACGCTCGCCTGCTGGTGTCCGCCTTCGCGGCCGACTACCACGGCACGCCGGACGAGCCACCCCGGTTCGCCGTCGTTCCGGTGACCCCGATCGACCTCGACATCGCCGCCAGAGGTCGAGTGCCCTGAAGACTCTCTCAGCCGCGGGCGGGCATTCTCACCTCAACAACGGGAGGTGGCCGATGACCCGCTCGGCGGTGCCGCGATGATCTTCCTCGGGGTGGTCTGCGCGGTCCTCGGGGCGGTCGCCGCCGCGTTCGGGGCCTGGTTGCAGCACCGCGGTGTCACCACGACCGGCCGCACGAACCCGGCCGCCCTCCTGCGCAACCCGGTCTGGCGGCTGGGTGTCCTCGTGCTCACCACCTGCACCGTCCTGCAGGCGCTCGCCCTCGCGTTCGCCCCCGTCACCGTCGTGACCCCGGTCGTCGTGCTGGCGCTGCCGATCCTGACCGTCCTCAACGGACCCCGCGACCACGTCACGCGCGCCGCCGTCGCCGCCGTCACCCTTGCCGTCGCGGTGTTCGTCACCCTGACCGCGCGCGACGCGCGGCCCAGCACGATCCCGCCGGACACCGTCGTCGACGCGGGTCAGCTCGTCGGCGCCCTCGTCATCGCCCTCGTCGCCGTCGCCGCGCTCGCCCAGGGCATCGCCCGCAGCGCGGCCCTCGCCGTCGCCGCCGGGGCCGGCTACGGCCTGGTCGCCGTGCTCACCCGGGACGTCCTGCACTCCGACGGCCTGCCCGTGCTCTCGCTGCTCGCCGCGGTGCTCGCGTTCACCACCGCCGCCTGGCTCGTCCAGCACGCCTACGCCAGCGGGCCGCCGGACGTCGTCGTCGGGTGCCAGACCGCCGCCAACCCGGTGGTCGCCACCGCGCTCGGCATGACCGTCCTCGGCGAAGCGCCCGAACTCGACCTGCCGGTCCTCGCCGCGTGCGGGGCCACCGCGATCGCCGGCGTCGCGGTGCTCGCGGTCCGGCGCCACCACCTCAACGCCGGGAGTGCCACGCCTTCATCGCGCAGTCCAGCATCTCGTGGTCCAGCGGCGGAACCGGCAGCTCCTGCCGCTCCCCGCCGTCCGCGCGCAGTCCGTCCAGCAGCATGGTCAGGTACCGCTGCCACAGGTCCGGGGCCACGTCGTGCGAGTACTCCACGACCGACACGACCATCTTGAACAGCACCGGGCAGTCCGTCTCGACGAAGTCCGCGCGCAACGCGCCGCTGTCCTTCGCCCGCTGCACCAGCTCGGTCACCACCGGGATCATCCGGTCCTTGACCCGCGCCACCTCGACCTGGCCGAACGCGTTGCTGAGCAAGGTGTCCCGCATCCCGCGGTCGGCCGCCATCATGGCGACGGCCTCCCACACGAACTTGCGGAAACCCTCCCACGGATCCGGATCGGCCAGCGCCGCGCGGGCGTTCTCTTCGATCTCCTCCACGCGGCGCGCGAACATCGCGTCGATCAGGTGTTCCTTGTTCGGGAACCGCCGGTAGACCGTGCCGACGCCCAGCCCCGCCGCGTGCGCCACGTCGTCCAGCGTCGCGTCGAAACCCCGCTCCCGGAACACGTCCCTGGCCGCCGACAGGATCCGCAGCCGGTTCCGTTCGGCGTCGCGCCGCAGCGGCCGCGGCGATGCGGCGCGCAGTGTGTCCCGCGTCATGAAACCCATTCTACCAAACCTGAGATAGCTCCTCCGGTTTTTGGGTACGGTGGGAAGCGAAGGGGAGGTCCCCACTCCACATACGTCTGCGAGGACCGGAATGACGCAAACCACCTACGTCGAGCCCGCCGGGGGGAGACCAGCCGGCTCGACGGCCGACCCGCACCACGCGCGGCGCTGGCTGATCCTGGTGATGATCGGGCTGGCCCAGCTGATGGTCGTGCTCGACGCGACCATCGTGAACATCGCGCTGCCCACCGCCCAGCACGAACTGGGCTTCTCCAGCGACGCCCGCCAGTGGGTCGTCACCGCCTACGCGCTCGCCTTCGGCAGCCTGCTGCTGCTCGGCGGCCGCGTCAACGACCTGTTCGGCCGCAAGCGCGCCTTCCTCATCGGCCTCGCCGGCTTCGCGCTCGCCTCGGCGGTCGGCGGCGCCGCGAACGGCATCGAGATGCTGATCGTCGCCCGCGCCGCGCAGGGTGTGTTCGGCGCGCTGCTCGCGCCCGCCGCGCTGTCGCTGCTGACCACCACGTTCACCGACCCGAAGGAACGCGGCCGCGCGTTCGGCATCTTCGGCGCGATCGCAGGCGGGGGTGCCGCGGTCGGACTGCTGCTCGGCGGGGTGCTCACCGAGTACCTCGACTGGCGCTGGTGCATGTTCGTCAACATCGTCTTCGCGGTGATCGCCTTCGCCGGCGGCTCCAGCCTGCTGCGGCACCGGCCGTCGGAGGACCGGCCGAAGCTGGACATCCCGGGCACGGTCGTCTCGACCCTGGGCCTGTTCGCCGTCGTCTACGGCTTCGCCAACGCCGAGACCCACGACTGGTCTTCGCCGCTGGTGTGGGGTTTCCTGGCGGCCGGTGTGGTGCTGCTCGGCGTGTTCGTCCGCATCGAGACCCGGGTGGCGCACCCGCTGCTGCCGATGCGCGTGCTGCTCGACCGCAACCGCGGCGGCGCCTACCTCGCGGTGTTCCTGCTGGGCATCGGGATGTTCGGCATCTTCCTGTTCCTGACCTACTACCTGCAGCAGAACCTCGGGTTCACGCCGATCACGTCCGGCCTGGCGTTCCTGCCGATGGTCGGCACGCTGATGGTGAGCGCGACGCTGTCCACCAGCGTGCTGCTGCCGCGCGTCGGGCCGAAGGTCCTCGTCGGCGCGGGAATGGTGATCGCCGCGGCCGGGCTGTTCTGGCTCAGCGGCATCGACTCGGCCAGCACCTACGCCAGCGGCGTGCTGTTCCCGCTCATGGTGGCCGGCGTCGGCATCGGCCTGTCGATGGCGCCGTCGATGAACGTCGCCATCTCGGGTGTCGACCCGCACGACGCCGGGGTCGCCTCGGCGACGGTCAACACCGGCCAGCAGATCGGCGGCTCGATCGGGACCGCGCTGCTCAGCTCGGTCGCCGCCGACGCCGCGAGCTCGTTCGTCGCGGGCAAGACGCCGACGCCGCAGCTGCTGGCGGACGCCGCGATCCACAGCTACACCACGGCGTTCACCTGGGCGGCGGGCATCTTCCTGCTCGGCGCGGTCGTCTGCGGACTGCTGATCAAGCCGGGTGTGCCGGAAGAGGCCGATACGGACATGCCGGTCGTTCACGCGTGACGGAAGCCCGCCGGTGCGTCAGCGCCGGCGGGCTCGCAGCGCTTCGATGACCTCGTCGTCCCAGCGGTGCTGGCGGATCAGGCGGTAGCGCTCCCCGGCGACCCACATGTAGGCCTCGGCCTCGGTGCGGTCGCCGACCAGCTCCGCCTGCCGCATCATCTCCACCACCGGCAGGTACTCCTCCTCGTACCAGCGTCGCGCGATCGTGGCGCGGTCGAGGAACTTCCCCTCGGACTGCATCAGCCGGAAACCCCACGCCTCGACGTGCTCGCCGAGGTGCGCGTAGTCCCACGGGTCGCTCACCACGATCGCCGCCCGCGCCTCGCCGGACAGCGGCACCCGCGACAGGAACAGCCGCCGGTAGTCCTTCACGATCAGGTCGCCCCGGTAGCGGATGCCCTTCGGGTTGAGCTTGGTGTGCACCTCGGTCACCGCGGCCTCGATGGTCTCCAGCCCCAGCGCGTAGGCCACCGACACCCGGTGGTGCCCGTCGATCACGAAATGCAGGTCGCCGACCCGGTACACCTCGATCGGCGGGATGTGCTCGCCGCGGCGGGCGGCCAGCGCGAGCCGTTCCCACCGTTCCCGCACCCGGCCGGACGTCGGCCGGAACCGCCGGTCGAAGTCGCGGCCCCGGTCGACGCTGCCGACGATCGAGTTCAGCGGGATCACCCGCAACCCGATCCGCCGCTCGCTCACATACCCGAGCGAGTCCACGACCTCGTCGAACGGCAGCATGATGTTGACGTCGTCGGGCTCCCGGCGCAGCCAGTTCGCCAGCCGGGACAGCACCTGCCGCCGCCGGGCGCGCAGGAAGTCGTGCTCGGCGTCGGCGCGGGGGAAACCGGTGTCCCGTGCCGCGTTCACGCGCGCACCTCGTGCGGGGTGAACGCGATGAGGTGCCTGCCGACGACGTTGCGGACGCGCGTGTCGCCCATCCGGTGCTCCCTGGGGTGTTCGCCGTAGGGGTGGATGTGCCCGTGCAGCAACCAGTCCGGCCGCATCTTCTCGACCGTCCGGTGCAGGCAGTCGAAGCCCTGGTGCGCCGGGTCTTCGCGGTCGCCGACGCCGCGCGGCGGGGCGTGCGTGAGCAGGACGTCGACACCGCGCCCGTCCCGCCGGTGCCTGCGCGCCGCCTGCCGCACCAGCCGCCGGGCGCGCCGGGCCTGCTGCGCCTGCGTCCACTGGTTGGGGCCCTCGTTGTAGCGGACCGAGCCGCCGAGGCCGGCGATCCGCAAGCCGCAGACGTCGACGACCCGGCCGTCGGCGTTGATCGCGCCGGCCGGCCCCGGCCAGGCCTGCGGGAAACCGGCGCGCATGAACAGGCCGCCGTGACGGGTGAACCCGGACAGGTCCGGGTCGTGGTTGCCGGGCACGAACACGCACGGCACGCCGCCCAGCGAGTCGGTCAGGAACTCCAGGTAGTCGAACGGCAGGTCACCGGCGGCCAGGACGAGGCCGACCTCGCAGCCGGGGCCGACACCGGCCCACAGCTGCTCGTCGACCTCGTCGGAGACCACCAGCGCGCGCATGCCTCCACGATAGGTACTCGTCAGTGGGCCTGCGCGAGTTCCGGGTGATCGGCGATCAGCACCGCCACCACCGCGATCCACACCAGGGTCAGGGCGAGGGCCCAGAACTTGAGGCTCGTGAGCAGTCTGGTCATCGGAGAACTCCTTCCAGCGAACAGGTCAGGAAAGGGTCAGAGCCACTTGTTCTTCCTGAATATTCGATAGAGAAGCAGGCAGATCCCGAGAATCAGCACGAGAACCGCCGGATACCCGAACTTCCAGCGCAACTCCGGCATGTAGTCGAAATTCATGCCGTAAATACCCGCGATCATCGTGGGAACGGTGATCATGGCCGCCCACGAGGTGATCTTGCGCATGTCGGTGTTCTGCTGGAGCGTGATCTTGGCGACCGTCGCGTTGACCAGGGTCGTCAGCAGCTCGTCGAAGTTGCCCACCCGCTCCGACACGGTGGTCAGGTGGTCGTCGACGTCACGGAAGTACGACCGGACCTCGTCGGGGACCAGCCGGGTGAAGCCCTCCGCGAGCCTGCGCACCGGCGTGACCAGCGGCATCACCGCGCGGCGCAGCTCCAGCACCTCGCGTTTCATGAGGTAGATCTGCTCCGCGCTGACCGACGAGCGGGGCGCGAACACCCGCGCCTCCATCTCGTCGATGTCCTCCTCGATCGAGGAGGTGACGTCGAGGTACTGGTCGACGATGAGGTCGGTGATGGCGTGCAGCACCGCGGCCGGGCCGTTCGTCAGCCGCTCCGGGTCCTCGTCGAGGTCGCGGCGCAGCCGGGCCAGCCCGGAGTGCGCCCCGTGCCGGACGGTGATGATGAAGTCCAGCCCGAGGAACGCCATCAGCTCGCCGGTCTCCACGATCTCGTTGGCCGTGGTCGGCGACTCGTGCTCGACGTAGCGGACCGTCTTGAGCACCATGAACAGCGTGTCGTCGTAGCGCTCCAGCTTGGGCCGCTGGTGCGCCTGGACGGCGTCCTCCACGGCCAGCTCGTGCAGGCCGTAGACCTCCGCGATGCCCTGGATCTGCTGCTGGTCCGGCTCGTGCAGGCCGATCCAGACGAACCCGTCGCGCCGGCGCCGGACCTCCTTGATGGCCTCGGCGTGCGTCCAGCGCCCAGGCAGCCGCTCGCCGTCGACGTACACGGCGCAGTCGACGATGTAGGCCGACACGGGCACCGGCACGGGCGGCTCGACCCGGCCGGCTCGGCCGTTGCCCCGGCCGCGCAGGCCACCGAGGGAGGGAATCGCAGGCATGGGATCTCCTGGCTTTCGCAGTGCGTACCACGACCGCCGGGCGGGCAGGAATGCGTCCGCTCGGCTCTACCAGCGTTTCCCGGGCGAAATGCGCCTAACGCGCGGAAATGGTTCCGGCCACGTGGAGGGAAACGCTGGGTTTACTAGGGAGCGGACTATCGCCACTACTCATCTTGCGTTCCTCACCTCCTCCAGCCGGACCGGCAACGTGGCGGCTGTCGCGTTGACGCACCGCCGCCATTGGTCGAGGGTACTCCTCAACATCAGTTGACGTCGCTCCAGGTCGGTGTGGCGTTACCCGCAGGGAGGTCGACCAGTGCAGTTCGGGCGGTACTTCGAGGAGTTCGAGGTGGGTGCGGTGTACAAGCACTGGCCAGGCAAGACGGTGACCGAGTACGACGACCACCTGTTCTGCCTGCTCACCATGAACCACCACCCGCTGCACATGGACGCGCACTACGCGGCGGAGACCACCGACTTCGGCAAGAACGTCGTGGTGGGCAACTACATCTACTCGCTGCTGCTGGGCATGTCGGTGCCGGACGTGTCGGGCAAGGCGATCGCGAACCTGGAGATCGAGTCGCTGCGGCACGTCAAGCCGACCTTCCACGGTGACACCATCTACGGTGAGACCGAGGTGCTGGACAAGACCCCGTCGAAGTCGAAGGACGACCGGGGCGTGGTGTACGTGGAGACCCGGGGCTACAAGCAGGACGGCACGATCGTGTGCATCTTCCGCCGCAAGGTCCTGGTGCCGAAGCAGAACTACGGTGAGGCGCGTGGGGGCGAGCAGCCGGGCCGTCCCGTTCCGCACGAGTGAGGGAGAGCGCGTGACGATCGGGTTGGCCGAAGCCAAGCGTCGGCTGGACGAGTTCGCGGGGAGCGCGGCGGGCGAGTCGCCGCTGTACGAGCACCTCGCGTCCAAGGCTGCCGAGGACGACGAGGTGGCCGGCCTGCTGGCCGCCGCGCCCGAGGAGGCGAGCCCCGCGCTGTTGTTCGCGGTCGCCCACCGGCTGGTCCAGGCCGACCCGATCCACCCGCTGTACCGGTACTACCCCGCGCTGGGCGGGTCCTACGGCGTGGACGACGAGACGTGGCCGCTGTTCCGCGAGTTCCTGCTCGCGCACGCCGGCGAGGCGGCGGGCATGCTCGAGTCGCGGTCGCTGGCGAACAACGAGGTGCGGCGGGCCGCGTCGGTGTTCCCGGCGGTCGCGATGGCGGCCAAGCAGGCAGGCGGCAAGATCGCGCTGCTCGAGGTCGGCACCGCGGGCGGGCTGCTGCTCGGGATGGACAAGTTCGCCTACCGGTACCAGTGCGACGGCGGCGAGCAGCTGGTCGCCGGGCCCGCCAAGGCGGCGGTCGGGCTGCACTGCGCGCTCGACCTGGCGCCCGGCGCGGTGCTGCCGAAACTGCCGAAGAAGCTGACCGTCGTGGCACGCGCCGGGCTCGACCCCCGGCCGCTGGATCTGTCCGATGAGGACGAGCTGGCGTGGCTGGAGGCCTGCGTGTGGGGCGACCAGCCGGACCGGGTGCGGCTGCTGCGGGCGGCCGCGCTGGCGCAACGCAAGTCGCCGCCGCAGATCGTCGCCGGGGACGCGGTCGGCGCGTTCGACGAGGCTCTCGCCCTGCTGCCCGCGGACGTGCCGCTGGTGGTGCTCACCTGCCGGACGATGGGGCACATGCCGGATGCCGACCGCGGCGAGTTCCTGTCGCGGCTGGCCGCGCTGGGCGAGTCGCGTCCACTGTGGTGGGTCATGGACGAGACGTACGAGCACGGGTTGTCCGCCGTGCTGCCGGGGCGGGACGAGCTGGCCTTCGCCAACGACGGCCAGACGACGCTCGGCCTGGCGCGGCGCACGTCCGGCGGCTGGGACGCGGTCGCGCTGGCCCGCACCACGCGCTACGGCGCCCGGATGACCTGGCTGGCCGCCTAGCTGTTGTGTGCCGGCGGCCACTGCGGTGAGGATGTGGTCATGGCTGACACGTGGTTCACCCCGCTGACCCCGCTGGCCTTCCTGGAGCGCTCCGCCGAGGTCTTCCCGGACAAGGAAGCGATCGTCTACCGCGATCGCCGCGTGACCTACCGCGAGTTCGCCGCGGAGGCCACCCGCGTGGCGCACGCGCTGCGGGCGAGCGGCGTCGAGCCGGGGGACCGCGTGGCCTACCTGCTGCCGAACATCCCGGAGATGCTGGTCGCGCACTTCGCGGTGCCGCTCGCGGGCGCGGTGCTGGTGGCGATCAACACCCGGCTCGCGCCCGCCGAGATCCGCTACATCCTGGCGCACTCGGGGGCGAAAGTGCTGGTCGTCGACGCCGCGCTGCACCCCTCGGTGCCGCCGGACACGGGCGTGGACGTCGTGACGGTGGTGGACGGCGCGGAGCCCGACCCGGCCGTCGGCGGCATCACCTACGACGAGCTGCTGGCGCGGGGCAGCGACGAGCCGCTGCCGTGGAGCGTCGCGGACGAGCGGTCGACGATCTCGATCAACTACACGTCCGGGACCACCGGCAGGCCGAAGGGCGTCCAGTACCACCACCGCGGCGCGTACCTGAACTCACTCGCCGAGATCATCCACTCGGGGCACACGCCGGAGTCGAAGTACCTGTGGACGTTGCCGATGTTCCACTGCAACGGCTGGTGCACGACGTGGGCGGTCACCGCGATCGGCGGCACCCACGTGTGCTTGCGGGCGGTCGACGCGGCCGAGATCTGGCGGCTGCTGGACGGCGAGGGGATCACGCACCTCAACGGCGCGCCGACGGTGCTGAACACGATCGCCGGGTACTCCGGTGCGCACCCGCTGCCGCGGGAGGTCGTGGTGACCACGGCGGGGGCGCCGCCGTCGCCGACCGTGATCCGGCGGATGACGGACCTGGGCGCGCGGCTGGTGCACGTGTACGGGCTGACCGAGACGTACGGGCCGTACACGGTGTGCGAGGCGCAGGAGGGGTGGGTCAAACTCGACATCGCCGAGCGGAGCCGGCTGATGGCGCGGCAGGGCGTCGGGATGCTGGTGACCGACGGGATCCGGGTGGTGGACGAGCAGATGCGCGACGTGCCCCGCGATGGTGTCACGATGGGCGAGGTCGTGATGCGTGGGAACAACGTGATGTCCGGTTACTTCGCCGACCCCGAGGCGACGGAGAAAGCGTTTCGCGGCGGCTGGTTCCACTCCGGTGACCTGGGCGTGTGGCACCCGGACGGCTACATCCAGCTGCGCGACCGGGCGAAGGACATCATCGTCTCCGGCGGCGAGAACATCTCCACGATCGAGGTGGAGGCGGCGCTGGACTCGCACGAGGCCGTCGCGGAGGTCGCGGTGGTCGGCGTGCCGGACGAGAAGTGGGGCGAGCGGCCGAAGGCGTACGTCGTGCTGCGGCCGGGCGCGTCGGCGACGGCGGACGAGCTGCGGGCGCACGTGCGGGAACAGATCGCGCGGTTCAAGGTGCCGGACCAGGTCGAGTTCGTGGAGGCGCTGCCCAAGACGTCGACAGGGAAGATCCAGAAGTTCCAGCTCCGCGACCGCGAGTGGGGTGGTTCGGAGGCCCGCATCCAGGGCTGACCGCGGCCGCCGGCCGCCCCAACGACGGCCTCGCCCAGCCGACCCACCGCGACGGGCCCGCGGCACTGCCGCGGCGGGCCGTGCCGTGCCGCATGGGGCTGCGGCACTGCCGCGGCGGCCGGCGCACTGCCGCATCGGGTCGCCCCACTGCCACGTCGCGCCGCCCCACCGCCGCGACGGGCTGCGCCACTGCGGCATCGAGCCGCGACACCTCCGCATCGGGCCGCGCCACTGCCGCGACCGGCTGCCCCATCGCCGCGTCGGGCCAGGCCACTGCCGCAACGAGCGACGTCACCGCAGCGACGGGCCCGCGCCGCATCGGGCCGCCCCGTTGCCGCACCGCCCCACCGCCACATCGGGCCGGGCCACCGCCGCGACCGGCCAACCCCTTCCGCACCGGGCAGGACGGCGCCGGGCCGTGGCTACTCCGGGCAGCGTGCTGGCGGTTCCGGGCGGCGAGTTGGCCGTTCGAGCAGCGGCGCGCCGGACACGCCGCCACCGCCCGGCGGAAAGCGCCCTCAGCAGCGCGGCAGCATCTCCCAGCCACGCAGCGTGTCGGCCAGTCCGTCCGTCAACGCGAGCGCCGCGAACGTCGCTTCGTCGACCCAGCGCACCTCGGCCGCGTCGTCGCCGGCCTGCAGGGAACCGCCTTCGACCTCGCAGGTGTAGTCGTGGATCTCGTAGCGGCCGCGGACCACGTGGCCCACCAGCGCGCCGGGGCGGACGACGAGCCCGGTCTCCTCGCGCATCTCCCGGACCAGGGCCGCGCTGTCCGTTTCGCCTGGTTCCACGCGTCCACCCGGGATCGACCACAGTCCGCGTCCGGGGTCGTTGGCGCGCCGGACGAGCAGCAGGCGGCCAGCCTGATCGTGCAGGATCCCGCCTACGCACCGCACGGGGCCCGGGCCGATCGCGCTCATGAGGGCAGCCTAACCCGGGTCTGGCGGACGCGGAGAGTAACCAACCGATTAGATCACAGCCGGACACTGACCCAAGCGCGGGACTTACCTCCCGTAACCCTGCGGAGTGCGGTACAACGTTACTGGTGAGCTTGCCAGTCCGATGCCGGAGTAAGAGACGGGATTGATCGTTGTGAACGCGAAGAAGATTGCCGGGCTCGTGGGTATCGCGTTGGTGCTGTTCTTCGTGATCGCCCAGCCGGGCAACGCGGCCAACCTGGTCAGCAACATCGTCGACTTCCTGCGTGAATCGGCCGAGGCCGTCATCACCTTCGTCAGCAACGTGTTCACTTCGTAGGCGGCCGGATAGGCTGGCTTGATGTTCGCCCCACGGGATCCCGACGAGTACCTGCTCGACACCGAGCGGCGCGTGGTGCGGGTCCGCAGGCACTGGGCATTCCTGGCCTGGGACACCTTCGAGACGATCGCCCTGCTCGCGATCTGCGTGATGGTGTCCTACCTGCTGCCACCGTCCCTGTGGGTCGTCCAGAACATCCTCTGGTACGCGGCGCTGCTCGTGGTCGTCGTGTACGCGTTCAAGGTCATCGAGTGGTGGGTCGAGCGCCTGGTGGTCACGGACAAACGGTTCGTGCTCACCAGCGGCGTCATCACCACCAAGGTCGCGATGATGCCGATCTCGAAGGTCACCGACCTGACCTACGAGCGCTCCGCGTGGGGCCGGATGTTCGGCTACGGCACGGTCGTCGTCGAGTCGGCCGGTCAGATCCAGGCGCTGAACCGGATCGAGTTCCTGCCGAGCCCGGAGGATTTCTACGACACCATCTCCGAACTCGTCTTCGGCGACAAGCACAAGCAGAGCGAGCGCTTCTCCATGATCAAGGCCCAGCGCCTCGCGCGCGGCAAGAAGATCGTCGGTTGACACGTCGTTGTGCCTGGTCGGCCGTGTGCTGACCGGGTAGGCGACAATGATTCCGATGCGCATCGACCTGCACACCCATTCCACCGTGTCGGACGGCACGGACACGCCCGCCGAACTCGTGGCGACGGCCGCCGCCGCGGGGCTCGACGTGGTGGCGCTGACCGACCACGACACCACGGCGGGCTGGGCCGCCGCGGCCGCGGCGCTCCCGGCGGGCCTCACGCTCGTGCCCGGCGCCGAGCTGTCGTGTGTGAGCGACCTCGGCATCAGCATCCACCTGCTGGCCTACCTGTTCGACCCGGCGTCCCCGGCGATCGTCGAAGAGCAGACGCGGCTGCGGCAGGAGCGCCGCACCCGGCTGCGGGCGATGGCGGTGCGGATGGCCGCCGACGGCCTGCCGATCGACGCCGACGAGCTCCTCGACTCCCTCGGTCCGGACTCCCCGGCGGGCCGGCCACATCTCGCGCAGGCCCTGGTGCGCGCCGGGCTGGTCACGAGTGTTGACCAGGCGTTCGCCGAGTACCTCGGCGCCGGCCGCGGCTACTACCTGCCGCGGCAGGACACGCCGGTGGAGACGGCGATCGAGATGATCGCCGAAGCAGGCGGCGTCACCGTGTTCGCGCACCCGTTCGCGCGCAGCCGCGGGCGGATCGTGTCCGCCGACTACATCGCCGAGCTGGCGGAGATCGGGCTGACCGGGCTCGAGGTCGACCACCCCAACCACGACGACGCGACCCGCGACGAGCTGCGCGGGCTGGCCGATGAGCTGGGGCTGGTGCGGACGGGGTCGAGCGACTACCACGGCACGAACAAGACGATCCCGATCGGCGCGGAGAACACCGATCCCGAACAGTTCGAGGCGCTGATCGACAAGGCGTCCGGCGCGCAGATCGTGGTGGGCTGACCTTGGCGGTCGCCGACCTCTTCGACGCGAAGCTGTTCCTGGAGGCGTCGATCACCCTGGTCGTGATCATGGACCCGCCGGGGACCGTGCCGGTGTTCCTCAGCCTGGTCGGCCGGAAGCCGCCTGCCGTGCGGGCGCGGGCGGCGCGGCAGGCGGTGCTGGTGTCACTGCTGGTGATCTCGCTGTTCGCGATCGCGGGGCAGGCGATCCTGGCGTACCTGGGGATCGGGGTGCCCGCGCTGCAGGGCGCCGGCGGGCTGCTCCTGCTGCTCATCGCGCTGGACCTGCTCACCGGCCGCGGCGCGACGAGCGAGCCGAACGTGGTGGAGGACGTGAACGTCGCCCTGGTGCCGCTGGGTACCCCGCTGCTGGCCGGACCGGGCGCCATCGCCGCGACGATCGTGTTCGTGCGGCAGGCGTCCGGGCACGTCGGCGCGTACGTCGCGCTGGCCTGCGCGATCGTCGCCGTGCACATCGTCATCTACGCGTGCATGCGGTTCTCTGGCGTGGTCATCCGGCTGATCAAGGAAAGCGGTATCACGCTGCTCGCGAAGATCGCGGGCCTGCTGCTGGCCGCGATCGCCGTGGAGCTGGTCGCGAACTCCGTACGAGGCTTCATCGAGGGCGGCTGACGTTCCGGGCGGGTGTTGCTTCCCGACTTCGGTCGTCAGCCGCCGCACCGACCCCGTCAGCCGCCGATCACCGGTGGGCTGATGCGGTTCCCGTTCTCGTCCGTGCCGCCCTCGTGACCGAAGATGCTGTCCGGGTCGTCCTCGAGCAGGTACGCGGGCCGCTCGTGGTCCTTGTCCTCGTCCTTCTTCGAGTTGCCCGCCGGCCCGGCCAGGTGCGACCCGGACGCGCCCGCCTTGCCCGCCGCTCCGGCGCGTCCGCTGTTCGCGCTCTCCGCCGCCGCCCTGGCGCCCGGCTCCCCGATCCCGGCCCTGCGGCCGGCCGCCTCCTGGCCCGCGCCGAGACGGCCCGCAGCGCCACCCCCGGCTGCCCGGCCACCGACCCCGGCCCGCGGCGCGGCACCGGCCCGGCCACCCGAACCCGATCCCGGGCGCGGCGACGTGCGCGTCTGGTCGCCCTGGCCCGGTGCGACCGGCATCATGCCCGCACCGCCTGACAGCCCCGAGCTGCCGGGCACCGTCGCGGCGGGGGAACGGCTCCAGCCACCGGCGTGGTCGGTGAACCCTGGGGTCGGCGACGCGCCCGTGGCCGTGCCGATCCCGGGCAGCGGCGTCGTCGGCGGCGCGATGCTCCCGGTGGTCCGCACCCCGCCCGGCGCGCCGCCCATCGGCCCGACGCCGCCCGAGCTGGACGCCGTCGTGTTGTCGTTGGCGGCGAACGTCGGGCTGGTGGCGGCGCCGGTGTCGGGCTGCGTGGTCGGCGTGGCGTAGACGGGCTGGGTCGAACCGCCGGCGTGCAGCATCACGTCTCGCTGAGCCAGCACCGCCGCGGCCTCCTGCTGGGCCTGGTGTTGCAGCGCGGCCTGGTTCTGCATGTCGTTCATGGTGGCGCTGGCGGCCTCCCAGTCACCGCTCGCGAGTTGCTGCCGGGCGGCGGCGATCGACTGGTCGACCGACTTGCCGGCGGGCTCCGGCATGCTGTTGCGTGCCTGGGACAACGCCGCGGAGGTCTGCGAATAGCGGTTCGCCGACAGGAACGCCGCGTCCTTCGAGCTGTCCGCCCACGTCGCGAGCGTGTTGAAGTAGCCGAAGGCGGTGTTCGCGCCGTCGCCCTGCCAGCCTGCCTGCTCCTTGGCGACGCCCTGCCGCAGCGCGGAGGCCATCTCGCCGAAGGCGTTGCCGAGGTCGTTGACGATGATGCCCTGCTCGTCGACCTCCTCGGGGGAGACGCCCTCGGTGACCATGCTCTTCAGCTTTTCGTGCGGCACGCTCTCGTACAGACGGTCCGACGGTGCCAGGCCGTCGCGGTACCCGCCGCCCTCGGCCTGCAGCTTCCGCGTGTAGACCTGACCGGACTTGGCCGAGTAGTCGCCCGCGACCTGCTCGGCGTCCGGGCCGAAGAACTTGCCCGCGGACTTGCCCGCGGTTTCGGCGTAGACCTCCGACTCGTACCGGCGCCGCGAGTACCCGTTGTCGGGCTGCGTCATGACTTCCTCCCCTGGTGTCAACGATTCGCCGCGGTCAGGTGCTGGTTGACGTGGTCACGCACCCACTGGCCGATGCGGGCCCGGTCGGCGGGCGTGAACGTGTGCCGCTGCGCGCCGTCGGGCAGGTGCTCCACCGTGGTGAAGAACCGGCCGTCCGGGGTGTCGAACCAGGTCAGGCGGCCCGCGTCCACCCCGCGGACCGAGCACGAGACCACCCCGGCGCGCAGCGGTGGCGCCGCGAAGTACCGATCCGCCACGCGCTTCTCCCGAGGCGGCTCGCCGCCGAACAGATCGCCCCCGCCGCGCGCCTGCGACACGTAGGTCACCGGCGCCATGCGCACCGGCGGCACCTCCGGCAGCGGTTCGAGCAGTTGCGGGAGCACCTGACCCGCGCGCAGCTCGGCGAACCTGACGTTGTCGCCGCTCTGGCGGCTCAGCACACCGCGCTCGCCGGTCCAGCCGCCGCGCGACAGGACCTTCTCGTCGCGCGTCAGCTCGGCCACGACCTGGGTGACGAGGACGTCCGGCCGCGCCCACAGCCGCAGCAGGTCCTCGAACTCACCGCGCAGCCGGTCGCGCGACATGCGCCCGAGGCGGTGCCAGTGGTCGAACACGCGCTGCCGCTGCTCGGCGCGCTCGGACCGGGTCCCGCTGACGAACGGGATCCGGTGCGGGTAGACGAACCTCCCGAGGCCCAGCTCCTCGTCGAGGATGTCCAGTTCGGCCGGCGCCGTTTCGAACGTCAACACGCATTGCCCCCTGCTCCGAATGCCAACCGCCCAGATCATATGCGCCGCGGGCCGTGGGCGGAGCCGAAAGTGTCGGGGGTGGTGCGTACGGTAGTGGGCGTGGAGCAACTGGGGTTCGAGTTCGCGGTCCAGCCGCGGCGGTTGACGAAGGTGAGCCCGGCGCGCCTGGCCACCTTCGCGGACTGCCCGCGCCGGTACCGGCTGGCCTACCTCGACCGGCCGACCCCACAGCGCACCGGCCCGTGGGCGCACAGCACGCTCGGCGCGGTCGTGCACAACGCGCTGCGTGCGTTGTTCGACGTGCCGCCCGCGCGCCGCACGCCGGAGCGTGCCGCGGCACTGCTGTCGGAGCACTGGCAGGACGCCGGGTTCGCCGACGCCGGCCAGGCCGCGACGTACCGCGCCCGTGCGAAGGAGTGGGTCGCCGAGTACGTCGAGCACCACGACGTGACCAGCGATCCGGTCGGCATCGAGCGGTGGGTGTCCGCGCCGGTGAACCCGGAGCCCGGCCGTCCCGCGTCGATGATCATCGAGGGGCGCGCGGACCGTATCGACCAGCGCGGCGGTGAGCTGGTGATCGTCGACTACAAGACCGGCCGCCGCGCGCCGGACGAGTACGAGGCCCGCAGCTCCCAGGCGCTGGCGATGTACGCGGTCGCGGCCGAGCGCACCCTGCGGCGGCCGTGCCGCAAGGTCGAGCTGCACCACCTGCCGAGCGGCACGGTCGCGGAGGCGACGCACACGCCGGAGAGCCTGCAGCGGCACCTGCGCCGAGCCGAGGAGACCGCCGAGGACGTCCGGCTGGCCACGGACACCCTCGAAGCCGGCGGCGACGCCGACGTGTTGTTCCCCGCGCGCCCCGACCGACGCTGCGCCTGGTGCGACTTCCGGCCCAGCTGCGAGGCGGGGCAGCAGGCCGCACCGGCGGCGAAGTCCTGGGAGCTGCTCGCGCCGTAGGGGCGGTTCGCCGTGCTGCTGCGGGTGTGGGGGTGGAGTGCCGGGGGCTGGCGCGGTGGGGCTGCGGTGGTGGCGGGTGCTGCGCGAGTGGCCGAGTGCCGGGGTGTTGGCCTGGTAGGGCTGTGCTGGTGGTGAGGTCGTGGGGTTGCCGGCGCCGTTGG
>NZ_JBHZEN010000014.1:0-36717 GCF_050958625.1 Amycolatopsis sp. 3B14
GGGCGGCGAGGTCTTCCCGGCCGCTCACAGGCGCTCCCGGATCGCGGCCAGTTCCGCGGCCAGCTCGTCGTCCGGTGGGTAGGCGCCGTCGCGTTCCAGGAGTGCCCCGGGGGGCTCCGTCCGGCGCCGCAACTCGGTCAGCAGGTCGAGCACCTCCGGCAGCACCGGGTGGGTGTGCGTGTCGTGGTAGATGCCGTCGACCTCGACGCCCCCGGCGACGTGCACGTACGCCACCCGCTCCAACGGCACCTCCGCCAGGAACTCCACCGGGTCCGCGCCCACGTTCCGCGCGTTCGCATACAGGTTCGCCACGTCCACGATCAGCAGGCACCCGGTCCGCGACGTCAGCTCGGCCAGGAACGCCGCCTCGCTCATCTCGGCGTCCGGCCACTCCAGCAACGCGGCGATGTTCTCCAGCGCGAACGGCCTGCCGACGATCGACTGCGCCAGCCGCACGTTCTCGACCAGCACGTCCAGCGCCTCCCGCGTCCGGGGCAGGGGCACCAGGTGCCCCGCGTCCAGCCCGCCCGCGCGCACGAAGCACACGTGGTCGCTGGCCAGCGGCGCGTCCAGCTCGTCCGCGACCGCCGCGAGGTGCTCCACCCGCCGCGTGTCCAGCGGCTCCGCCCCGCCCAGGGACAGCGACACCGCGTGCGGCAACACCGGCAGCCCCCGCTCCCGCAGCTCCACCAGCGCCGCGGGCAGGCGACCCGGGTGCAGGTTCTCCGCGATCACCTCGACCCACTCCACACCCGGCAGCCGCGCGATGGACAGGTCGATCTCCGGCCGCCACCCGATGCCGACGCCCAGCCGGTCAACCGCCACCGCAACCACCTCCGCAACCGAGCCCGCCGCAGGCCGACGTGGGCCGCCGCACCGCGTAAGCGACCCCCTCAGTCACCACCGCCGCCGCCCCCGCAGCCACCGCCCCCGCCGCCGCACGAGCTGCCTCCGCCACACGAACTGCTGCCACACGAGCTGCTGCCGCACGAGCTGCTCCCGCAGGAGCTGCCCGACGACCCGCAGCCGTACCCCGACGACGAGCCGGACCAGCCGCCGCGACGACGGGGCTTCTGCGGCGCCGACGCCGACAGCAGCGCCTGCGCGATCGCCGGGTCCGGGTAGCGGCCGAGGCCGCCGACGGCCACTGCGTGCGCGGCCCCGCCGGTGGTCACGCTCGCCGTGCGCAGCGCGCTGTCGCCGGTCTTCGTCCGCGCCGGGCCGCGTCGTCGCCGGTCGGTGAGCGCCCAGAGGAGCCCGGCCGGCACCACCGCCAGCACGAACGTGCCGCTCGGGAAGGCCACGAACGCGAGGACCACGACCGCGAAGAGCAGGAGGGTGGCCAGCCGCCGGACGTTGCGCACCGCGCCGGGCGCGACCAGCAGCCCTTCCCCGGCGAGCCGGTCGCGCAGCTCCACGAACTCGGCGCGGCCGCGCATCGCGGCACGCAGGTCGTGCACGGTCCAGGTGCCGCGGCCGTCGCGCACACCGGTCCAGACCGCCGCGCTCAGCCGGTCGGCCGGGGCGTGGCCGCCGGTCGTGGCCAGCCGCCCGGCGCCGCTCACCCGGATCCGCTGCCGCTCCACCAGGTCGGCGAGCGCGGTGTCGACCGCCCGCACCGGGCCGCCTGCCAGGAAACCCAGCTCGATCAGCCCCGGCGGGTGGTGCGGCCCGCCGCCGCGCGGCGTGAGCAGCCGCGAGCCGAACGCGCGCACCACCACGGGCAGCACCACCAGCGCGGCGAAGAGCGGGAGGAACGTCGAAGTGGGCAGCCCCCAGAACGCGGGCCCCTCACCGACCGCCAGGATCACCGGACCAGCCACCCCGCCACCTCCGAATCCACCCCGGCACTTGGCCGTTCGACGGACGCGGCCCGGTGGCGGTTCCCAGGACCGTGGCGCCATGCAGCAGGCGGCTCCCGGCGATGGTGCGCCTCGGCGACGGGACGAGCTCGGCCGCCTCGAGGACGAGCACACCGGCCAGCATCACTGGGATCGCGGCTACCGCGTAACCGCCCAGGAAGGTGCTGACCACGACCCCGACCAGCAGGACCCGGCACGCGATGCGGATGCCGGACACGTCACTGGGCGGCACCACCAGCCCGCGGGCCGCGAGCCCGCGCACGACCTCCCCGATCTGCGGGCTGTCCGCCAGGTGCAGGCGCAGGGTCCGCGCGGTGGCCAGACCGCGCCAGAACGACACCGCCAGCACCACGGCGACGGCGAGCGGCTCCCCTGGGGGCCGTGTCGTCGTGGTGGTCAGCCGGCCACCGCTGTCCACGCGGATCCACCGGCGCCGGACGAGGTCCGCGAGCACCAGGTCGACGGCCCGGTCCGGTCCGCCTGCCAGCACCGCCAGCTCGACCGCCGTGACCCGCTCGGCGCCGGGCCGGACCCGGCGGTACCGCAGCAGGGCCGGGCCGAGCAGCCGCACCACCGGCGGCACCAGGACCAGCGCCGCGTAGAGCGCGGCGAACTCCTGGGCGGACAACCCCCAGTACGCCCCCATACGCCCGCAGGGTAGCGGCCGGGTGCGTGTCGCGGCGCGGCTTCTACTCGGCGGGCACCAGGCGCAGGGAGATCGAGTTGATGCAGTACCGCTGGTCGGTCGGCGTGGGGTAGCCCTCGCCCTCGAAGAGGTGGCCGAGGTGGCTGTGGCAGGTCGCGCACAGCACCTCGGTGCGCACCATGCCCAGCGACCGGTCCTCGCGCAGCAGCACGGCGTCCGAGGAGGACGGGTCGAAGAACGACGGCCAGCCGCAGTGGCTCTCGAACTTGGTGTCGCTGCGGAACAGTTCGGCGCCACACGCGCGGCATTCGTAGATGCCGGTGGTCTTGGTGTCGGTGTACTCGCCGGTGAACGGCCGCTCGGTGCCCGCCTGGCGCAGCACGGCGTACTCCTCGGGGGAGAGCTGCTCGCGCCACTCCTGGTCCGACTTGACCACCTTCGGGGTGGCTCCCACGACAGGTTCCATGCGAGGTTTCATATGGTTCAGGCTACTCGGCGAGCCACTGCACGGCCCGTACCACGATGTCCCACGAGGCGACGATCACGCCGAGGACCAGCAGCACCACGACGGTGGCCGCGATCCACCACCGCAGCCCGCCGACCCGGGTGCTGGACTCCGCGAACTCCGCCACGTTGTGCAGCGTGCCCTCGACCGTGAAACCCGGCTCGCACCGCTGCATCCGGTCCAGGTGCCGCGCGAACGCCTGGGCCTCCGGATCGTCGGGGTCGAGCCCGACCAGGTCGTCGTCGAAGCGCGGGTTGCGGCCGCTTTCGGTCATACCGACCAGGGTAGGTCAGCCGAGTTTGGTGTTCGCGTCGATCCGCAGCCCGCCCGCCGTGTTGACGACGCGCCAGGACACGCGGCCGACCCCGTCGATGGACACGGACATGTCGGCGGAACCGTCGGCGTTGGCGCCCTTGTCCGCGCGGATCGAGTTGTAGCCCTCGATCTCGTGCTCGTCCCAGTACTGCTGGAACGCCTGCTGGCTGCCGAACACGGCCTGCGCGGCCGGCGTGAGCAGACCCCACGCCTGGGGCGATCCCGAGCCGTCGAGGTAGGCCTTGACCACCTGGCCCGCCGAGCCGAAGTCCACCGATCCGGTGTTGGCCGTCTGGCCGAGGTCGGCCGGGGCGGCGCTGCTGGGCGTGCTGGGCGGCGCGGAGGTGGGGGCCGTGGTGCCGCCCGCGTTGGCCTGCGAGGCGCCGCCGTTCGTCTTGTCGCCGCCGTTGAGCAGGACGATCAGCACGACCACGACCACGGCGACCACGGCCACCGCCGAGCCGGCCAGCACGCCCTTGCGCTTCAGCGGGGACTGCTTGGCCTGCTGGGGCGGTTTCGGCGGCGGGATGAACGCGGCGGTGGGGTTGCGCGGGCTGCGCTGCGGCGGGGCGGGCGGCGCGGCGGTGGCGGCGCCGGTGCGCTGCCACGGCGGGCGCTCGCCGGGCGGAGGGGGCGGCGGCGCGTCCACTGCCGCGGCCGCGGGCTGGCGGCCGCCACCGTTGAACAGCGGCGGTGACACCAGCGTGCCCTTGGTGTCCTTCTCGCCGTTGGCCAGCGCGGCCAGCCGGTCGCGGGCCTCCAGCATGGTCGGCCGCTCCTCCGGCTCGACCCGCAGCAGGCTCATCAGCAGCGCGGTCGCCTTTCCGGACTGGCGCGGCGGGATGACCTGCCCGTTCGCCGCCGTGTAGAGCAGGGCCAGCTGGTTGGAGCTGTTGCCGTACGGCGGCTGGCCCTCCAGCGCGTGGTAGAGCGTCGCGCCGAGGGAGAAGACGTCGGAGGCAGGCGCCGGGTCGGAGCCGCGCGCCAGCTCGGGCGCGAGGTAGGCCGGGGTGCCGCCGATCAGGCCGGTCTGGGTGAGCGTGAGGTCGCCCGCCGCGCGCGAGATGCCGAAGTCGGTGATCTTCGCGGTGCCGTTGTCGTCGATCAGGATGTTCGCCGGCTTGATGTCCCGGTGCACGATGCCGGCCCGGTGCGCGACGACCAGCGCGGAGGCGACCTGGTGGCCGATGCGCGCGACCTCGGCCAGCGGCAGGGTGCCCTGCTCGGCAATCACCGCGGAGAGGCTGCGCGAGGGCAGGTACTCCATGACGAGGCACGGATCACCGCCGTGCTCCGCGATGTCGAACACCACGATGGCGTTCGGGTGCTGGAAGCGCGCCGCGTTCTTCGCCTCGCGCATGGCACGCTGCCGCATGCTGTTGCGTTCGGCTTCGGACATGCCCGGCTGAGCGAGGATCTGCTTGACCGCCACGGAACGCTCGAGGCGCTCGTCGACCGCGCGCCACACGACCCCCATGGCGCCGCTGCCGATGTGCTCAACGAGGCGATAGTGCCCTGCGATCAGCTGACCGGTGTCGATGGGACTACTCCTCGGAAACTCTCCGCAAGTGCTGGGTTGGCTCAGCGCGAACGATCTCCTCGCGCACCGGGTCGAGTGTAGCGGGCTGCCCGGTGCGCCCGGCGTAAGCAGTCCCGCGGGCGATTCGGGCCAGGCCAAGGGCCCCGGCGAGTGCGAAGGCACCGTAGCAGGCGAGCAGCGCGGGCGGCGTGCCGCCGGTGAGCGCGTCGCCCAGCACCACGACCGCGACCGTGCCGGGCAGGCTGCCAAGGACTGTCCCGGCCAGGTACGGGCGGAACCGCACGGACAGGATCCCGCAGCAGTATCCCAGTGGCGCGAAGGGAACCAGCGGGATCAGCCGCAGCGACGCCACCGCGAGCACACCGCCGTCGGCGAGCCGCTCGTCGACCGCGCGCACCACTTTCCGTTCCAGGTGGCGGGACACGAGGTCGCGGCCGACCAGGCGGGCGAGCCCGAAGCCGAGCGCGCCGGACACCGCGGTCGCCGTGATCGCCACCACGATGCCGAGCACGTCACCGAGCAGGAGCCCGGCCGCGAGGTTGAACACGGTGCGGGGTATGGGAGCGACGGTGAGTACCGAGTAGGCGGCCAGGAACACCAGCGCCGTCACCGGACCCGCGCCCGCGGCCCAGTTGCGTAGTTCCGCGGGGCTCGGCACGGGGAGTGTGAACGCCGCCACGACCGCCCCGGCGAGCAGGACGAGCGCGATGACCATCTTCAGGCGGCGGGGCACGACGTCCACGGTAAGGCACGCGCGGAACCGGCCCGGCGGGGCTACGGTGATCCGGTGGCAGGACGTGGCGAGGCGGTCGAGTACCAGGTCGGCGACCGCGTGGTGCGGGTGTCCAATCCGGACAAGGTGTACTTCCCGGAGCGCGGGATCACCAAGCGGCAGGTCGTGGAGTACTACCTCGCGGTCGCGGAGCCGTTGCTGCGGGCGGTCGGGGAACGGCCGACGACGCTGAAACGGTTCCCCGACGGGGTTTCCGGCGAGCCGTTCTACGCCAAACGGGTCCCCAGGGGAGCGCCCGAATGGGTGCAGACCGCGCGGATCACGTTCCCGTCCGGGCGCACCGCGGACGAGGTCTGCCCCACCGAGCCGGCGGTGTTCGCGTGGGCGGCCAACCTCGGCACGCTCGACTTCCACCCGTGGCCCGTCCGGCGGTCCGACGTGGACCACCCGGACGAACTTCGGATCGACGTGGACCCGTCGGACAGCTCCGGGTTCGGCGACGCGGTGCGGGTCGCGCTGGTGGTGCGCGAGGTGCTGGCGGACGCCGGGCTGACCGGGTACCCGAAGACGTCCGGCGGGCGCGGGGTGCACGTGCTGGTCCGGATCCGGCCGGAGTGGGACTTCGTCGACGTGCGGCACGCGGTGATCGCGCTGGGCCGCGAGGTGGAGCGGCGCGTGCCCGACCTCGCCACGATCGCGTGGTGGAAGGAGGAGCGCGGCGGCCGCGTGTTCCTCGACTACAACCAGGCGGCGCGGGACCGGACCGTGGCCTCGTCCTGGTCGGTGCGCGGCACCCCGCGGGCGACGGTGTCGACGCCGCTGACCTGGGAGCAGCTGCCCGAGGCCGACCCGGACGACTTCGACGTGCTCACCGTGCCGGACTGGCTGGCCGGGCACGGCGACCCGCACGCCGCGATCGACGACGAGGCGTTCGGCCTGGAGACCGCGCTGGAGTGGTACGCCCGCGACGAGCGGGACCACGGGCTCGGCGAGATGCCGTACCCGCCGGACTACCCGAAAATGCCAGGTGAACCGAAGCGCGTGCAGCCGAGCAGGGCGCGGCCGGAGGGCTGACGGGCCGCGCGGGATGGCGGTGCAGGATGACCGAGAACCCGGCCACCGGCCGGCTGCTCCACCGCTCCGCCGTCGTGTGCGCGGAACTGCTGGTCGTCGCCGCCGCGCTGTGGGTGCTCGCCAGGGTGCTGGCCACGCTCGCCGTCGTGGTGATCCCCGTCGCGCTCGCGCTGCTGCTCGCCGCGCTGCTCGCGCCGGCCGTGACCTGGCTGGCGCGGCACCACGTGCCGAGGGCGCTGGCGACGGCGGTCGTCCTGGTCGGCGGGGTGGCCGCGGTCGGCGCCGTGCTGTGGTTCGTGGTCAAGACGGTGGTGGACAGCCTGCCCGACCTGCGCACCCAGCTCGGCGGGAGCTACCAGGAGCTGCGCGGCTGGCTCGGCTCGGTGGGGGTGCGCCCGGAGCAGCTGGACCAGGTGGCGACCCAGGCGCGGGAGTGGGTGGCGGCGAACCAGCAGTCGCTGGCGACCGGCGCGTGGAACGCGTTCGCCACGCTCGGATCGGTGCTCACCGGACTGGCACTGGCGATCTTCGTCCTGGTCTTCGTGCTCTACGACGGCGAGCGGATCTGGCGGTTCCTCTCCCTGCCGTTCCGCGGTTCCGCCCGCCGCCGGGTGGACGCCGCGGGCAAGCGAGCCTTCCACGACCTCACGGCGTTCATGTTCGCGCTGATCATCGTGTCGGCGGTGGACGCCGTCGGGATCGGCATCGGGCTGTGGGTCACCGGGGTGCCGCTGGTGGTGCCCCTGGCGACGCTGGTGTTCCTCGGCGGGTTCGTGCCGATGATCGGCGCGTTCGTCACCGGCCTGCTCGCCGCGCTTGTCGCACTGGTCGCCGAGGGGCCGTTCACCGCGCTGCTGGTCGTCCTGATCGTGATCGCCGTGCAGCAGCTGGAGGGCAACGTGCTGGAGCCGATGATCACCAGCAGGGCGGTGCGGCTGCACCCGGTCGCGGTCATCCTGGCGATCGCCGTCGGCGTGCAGCAGGCCGGGGTGATCGGGGCGCTGCTGGCGGTGCCCGCGCTCAGCACGATCCGGGCGATCACCGCGACGCTGCTGGAGACGGAACAGGCGCCGGGGCCGGCGTGTTGACCAAGGCGTGAAGCTGTCCGTGCTCGACCGGTCCCGCACCCGCGAAGGCGGCACCCACGCCGAGGCGCTGCGGGAGACCGTGGCGTTCGCGCGGCAGGCCGAGGCGCTGGGCTACCACCGGTTCTGGGTTTCGGAGCACCACAGCGTGCCGGGCGTGGCCGGATCCGCGCCCACGGTGCTGGCCGCCGCGGTCGCGGACGTCACGTCGACCATCCGCGTCGGCACCGGCGGCGTGATGCTGCCCAACCACCAGCCGCTCGTCGTGGCCGAGCAGTTCGGCGTGCTGGAGGCGCTGCACCCGGGCCGGATCGACATGGGGCTGGGCCGGTCGGTCGGGTTCACCGGCGGCGTGCGGCGCGCGCTCGGCCACGGCAAGGACGACGCCGACCGGTTCGGTGAGCAGGTGCGGCTGCTGCTCGGCTACCTCGACGGCACGCAGGGCGAGTTCCCTGGCGTGCACGCGTTCCCGGCGGAGGGGCAGCCGGTCCCGGCGTTCCTGCTGGCCACCGGGGCGGGCGCGGACCTGGCCGCCGAGCTGGGGCTGCCGCTGGTGATCGGCGCCGTGCGCGGTGAGGGGCGCATGATCGAGGCGATCGGGCGTTACCGGGAGTCGTTCGTCCCGTCGGTCCGCTGCCCGGCGCCGTACGTGATCGTCTCGGCGACGATCGCGGTGGCCGAGACGCGGGAGGCCGCGGAGCGGTTGCTGGTGCCGGAGGCGTGGTCGTCGGCGTGGTCGCGCACGCACGGCGTGTTCCCGCCGCTGCGCCCGGCGGCGGAGATCCTCGCTGGCCCGATGACCGACCGGGAACGCCGCTACTTCGACGAGGCCCGGTCGGGGCAGATCGCAGGCACCCCTGCCGAAGCGGCCGCGGCACTGGAGGGGCTGGTGGAGCGCACGGGCGCGGACGAGGTCCTGGTGACCACGAGCACGTACGACCGCGCGGAGATGCTGGAGTCCTACCGGCTGCTGGCGGAGGTGCTCTCCGCGGGCAGCGCCGCCGGGTCCTTCGGCGTCCGGTAGTACAGCGCGACCGCCAGGAACACCGCGAACGTCAGCCAGATGTAGGCGTTCTGGAACAGCCACTCCAGCCCCGCCGGTTTGAACGCCAGCACCGTGTCCGCCTCGAAGCCGATCAGCGGCAGCACCCCGCCGGAGGTGACGAGCGCGGCGCCGACCAGGCCGATCCACCCCAGCACCGACCCGCGGAACGCGAGGTTGCCCAGGCAGATCAGCAGCATCGCCAGCCACACCCAGTGGTGCACCCAGCTGTACGGCGACACGGCCGTCGTCGCCAGGCCGCACAGCGTCGCCGCCACCAGTTCCTCGCCGCGCGCGACCAGCCGCCGCGCCAGCAGCAGGCACACCACGGCGGTCGCGGCCGCGGCGAGCAGCCACACGATCTGCATCCCGCCGGTCACCCCGGTCGCCCGCGCGAAGAAGCCGCGCAGCGACTCGTTCGACGGGTTCTCCGGCACGCCGACCCGCGTCGGGTCCATGAACGCGCCGGACCAGAACGTCACCGAGTCGTGCCACAGGAACGCGAACCCGACGGCCACGGTGACCACGAACGTGCCCATCGCGACGATCGCCGCCCGGTACCGCCGCGTCACCAGCAGGTACAGCACGAAGAACGCGGGCGTCAGCTTGATCCCGGCGGCGATGCCGATCAGCACGCCCTTGACCTTCGACGAGTCGGGCAGCGCCAAATCGAGCAGCACCAGCGTCATCAGCAGGATGTTGACCTGCCCGAACGCCATCGTCTCGCGCACCGGCTCGCACCACATGAGCAGCGCCGCCACCGGCAGGCTGAACAACACGAGCCGCACGTCGCGCCGGAACCGCAGCAGCGACAGCGCCGCCCACACCCCGACGGCCAGCATCGCGTAGTCACCGAGCGCGCCCACCCACGTGAAGAGTTCACCCTTCAGTGGCGCCAGCGGCACGAACAGCAGCGCGGCGAACGGGGTGTAGACGAACTCCCACTGCCCGCGGATGTTGCCGAGCAGCGGCGTGTCGTAGACCGACACGCCGTCCAGCACGCGCTCGCCCGCGATCCGGTACACGCCCAGGTCGAGCAGGTGCAGCAGCGCTGGGAGCTGGGCCAGGACCTCTCTGACGTACCAGAAACCGGCGCCCGCGCCCAGCACGAGGACCGGCCAGACGGCGATCCAGGGAATCGGTCGTCGTGCGCTGTCCCGGGGCGCCGGCGCCACAGCCGGCGTCTCGACCGCGGAAGACGGCACAGTCACTCCCAGTACTCAGTGGTCCGGCGGATGAGGGACAAGCCTAAACGGGGGCCGCGCAGGGTCCCCTATGCGGGGCAGAGCGTGCCGTCGGCGGGGACCTTCCCGTCGACCAGGAACGCCCGCACCGCCTCGGCCGCGCACGGCGAGCCGAGCGCCCCGTGCCCGGCGCCCTGCCACGCGACGCGCACCGCGCTCGGGATCTGCTGCGCGGCCCGCACCGTGCCGGTTTCCGGCGTGACCGGGTCGGTCAGGGTGCTGGTGACCAGTACCGGCGGCAGCCCGGACGTGCCCAGCGTCGGCAGCGACTCGGTGCGCGCCGGCCACGGCAGGCACCACGCGAGCCGCTGCGTCACCAGCCCGCCGAAGACGGGGTAGCGGCCGCGCAGCTGCGTGGTCAGCCCGGCGATCTGGTCGGCGGGCATCCGCACGGCGGTGTCGTTGCACTCGGTGGCCAGCGTGGCGTCGAGGCGGGACGGCGCGACGTCCGAGCCGTTGATCATCGGCGAGACGAACGCGGCGAGCCCGCGGACGTCGCCACCGCGGCCGGCGTCCAGCGCGCCGGCCAGCTCGGTCCAGCGGGTGCGGTCGGCGAGCCCGGTGACCACGGCCCGCAGTGCCGTGCCCGCGCCGAACACCGCGCCGCCGGGCAGGACCTGCGGCGCCGCGCGCAGCCGCTCCACCACGGCGTTCACCGTCGCGGCCGCGTCCTGGCCGACGGCGCGGCCGTAGGCGTCGAGGGTGGCCTGCTGCGCGGCGGCCAGGTCGCCGAGCACCGTGACCGTGTCGCTGGACGGGTCGGGGATGCCGTCCATCACGAACCGGCCGACGCGGTCCGGGAACCGGGCGGCGTAGGAGATGAGCACCTGCGAGCCCTCGCCGTGGGCGAGCGCGTGCAGCTTCGGCACGCCCAGCTCACCGCGGATTTCTTCGAGGTCGCCTGCGGTGCGCCAGCTGTCGAAGGACTGCTGTGCGCCGCCGAGGTCGATCGCGCACTGCTGCCCGGCCTTGCGGGCGGCGTCCAGCAGCGGTTCCAGGTCGTCGTCGGCCGGGTCCTGGTTGAGCAGCTGGCCGCGGGTGTCCTCGGGCACGCACGACAGCGGGTCGGACTCGCCGGTGCCGCGCCGGTCCACCCCGATCAGCGAAAACCGCTGCAGCAGCGCGGGCGGCAGTGTCGAGGCGAGCCGCGCGGCGTAGAGGGTGCCGGGCTCGCCCGCGACGTCGTTGACCACGACCAGCGGGATCGCGCCGTTGCCCGCCTTAAGCACGGACACGCGCGTCTGGACGCGGCCCGGCAGCGCCGGGTTGTCCAGTGTGGACATCACGGTGCCGCAGCTGAACCGCAGGTAGCCCGGCGCCTCGGCGCCGAGGCGGTTGCGGGTCTGCGCGTCGCAGTCGGTCCAGTCGAGCGCGGGCGAACGCGGCTCGGTCAGCGGCGGCAGCGGCACCTCCGTGGCGGAGCTGGCCGGCGCGGAGGACACCGGCTCGTCGTTCTCCACGACCGGCGGCCGTTTCGACGGTCCCGCCGTGCAGCCGGCGAGGAGGGCCGGCAGCAGCACAGCGAGCACGAGACCACGGCGCGGCACGACGTTCCTCTTTCCCTTGGTGCGTGTTCGCCCCCGAGGTTCGCACGACGCCCGTTTACCCGTGGTGAGCGGGGTCGGTGCGCTCAGGCGCCGTGGGCGGTGAACCCGCCCGCGCTGAACCCGCCGGAGCCCGCGGTCCCGGTTCCCCCCGGCGTGTGGTGGCGGGGCGCGGACGGCCGCGGGGACACCGGCGAGGCGAGCGGGGCGGGTTCGGCCGACAGTCGGTCCAGCACGTGGCGGGCGGCGGCCACCACGTACGGCACGCCGGGCTCGTCCGCCGCGCTCAGCAGCATCTCGCGCAGTTCGCGCCGGTCGTAGCGGGCCACGAGCTCGGGCCGGGCGTCCAGGAGGGCCAGGATGGCCACCCACGGCAGATCCCGGCCGTCCCGGGCGTTGCGGTCGCCCTCGGCCGCCATGACCTCCCGCATGACGTCCCAGATCTTCTCGCGCCACAGCGGGCTGCGGTGCCACAACCGCTCCAGCGTGGTGCGCGCCCGGTGGGCCGCCTCGTCGTTCCGGGCCTGGCACATCACCCGCACGAGCGCCTCGGGCGATCGGCGGCGGCACAGGTGGGCCGTCGCGAGGACGGCCAGCCGTCCCCGGCTCCGCAGCGCCTGCCGTTCCACCCGGCCTGCCATCAGCGGGTCCGCTTGACCTCGCCGTGGAAGACGGCGTCCAGGTCGTAGCGGGCGACCTCCTCCAGCTGGGCGTACGTGCACGACTCCGGCTCGCGGTCCGGGCGCCACCGGATGAACTGCGCGGTGTGCCGGAACCGCGACGGCTGGCCGCCTTCGGTGTGCTCGTAGGCGACCTCGACGACCCGCTCCGGCCGCACCGGCACCCATGGCTGCTCGGTGGATCGCCACCGCGTGATGCCGCCGGGCAGGCGCTGCCCCTCGGTGGTGCCCTCCAGCCACGGGTGCCCGCCGCCGTCGGTGATCAGGCCGGCGAACTCGGCCGCCAGCTCCTTGCGCCGCTTCACCGGGAACGACCCCACGACACCGGGGTGGTGCAGCACGCCGTTGTCGTCGTACAGCCCGAGCAGCAGCGAGCCGACCGCCTCGCCGGGGGTGGAGTCCTTGTGCCACCGCAGCCCGGCCACCACGCAGTCGGCGGTGCGCGAGTGCTTGTACTTGATCATGATCCGCTTGCCCGGTTCGTACCCGGCGTCCAGCGGCTTGCCGATGACCCCGTCCAGCCCGGCGCCCTCGAACAGCTCGAACCAGTGCCGCGCCGTCGCCGGGTCGGTGGTCGCCGGCGTGATGTTCAGGTCCTGCCCGGCGAGCTTCGCCAGACGCTCCCGCCGCGCGCTGGTCGGCTCGCCGAGGAACGCCTCGTCGCCCAGCGCGAGCAGGTCGAACGCGACGAACGTGGCCGGCGTCTGCTCGGCGAGCAGCCGGATGCGGGACTCGGCCGGGTGGATCCGCTCGGTCAGCGCGTCGAAGTCCAGGTGTCCTTCGCGGCCGACGACCAGCTCGCCGTCCAGCACCACCCGCTCCGGCAGCCGCGGCGGCAGCTGCGCCAGCACTTCCGGGAAGTACCGGTTCAGCGGCTTCCCGGCGCGCGACTGCAGGGTCAGCTCGTCGCCGTCGCGGAAGACGAGGCAGCGGAAGCCGTCCCACTTCGGTTCGAAGAGCAGCTCGTCGGAGTCCGGGATCGACTTCGCCGGCTTCGCCAGCATCGGCTGGACCGGCGGGGTGAGCGGCAGCATGTTCCCAGTCTGGACAGCCACGCGGAGCGTGTCCATTGAGGGTGGTGGTGGGCGAGGGGCCGGCCTTAGAGGCGACGGCGGTACCGCAGCATCGTGAAACCGTCTTCGACCAGGATCGATGCCAGATCCATGTCCCGCGCCTCGCTGGCCATGCGGCCGATCGCGATGCGGTCCGCGCCGCCACCGGCCAGCAGCGGCGCGACGGTCAGGCACAGCTGGTCGACCAGGTCCTCGGCGACCAGTTCGCCGAACAGGTGCGGGCCGCCCTCGCAGTTGACCCGGAGCAGCCCGCGGTCGGCCAGCCCGTCCAGCGCCCGCCGCAGGTCGATGGTCTCCGCGCCCGCGATGAGGAGGTCCGCGCCCGCGTCGGCGAGCGCCTTCCGCCGGTCCGCTGGGGCGTGCTCGGTGGTGATGACGATCGGCGGCACCGTCGTGTCGGTGAACAGCGGCGCCGCCGGGTCGAGGCGCGCGCTGCCGGTGACCACGGCGATCGGCGGGACCTCGGCGAGCCCGAGCCGGGCCCGGCGCTCGCGACGCTCGGGGGTGGTGCGGGCGCCGCGGTAGTTCTCCGCGCGCACGGTGCCGGCGCCGGCCAGCACGACGTCGGCGAGCAGGCGGCCGTGGAAGAAGATCCGCTTGTCCGCGGGCCCGGACAGGCCCTCGGACCGGCCTTCCAGCGTCGAGGCGCCGTCGGCGGAGGAGGTGAAGTTGGCCTGCACGAACGGCCGGTCCAGGTCCTCCGGGTAGCCGTAGATCCGGTCCAGGTCGTCGTCGGTCACGTCGTCGAGAGGTTCGGGCCACAGGCTGCGCACGATCTCCATCACATCACGCGGCCGCCGCCAGGGCCGCGCGGCCGGGTCCCGATACCCTCGCAAGATGCCCGCGCACCTCACCGACCGGCAGCCCGAGCTGGGAGCGGACGAGCTGATCGCCGCCCTCGTGCCGCCGCCGCGCTTCGACGCCGTGCGGTTCGACACCTACGTGCCGAACCCCGACGAGCCCAGCCAGGCGCAGGCCGTGGAGTCGTGCTCGGCGTTCGCGGCGCGCATCGAGAAGGCGGCGCCGAAGAAGTCCAGGCTGCGGTCGCTGTTCGGCGGCGGCTCCGCGCCCGCGCCGGGCAAGCAGGGCCTCTACCTGGACGGCGGGTTCGGCGTCGGCAAGACCCACCTGCTCGCCTCCACCTGGCACGACGCGCCCTCGCCCAAGGCCTACGGCACGTTCGTCGAGCTGACCCACCTGGTCGGCGCGCTCGGCTTCGGTGAGGCGGTGCGGCGGCTGTCCGAGCACCGGCTGCTCGCCATCGACGAGTTCGAGCTGGACGACCCGGGCGACACGATGCTGGTCACCCGCCTGCTGCGGGAGCTCACCGACGCCGGCGTGTACGTCGCGGCGACGTCGAACACGCTGCCGGACAAACTCGGCGAGGGCCGGTTCGCGGCCGAGGACTTCCTGCGCGAGATCCAGTCGCTGTCGTCGCGGTTCTCCGTGGTGCGGGTGGACGGGCCGGACTACCGGCACCGCGGCCTGCCGGACGCGCCGCCGCCGGTGGACGAGGAAACGCTGCTCGCGTCGGCGGAGGGCCGCGAAGGCGCGACGCTCGACGACTTCGACGCGTTGTGCGCGCACCTGGCGAAGCTGCACCCGTCCCGCTACGGCCGTCTCGTCGACGGCGTGTCGGTCGTGCACATCCGGGGCGTGCGCCCGGCCCCGGACCAGAACGTGGCGCTGCGGCTGGTCGCGTTCGCCGACCGGCTCTACGACCGGGCCATCCCGGTGGTCGTCTCCGGCGGATCGCTCGGCGAGCTGTTCACCGAGGAGATGCTGCAGGGGGGCTACCGGAAGAAGTACCTGCGGGCGGTGAGCCGGCTGACCGCGCTGGCGCGAGACGCCGCGTCGGTGAGCTGAGCGCCAGCACCACGGCGACGGCGAAGCACGCGCCGCCCGCCACGTCGGTGGGGTAGTGGTAGCCCAGCCCGACGAGCCCGATCCCCGCGATCACGAGGATCACGGCACTCACGCCGGCGGTGACCGCTCGGGCGATCCCGGGCCGGGCGAGCAGCACCAGCACCGTGAGCGTGGCGACCATGCTGACCGTGTGCCCGCTCGGGTAGGCGAGGTAGTCGTACTTCATCCGGTCGAACAGCGGCTTGAGCACCCACGTGTTGAGCGCGACCGGCGCCGCGACGCCCAGCACCGCAAGCGCGACGCCGCCCCAGCGGCGGCCGAGCGCGCAGGCGAGCACCACGATCGCGAGCAGCGGCAGCAGCACGACCGGTTCGGTGGGCAGCACGAACAGGCGCAGCAGCGCGGGCTGCCCGCCGAACGCGCCGTCGATCCACGCGGTGACCGTCGCGTCGAGGCCGCTCGCGGCGGTGTCGCCGGCGAACGGGACGCCGATCGCCAGTGCGGCCGCCGCGCACACGGCGACGACGGCCCACCTCACGCGTCAGTCCGGGATGGCCGGGAAGCGGCCGTTCTTGACCGCGGTGACCAGCTCGGCGTGGTCGGACTCGGTCTGGTCGGCGTAGCGCACCGCGTAGCGGCCGATGGCCTCGTCGAGCTGGTCGTCACCGTCGAAGTATCCCGCCAGCAGCCGTGGGTGGACCGAGCGGATGTGCGCGCGGGCGAGCAGCGCGCCGGCCAGGCGGCCGTAGTCGTCGAGGTCCTTGCCGCCCAGCTCGGTCGGCTCGATCGCGCCCTTCATGTTCCGGAACTGCCGCACGATGAACGGCCTGCCCTCGATGGTGGTCCAGCCGAGCAGGATGTCCGTCTCGGCCTGCACCAGGCGGGCGCCGTGCACGATGCGCTGGCCCTCGTGCTCGGTGCGGTGCTCCGGCAGGTACGGGGTGAGCGCGGACGGCCGGGCCTCCTTGACCTGCAGCACCAAATCCTCGTCGGTGTTGCCGTGCAGCAGCACGACGTAGCTGCGCAACCCGACGCTGCCGGTGCCGACGACGCGGAAGGCGACGTCGGCGATGCGGTAACGGGCGATCAGGTTGCGCCGCGACTCGCGCAGGGTGTGCACATAGGACACCAGCCCGTCGGCCACGGCGTCCGCGGTCGCCTCGTCGACGTGCCGCAGCACCGGCGGGTCCTCGACGAACCGGTGGTGGCTCAGGCCGGTGGTGTGGTCGTCGATGCGCTCGGTCCACTTGGCCACGACGCGGGCGCTGGTGTTGCGGCGCGCCTTCTCGGCGGCCTCGCTGAACTCGTCGGCGAGGTCGTGCGCCTTCACCTTGGACAGCGCGTCCGCGTCGGCGAGCGCGTTCCACGAGCGCAGGAACGACGCCTCGCCGAGCTGGCGCACCACGCGCCGGTAGGACTTCACCGCGTCCTCGGCCGCGTCCCGGCAGTCCTCTTCGGACACCCCACCCTCGCGCCCGGCGAGCACCAGGCTCGCGGCGAGGCGCTTGAGGTCCCACTCCCACGGCCCGCGGATGGTCTCGTCGAAGTCGTTGATGTCCATGACGATCTGCCCGTCCGGCGTGCCGTACAGGCCGAAGTTCGCGGCGTGCGCGTCACCGCAGATCTGGGCGGACAGTCCACTGTGCGGGGTGCCGGCCAGGTCCGCGGCCATCAGCCCCGCCGCGCCGCGGAAGAACGCGAACGGGGAGGCGATCATGCGCCCGATCCGCAGCGGGACCAGGTCGCCGAGCCGTCCGGCGTTGCTGTGCTCGACGAACTCGGCGACCGACGGCCGGTGCTCCCCGGCGGCCGCGTGATCGTGCGCCGCCGGTGGTGTGCGTGCCCCCAGCTTCCGGCCCCGCGCGTGCAGCTCCTCCGGATCGCTCAGCTCACCCGGCACCAGTGCCCGTTCCATCCCCTGCTCCCTCCGTTGCCTGCACAACGTACGGGAGAGGTGGACGGTTTCCCCGCACCACGCGAGTCCCACGCTCGCGGCGGCGGAGGTCAGCCGGCCAGGACCTCCTCCAGGATGTCCAGCCCGCGGTCCAGATCGGCCTCCGAAATGACCAGCGGTGGCGCCAGCCGCAGCGTCGCGCCGTGGGTTTCCTTCGCCAGCAGCCCCTTCGCCGCCAGGGCTTCGCACGCCTCGCGGCCGGACAGCCCGCCCGGCGTGATGTCGATGCCCGCCCACAGGCCGCGGCCGCGGACCTCGGCCAGTCCGTGCCCGACCAGTTCCCCGAGCCGCGCGTGCATGCGCGCGCCCAGCCGCACCGACCGCTCCTGGAACTCGCCCGTGGACAGCAGCTTGATCACCGCCCGGCCGACCGCGCACGCCAGCGGGTTGCCGCCGAAGGTCGAGCCGTGCTCGCCCGGCTTCAGCACCCCCAGCACGTCCCGGCGCCCGACCACCGCGGACAAGGGCAGGATCCCGCCGCCCAGCGCCTTGCCCAGCGTGTAGAGGTCGGCGCGCACCCCGCTCGGCTCCAGCGCGAGCAGCGTGCCGGTGCGGGCCAGCCCGGACTGGATCTCGTCGGCGATCAGCAGCGTCCCGGCCTCGTCGCACAGCCGGCGCGCCTCGGCGAGGTACCCCTCCGGCGGCACCAGCACCCCGGCCTCGCCCTGGATCGGCTCCAGCAGGACCGCCGCGGTGCGCTCGGTGATCGCGTCGCGCAGGGCAG
Source organism: Amycolatopsis sp. 3B14 (assembly GCF_050958625.1). NCBI lineage: Bacteria > Bacillati > Actinomycetota > Actinomycetes > Pseudonocardiales > Pseudonocardiaceae > Amycolatopsis > Amycolatopsis sp. 3B14. Next base: position 17,888 of record NZ_JBHZEN010000014.1, read on the forward strand.
CCGCGTCGCCGTACTTCACCACCGTGAACCCCGGGGTGTAGGGCCCGAACCCGGCGCGCGCGGACTCGTCGGTGGAGAACGAGATGATCGTCGTGGTGCGGCCGTGGAAGTTCGACCCGGCGACCACGATCTCGGCCTGCCCGTCCGGCACGCCCTTGACCTCGTAGGCCCACTTGCGGGCGACCTTGAGCGCGGATTCGACCGCCTCCGCGCCGGAGTTCATCGGCAGCACCATCTCGGTGCCGGTCAGCTCGGCCAGCTCGCGGCAGAACGCGCCCAGCTGGTCGTGGTGGAACGCGCGCGAGGTCAGCGTGACCTTCCCGAGCTGCTCCTGCGCCGCGGCGACCAGGGCGGGGTGCCGGTGCCCGAAGTTCAGCGCCGAGTAGGCGGACAGGAAGTCGAGGTACCGGCGGCCCTCGACGTCGGTGACCCAGGCGCCGTCGGCTTCGGCGATCACCACGGGCAGCGGGTGGTAGTTGTGCGTGCTCCAGCGCTCGTCGAGCGCGATGAACTCGGCCGCGGAGGTCGTCATGCCTTCAGGCTAAGGGCAGTTCAGGCCCGGAATCATCCGTAGATCGTTGCTATGGCACGCTGATCGTTGCGCAGTTCCCGGCGATTCCGGCGGTTCGTTGCACGGCTCAGGGCGCCAGTACCTCGTTCCACTCCCGGACGTACCAGTTCTTCACCACGCCGTTGCGCACGAACGGGTCGCCCGCCACGAACTCCTCCGCGGCCTCGCGCGTGCGGAACACGCTGAGCGACCCGTTCACCTGCGGGTTCTCCAGAGTGCCGACGAGCAGCAGGTCGCCGCGGGCGTGGAACTCGCGGATCCGCGCCGAGTGGGCGTCCATGTGCGGGGCGCCGCGCTCCAGGACGTTGTCCGCCGGCTCGTAGAACACCAGGTACTTCATGCCGCACGCTCCGCCGCCTCGGTGAGCCGGCCCAGGAGCCGCGCCCAGCCCTCGGTGAACGCGCCGCCGGCGTAACCGCCGCCGAGCGCGCAGGACGCCCGCACCTGCTCGTCGCTGAGCGCCTCCCAGCCGCGGTGCTCCACCGCGACCCGGGTCAGCGCGGGGCCCAGCGCCCGGAAGGTCAGCTCGACCTCGGTGGGCGCCGGGGTGACCAGCCAGGTCATGGTGAACCGCTCCGGCGGGTCCCTCGCGAGCACCTCGCCCCAGTCGTGCTCGGTGCCGTCGTCCCACGTCTCGTAGACGCGGCCGCCCGTGCGGCGCTCGAAGGTCACGTCCCGCACCCGGTCCCCGCCGCGGGAGAACGGCTCGACCGGCCACCAGACGCCGATCGTGCGGACGAACGTGTCGAAGGTGTGCGCGGCGTCGCTGCGCACGAGGGTCGCCTGCCGCACCGGCGGCCGGCTCAGGATGTCGGTCATGCCGATCCTCTCGCCGTGTCGTCTTCGCCGATCCCCCGCTCAGCTTCGACCAGCCGCCGGGCCGTGTCGAGGGACGAGGCCCACATGTCGTCGAGGAACTGCCGCAGCCCGGCGAGGCCGTCCGGGCGGGCGCGGTAGAGCCGTCGGGTGCCGTCGCGCCGCTCGTCGAGCAGTCCCGCGTTCTTCAGGACGGTGAGGTGCTGGCTGACCGCCGTGCGGCTCACGTCGAAGGACTCCGCGATCTCGCCTGCGGCCAGCTCGTCGTTGGCGACCAGCCGGAGGATCGCGCGCCGCCTTGGCTCCGCGAGCGCCCGCAGCGCCTCGTCCGTCCGCTCGTCGTCCGTCATGCCCGCTCCTACGCCCAGAGTCCGACCTGGTTGCCGTCCGGGTCGGCGAAGATGGCGAACCGCCCGAAGTCGCCGGGGAGGTCGGTGGGCGGCACCAGCCGCTTCCCGCCCAGCCGCTCCGCCCGGTCCAGGTACGCGTCGAGGTCGTCGACCCGCATGTAGATCTTGACGCCGGTGTCGCCGGGGCCCGTCGAAGGCCCGATCCCGCCGCCGATGCCTCCGCCCGTGTCGACGAGCGCGTAGCCGCCCATCGCCGGGTCGGCGTCGACCTGCCAGTCGAACAGCTCCGCGTAGAACTTCCGGGCCCGTTCGGCGTTCGCGCTGATCACTTCGAAGAACGCGACCTGCTGTCCCATGACCGATCCTTTCTGTCAGTGTTCGCTAACGTTAGCGAACACTGACAGAAGGAGTCAACCACCGCTCGCCAAGACCGGGCGTCGTTTGACAGAGTGCGAGGCGTGACCGACGAGCTCTCCTTCCTCCGCCAGCAGGCCCGCACCCAGCGCTTCACCCTCGGCACCCCGCGCGAGTTCCGCGTCGCGCCCGACGGGTCGCGCCTGCTGTTCCTGCGTTCGGAGTCCGGCACCGACCGGCGCAACAGCCTCTGGGAACTCGACCTCACCCGGGGCGCCGAGACCAAGGTCGTGGACGCCGCCGAGCTGCTGCCCGGTGAGGAGGAGCTGCCGCCGGAGGAGCGGGCCCGCCGCGAGCGCATGCGGGAGAGCGCGGGCGGCGTGGTGGGCTACGCCGTCGACGACGAGTTCCGCCTGGCCGCCTTCTCCTTGTCCGGCAAGCTCTACACGGTCGACCTGGGCAGCCGCGAGGTGACCGAACTGGTCGACACCTCGGTCGTGGACCCCCGCCCGAACCCCACCGGCACCCACATCGCCTACGTCCGCGACCGCAAGCTGCGCGTCATCGACCTCGCCACGCGCGAGGACACGGTGCTGGCCGGCGAGGACGGCGACGACATCGCCTGGGGGCTGGCCGAGTTCATCGCCGCCGAGGAGCTGGGCCGCGCCCGCGGCTACTGGTGGTCGCCCGACGGGCAGACCCTGCTGGTCGAACGCACCGACCGGGCGGATGTGCCCCGCTGGACCATCTCCGACCCGGCCCACCCCGAGGGCGGCGCGAACACCGTCGCGTACCCGGCGGCGGGCACCACGAACGTCGACGTCTCGCTGGCGTTCTTCGGTCTCGACGGCACCCGCGTGGACGTCGAGCGCGGCGACTGGGAGTACCTCGTCGCCGTGCACTGGTCGGCAGGCGGCCCGCCGCTGCTTGCCGTGCAGCCCCGCGACCAGCGCGAACTCGCGTTCTACGCGGTCGACCCCGCCGACGGCTCCACCAAGCTGCTGCACACCGAGACCGATCCGCACTGGGTCGAGATCGTCCCCGGCGTGCCCGGCTGGACCACCGACGGGCGGCTCGTGCACGTCAGCGCCGCGGACGGCAGCTACCGGCTGGTGGTCGACGGCGAGCCGGTCACCGGGCCGGGCCTGCAGGTCCGCTCGGTGCTGCACGTCGGGGCCGAGGTCCTGTTCAGCGCGAGCGAGGACGACCCGACGCAGATCCACGTCTACCGCACCGGCCCGGACGGCGTGACCCGGCTGTCCGACGCCGACGGCGTGCACGTGGGCGCGGGCACCGCGGAGATCACCGTGCTGTCGTCATGGAGCCTGCGCCGCAGCGGCCCCGAAGTGAGCGTGCTGCGCAACGGCCGCCCGCTCGCCGAGGTCCGGTCCTACCCGGTCGACCCGGGACTCGAGCCCGACCCGGAATGGCTCACCGTCGGCGAGCGCGGCCTGCGCGCCGCGCTGCTGCTGCCCACCGGCTACCGGCCCGGGGACGGCAAGCTGCCCGTCCTGCTCGACCCCTACGGCGGCCCGCACGCGCAGCGCGTCCTGCAGAGCCGCAACGCGTTCCTCACCTCGCAGTGGCTGGCCGACCAGGGCTTCGCGGTCCTGGTCGCGGACGGCCGCGGCACCCCCGGCCGGGGGCCGGCGTGGGAGAAGGAGATCGTGCGCGAGCTGGCCGAGGTGACGCTCACCGACCAGGTGGACGCCCTGCACGCGGTCGCCGCCGACCATCCGGAGCTCGACCTGTCCCGGGTCGCGATCCGCGGCTGGTCCTACGGCGGGTACCTGTCCGCGCTGGCCGTGCTGCGCCGCCCGGACGTCTTCCACGCGGCGGTCGCGGGCGCGCCGGTCACCGACTGGTCCCTCTACGACACCCACTACACCGAGCGCTACCTCGGCGTGCCGGACGAGGAGCCGGACTCCTACGAGCGCAACTCGCTGATCGCCAGTGCGCCGGAGCTGCGGCGCGCGTTGCTGATCGTGCACGGCCTCGCCGACGACAACGTGTTCGTCGCGCACGCGCTGCGGCTGTCCTCGGCGCTGCTGGCCGCCTGCCGCCCGCACGTGTTCCTGCCGCTGGTCGGCGCGACCCACATGACGCCGCAGGCCGAAGAGGTCGCGGAGAACCTGATGAGGGTCCAGGTGGACTGGATCAAACGAGAGCTGGAGGCTGCTGCGCGATGAAGCGCTGGGGAATCACGATTCCGCTGACCGGGGTGCCGCTGACCGCGCACCGTGAGCTGATCGAGCGCCTGCCCGCGCTCGGCTACACCGACGCGTGGTCGGCCGAAACCGCGGGGACGGACGCGTTCTCGCCGCTGCTGCTGGCTTCGCAGTGGGCGCCGGAGCTGCGGCTGGGCACCGCGATCGTGCCGGTCTACACCCGCGGGCCCGGGCTGCTCGCGATGTCCGCGGCGACCCTGGCCGAGGCCGCGCCCGGCCGGTTCGTGCTCGGCATCGGCGCGTCCTCGCCGGTGATCGTGCAGAACTGGAACGCCGCCGAGTTCGCGAAACCGTTCGCCCGCACCAGGGACACGCTGCGGTTCCTGCGCGCCGCGCTGGCGGGGGAGAAGGTCACCGTGGAGTACGAGACCTTCTCGGTCAGCAAGTTCCGGCTCGAGCGCGCGCCGGAGCCGGCGCCGCCGATCATGCTCGCCGCGCTCCGGCCCGGCATGCTGAAGCTGGCCGCCAAGGAGGCCGACGGCGCGATCACGAACTGGCTCTCGCCTGCCGACGTCCGCCAGGTGCGCGCCGAGATCGGGCCGGACACCGAGCTGGCGGCGCGGATCTTCGTCTGCCCGACCACCGACCGCGAGGCCGCGCGCGGCCTCGGCCGGATGCTGATCAGCAGCTACCTCACCGTGCCGGTGTACGCGGCGTTCCACGACTGGCTCGGCCGTGGCGAGGCGCTCGCGCCGATGCACGAGGCGTGGCGCGCGGGCGACCGGAAACGGGCGAACGAGGTGATTCCGGACGAGGTGGTCGACGACCTGGTCGTGCACGGCAGTCCCGAGGAGTGCCGGGAGAAGGTGCAGTCCTATGTGGACAACGGGCTGACCACGCCCGTGATCGCGCTGCTGCCCACCGGTGAGGACCCGGTGCGGCAGGTGGAGGCGCTCGCGCCCCGGTGATCCGGCACACGCCGCCGTGACCCCTTTGGCGGCATGACTAACGCTCCCCGGGCGGGCACTTTGGGAGGAACGTGCCCGCCGGGGGTGTGCCTGCGGCGCACGGTGTCCGTATCGTGGCTTAGCGTAGGCATACCTAAGGAGCGGTGAGTGGGCGAATCGACATCGGAGTGCGCCGGGCTGGCCGGTGGCCGCGCGGGACACCGGCGGCTGGCCGAGCTGATCCCGCTGGTCCTCGACGCGATGGGCGCGGGGGCCGTGGAACGCGGCGGACCGGGCCCGGCGGGCGGGCCTGCCGCCGTCGCGGCCGGGGTGGCGGCCGTGACGGGCGCGGAACCCCTGGCCGGGGCCACCGGTGTCGGAGCCGAGCAAGCGCTTTCCGAAATGTCCCGGCTGCTGGCCGCGGGCTCGGTCGACCCCGCCGACCCGGCGTGCGCGGCGCACCTGCACTGCCCGCCGCTCGCCGTCGCCGTGGCCGCCGACGTCGTGGCGAGCGCGCTCAACCCGTCGATGGACTCGTGGGACCAGGCGCCGGTGGCGAGCGAGATCGAACGCGAGCTGGTCACCCTGATCGCCCGGCTCTGCTACCCGGACGCCCCCGCGCCGGACGCCGTCGTCACCACCGGCGGCACCGAGTCGAACCTGCTCGGGCTGCTGCTCGCGCGCGAGCCGGAGCCGGCCGTCCGCCCGGTGTGCGGGCGCAACGCCCACCACAGCGTGGCCCGTGCCGCGTGGCTGCTCGGCCTGCCCGCGCCGGTCCTGGTGGACTGCGACGGCGAACGCATGCGGCCCGCCGCGCTGGCGGAGACCCTGCGCGAACTCGGCTCGCCCGCGGTCGTGGTCGCCACCGCGGGCACCACCGACACCGGCGAAATCGACCCGCTGCGCGAGCTCGCGGCGGTCTGCCGCCGGCACGCCGCGCGCTTGCACGTCGACGCCTCCTACGGCGGTCTCGCCCTGTGCAGCGCGAAGCTGAAGCCCCTGCTCGACGGACTCGACGAAGCGGACTCCGTCGCGCTGGACGCCCACAAGTTCGGCTGGCAGCCCATTTCCGCGGGCCTGCTCGCGGTGCGCGACGCCGCGGACCTCTCGGCGTTGTCCGTGCGCGCCGAGTACCTCAACGCGGACGACGACACCGAGGCCGGGCTGCCGGACCTGCTCGGCCGCTCCATCCGCACGTCCCGCCGCCCCGACGCGTTCCGGATGGCCGTCACCCTGCGGGCGCTCGGCATCGACGGCATGGGCGCGCTCGTCGAGCACTGCTGCGCCACCGCGGCCGAAGTCGCGGCCATGATCGAGCGGCACCCGGGCCTGCGGTTGTGGGGCGCGCCGACGTTGTCCACCGTGCTGTTCAAACCGGTGGACGCCGACGACGAAACGGTCGCGCGGGTGCGCCGCACGTTGCTGGAGGCAGGCACCGCGATCGTCGGCAGGGCAACGATGTCCGACGGCGTGTGGCTCAAGCTGACCCTGCTGCACCCGCACGCGAGCGCCGAGGACTACCGGCCGCTGCTGGAGTCGGTGGTCGCGGCCGCCGCGGCGCAGTCCGCCGAGGTGGTCCTGCGGTGACTCCGGTCGATCTGGCCGGGGTCGGAATCGGCCCGTTCAACCTGTCGCTGGCCGCGCTCGCCGAGCCGGTCGACGACCTGACCGTCGCGGTGTACGACCGCTGCCCGGAGTTCCGCTGGCACCCCGGCCTGTTGCTCGACGGCGTGACCCTGCAGGTGCCGTTCCTGGCCGACCTGGTGTCGCTGGCCGACCCGACCAGCGCGCTGTCCTTCCTGAACTACCTCCGCGCGAAGGACCGGCTGTTCCCGTTCTACTTCGCCGAACGCTTCCACATCCCGCGCGCGGAGTACGACGACTACTGCCGCTGGGTGTCGCAGCGGCTGGACAGCTGCCGGTTCGGCACGGACATCACCGGGATCGAGTGGCGCGACGGGTTGTTCCGGCTGCGCTCGGCCGCCGGGGAGATCAGCGCGCGCAACGTCGTGCTCGGCATCGGCACCGAACCCCGGGTCCCGGAGCCGTTGCGCGCTCTCGCGGACGATCCGGACGCGCCGGTGATCCACTCCGCGGAGTACCTGTCCGAGCGGGAACGGCTGCTGGCGCTGCCCGCGGTGACCGTCGTCGGCTCGGGCCAGTCCGGCGCGGAGGTGTTCCTGGACCTGCTGCGGCACCGCAAGCAACCGGACGGGCTGCGGTGGGTGACGCGGACGGTGTCGTTCGCGCCGATGGAGTACTCCAAGCTCGGGCTGGAGCAGTTCACGCCCGACTACACGCGCTTCTTCCACCGCCTGCCGGAGGCCGAGCGCGACCGGCTGCTGCCCGCGCAATGGCAGCTGTACAAGGGAATCGACGCCGACACCATCGCCGACATCCACGACGAGCTCTACCGCCGCTCGGTGGGCGGCGGCTGGCCCGGCGTCACGCTGACGCCCGGCGTGGAGGTGGTGTCCGCGCGGCGCGACGGCGAGCGGATCGCGCTGGGCCTGCGGCACCGGCAGGAAGGCAGCACCGCGACCTGGGTGACCGACGCGATCGTCGCCGCCACCGGCTACCGGGAGCGGCCGCTGGACGGGCTGCTCGGGCCGCTGGCGGACGCGGTCGCCCGCGACGGCAGCGGCCGCCCGGTCGTCGAGCGCGACTACCGGCTGCGGCTCGCGCCGGAGATCGGCGGCGCGATCTTCGTGCAGAACGCGGAACGGCACACGCACGGGGTCGGCGCGCCGGACCTCGGGCTGGCGGCGTGGCGGGCCGCCTCGATCGTCAACGCGGTCTGCGGCCGCACCGTCTACCGGTTGCCGTCGCGCACGGCGTTCACGCGGTTCGGGTTGGAGGAGTGAGCGTGGAAACTGCCCAGGCGTGGCGCGCGGCCGGCACGCTGGTCGTGCACAAGATGCTCGGCGAACTGTCCTACGAGGGCCTGTTCCGCCCCGAGCCGGCCGACGACATGGAGCGCAGGCTGTGGCGGCTGAAGCTGCCCGAGGTGACCTACGAGTTCCGGGCCCGGCGCGGCGCGTTCGAGTCGTGGACGGTGGAGCCCGGGTCCGCGTTGCGGGACGGCGAACCGGCGACCGATCCCCGGGTGCTGGTGGTGGACGCGCGCAAGGAGCTGGGCCTGTCCGGGTTGCGGCTGGCGGACGTGCTGGCCGAGCTGACCGCCACGGTGACCAACGAGGCCGCCCGCCTGCGCCGCGCGCCCAGCGCCGCGGAACTGTCCACGATGGACTACAACCTCGCCGACGGGCACCTGACCGGGCATCCGCGGCTGGTGCTCAACAAGGGCCGGGTCGGGTTCTCCGCGGACGACCGCGCCCGGTACGCGCCGGAGGCCGGGGCCGACGTGCGCCTGCGGTGGTTCGCCGTGCACCGGGACCACGCGCGGTTCCGCTGCGTCGAGGAGCTTTCGGCCGAGCGGTTGTTCGCGGGGGAGCTGGACGACGACCAGCGCGCCGAGTTCACCCGCATCGCCGACCCCGCGGAGTACGTGTGGGTGCCCGTGCACCCGTGGCAGGCGGACGAGGTCCTCGGCACGCTCTACGCCGGTGAACTCGCCACCGGGGTCGTGGTCGAACTGGGCGAGTCCCGCGACGCCTACCGTCCACATCAGACGGTCCGGACGCTGGCGAACGTGTCCCGGCCGGACCGGCACGATGTCAAGACCGCGGTCTCGGTGCGCAACACCCTGGTCTACCGTGGCCTCGCGTCCGGCGCGACGCTCGCCGGGCCGGCCGTGACGAGCTGGCTCAAGCGGGTCGGCGCGGCGGATCCGCTGCTCACCGAGAAGTACCGGTTCGAACTGCTCGGCGAGGTCGCGAGCGTGTCGGTCGAGCACCCGCTGTTCGGCGCCATCGACGAGCTGCCGTACCGGTTCCACGAAACGCTCGGCGCGCTGTGGCGCGAACCGCTGCTGTCGCGGCTGGCCGAGGGGGAGCAGGCGATCTCGTTCGCCGCGCTGCCCTACCGCGACCCGGACGGCGCGTCGGTCGTCACGGGGCTGATCGAGCGCTCCGGCTGGGGCGCGGAACGCTGGCTCGGCACGGTGTTCGACCTGCTGCTCACCCCGCTGCTGCAGTGGCTGCTGCGCTACGGCGTCGGGTTCTGCCCGCACGGCCAGAACCTGATCCTGATCGTCGACGAGCACGGGCGGCCGCTGCGCGTGGCGATCAAGGACTTCGCGCAGGGCGTCGACCTGCTCGACGAGGACCTGGACTGCTACCGGCTGCTCGCGCCGGAGGCCGCCGACGAGATGCTGCGCTGGCCGGCGCACCTGCTCGCGCAGTCGCTGTTCAGCTCGGTGTTCTCGGGGCAGCTGCGGTTCTGGGCCGAGATCCTGCTCGACGACCTGGCCTTCCCGCGGGCGCGGTTCTGGGAGCTGGTGCGCGACGTCGTCGGCCGCTACCGCGCGGAAAACCCGGACGTGGCCGAGCGGTTCGACCGGTGCCTGCTGTTCGCGCCGGACGTCGAGCGCGTCACGCTGAACCGGGAACACCTGGCCGGGCAGGGTTTCGACAAGGTCGACCGCGACGACGAGTTCGACGTGCGGTGGGGCCGCGTGCCGAACCCGTTGCACGCCCCGGACCCGGCGGGGGCGTGGTGAGAGCGCCGCGCCCGGTCGGGCCACGCACGCTCGCCGAGCGGGAGACGGCCGCGCGGGGCATGCGCGCGGCGCTGGACCGGGGCGACGTGCCGCGGGTGCTGCTGCTGGTGCCCGACCCGCACGCCCGGTTCGCCGCGGTCGAGCTGTCCGGGCGGTTCGTGACCGAGGAGGTGCTCAGCGGCGGTTACGGCATCTGCACGTACGTCTTCGCCTGGGACGTCGAGCGCGAGGCGCTGCCACTCGGCGCGGACAGCCCGCTGGCCCGCTACGTCGACGGCTACGGCGACCTGCGGATGCGGCCCGATCTGGCGACGATCACCGCGTTGCCGGACGGGGTGTGCGGCATCGTGTGCGACGTCGAGTGGCCGGACGGCGAACCGGCGCGGGCGGCTCCGCGCCGGGTCCTGACCGAGCAGCTGACGGCGCTGGAATCGCTCGGGTACGTGCCGTCGGCGGGGCTCGAACACGAGGTCGTGTTCAGCGACGCCGACGGGCCGCTGAGCGCGCACGGCGTGGACTACGCGATCGGCGGGACCGAGCGGATGCGGCCGCTGTTGCGCGATCTGCGCGTGGCGCTGGAGCGGTCCGGCCTGGGTGTCGAGTCCGCGCGCGCGGAGTGCCATCCGGGTCAGTACGAGATCGTGCTGCGGCACCGGGACGTGCTCGCGGCGTGTGACGACGCCTTGTTGCAGCAGTTGATCGTGCGGTCGGTGGCCGCGGAGCACGGGGTGTCCGCGGCCTACCTGGCGGCGCCGGAGCCCGGGCAGGGGTGTTCGTGCCACGTGCACCTGTCGCTGTCTTCCCTCGCGGGGGAGCCGGCGTCGGGGCACGGGACCGCGTTGTCGCCGGTGATGGCGTCCTTCCTCGCCGGGGTGCTGCGGGACGCGGCGGCGCTCGCGCCGGTGTGGGCGCCGACCTGGAACAGCTACGTGCGGCTGCGGACTGCGCCGTTCTCCCCGCGGGAGCTGCGGTGGGGTGTCGACGACCGGACGGCGTCGGTGCGGGTGGCCGGGCGGGACGCGTCGCTGCGGCTGGAGTTCCGGTTCGCCGGCGCCGACGCGCAACCGCACCTGGTGGTCGCGGCCCTGCTGGCGGCGGGCCGGGCGGGCGTCGAGGAGGCACTGCCGCTGCCGCCGGCGGGGGAGGTGCTGGGCGCGCTGCCGGGGGTGCCGTGGGAGGCGCTGTCCGGGCTGGACCGGGTCGCGAAGCTGCTGGGTGACGAGGTCGCGGCTCAGCAGGAGGCGTTGCTGCGGGCCGAACTGGCGGCCGGCTGCTCCGCGGTCACCGACTGGCAGCGCCGGCGGGGCGCCTTGCGGGCATGACCGGCATCGGCAGCTCGCGGGCCTTCTGGCGGGGGATCGCGAAGGCCAGCAGCAGGGCGACGCCGACCAGGACGTAGGTGGCGGCGGACAGCTGCTCGGGGAACGTCCAGTCGCGGTGCACGACCGGGAAGTCGGTCTCCGGCAGGTTGTGGAACGGCGCCCAGACGAAGAACACCGCGGTCAGCGCGCCCCAGGCGAACCAGGCCACGGCGAGCCAGGAGCGTTCCAGCGTGCGGCGCACGGTGACACCGAGCACCACCACCAGCGCCGGGACCACCCACACGTAGTAGTGCGACCACGAGGTGGGGGAGACGAGCAGGGCCAGGCCGGCGTTGGCCATCAGCGCGAGTGCGGGCTCGGCGCGGCGCATCGCGTTCGCGACCAGCGCCAGCAGGCCGAGCACCAGCACGATCCACACGGCCTTCTCGGCCGCGCCGGTCAGCCCGGTGCGCACGATGACCGCTTCGATGGCTTGGTTGGTGGCGAACGCGGTGCCGCTGACGCCGCCGCCGCTCAGGCCGCCCTGGAACCAGTAGTGGATGGAGCCGCCGAAGTCCGCGACGAACCCGATCACGGTGGCGATGCCGAACGTGATGGCCGAGGTGACGGCCGACCGGTAGTCGCGGCGGATCAGGAAGAACAACACGAACGCGGCCGGGGTGAGCTTGAGGGCCGCCGCCAGCCCGATGCCGAACCCGCGCGGCCAGACGGTGCGCCCGGCCAGGCAGTCGATCGTGACCAGGGCCATCATGATGATGCTGACCTGCCCGAAGCCGAACGTCTGGCTCACCGGCTCGAGGAAGACGGTCAGCGGAAGCACGACCGACGCGACGGCGACGCCCCCGTCCCGCCCGAGCTGCGGCCGGACCGCGCGGGCGACCAGGTAGACGGTGACGAACATGCTGAGGCCGTTGAGGATGTACAGGGTCACCACGGAGGCGTCCCACGGCAGCATCGCCAGCGGCGACAGCAGCAGCGCGGCGAACGGCGGGTAGACGAACGGCAGCTCCGCGCCGTTGGCGACCTCCGGCAGGGTGCCGTACATGTCGCGGCCGTCCCACCAGGCCTGCACGCCGTAGCGGTAGACCTCGAGGTCGATCTGGGGGCGGGTGGGCAGGTAGTGCATCATGCCCTGCACCGCGAAGAAGAGCCAGACCGCACAGGGCACCGGGACCAGCCACAGGTATTTGCGCATCAGGCCCTACTGTAGAGATTCGGTAACGCCCGCTCGCGGCGTGGTGCCCGGTCCCGGTCCGCGGTGATCGTCAGGGCAGCAGGATGATCTTGCCGAACTTGCCCGGCCGGGCGAGGCGGGTGTCGGCGCCGTCGAACTGGCCGAGCGGAAAGGTCGCCTCGATGGGCACCCGCAAGCGCCCCTCGGTGCGGTGCCTGCTGCAGATCAGCGGCGTTGAGGCCGGCGGCCCGCACCCGGACCACCACGCTCCCCGGCCCCGCGACCGGTCCAGCGCAGGATGTCCGCAAGCGCACGACAGAACGTCCGGGCGCGCGCCGCAGCTCAGGCGATGCCGGCCCGCCGGTGCACCCGGCGGTAGGCCGACGGCGGCGTCCCGCACAGCTCCACGAACGCCTGCCGCAGCGTCTCGGCCGAGCTGAACCCGCACCGCCGCGCGACGGCGGTCAGCGGCAGGTCCGTGGTGGCCAGCAGCTGGGACGCGGCCTCGGTTCGCGCCCGTCTGACGAACCGGCCCGGCGGCGTTCCGAGGTGCTCCTGGAACAGCCTCGTCAGCTGCCGCTCGCTCAGCCCCGCCCGCTCCGCCAGCGTCCGGGTCGACAAATCGCCGTCCGGGTGTGCGGTGATGTGGGCCGCCAGGTCGGCCACCAGGCGGTGCTCGGGCGGCGGCGCGGCGAGGAACATGCTCACCTGCGCCTGGTTGCCCGGCCGCTGCAGGTAGGTGACCAGCCCGCGCGCCACCTCACGCGCCAGGCTCGGCCCGTGGTCGGCCTCGACGAACGACAGCGTCAGGTCCAGGCCGCTTGTCACGCCCGCGGCGGTGTGCACGTTGCCGTCCTGGACGAACAGCGGCGTCGGGTCGATGGTGACGTCGGGGTACCGCCGGGCGAGCATGCCGGCCCACATCCAGTGCGTCGTCGCGCGCCGTCCGTTGAGCAGCCCCGCCGCGGCAAGCACGGAGGTCCCCGTGCAGACCGACGCGACCCGCCTGGCGGTCGCGGCGACGCGCCGCACGTGGGTGGTCAGCTTGACGTCCGCGGCCGCTTTCGCGTGCCCCGTGCCGCCCGCGACGATCAGGGTGTCGACCGGACCGCGGAGCCGGTCGAGCCGGTCCTGGGCGGCGAGCGTCAGGGTGTTCTGGCAACGGATCGGGCGGCCGTCGAGGCTGGCCAGGGTGACGTCGTAGGCCGGGGTGGCGCCGTAACGGTTGGCGGCGTCGAGGACGTCCGCCGGGCATGCGATGTCCAGCAGGGCGGATTCCTCGTACCCGACGATCACCATCCGGCGCATGGCGCAAGGGTAGCCGTCTGTCCGACGACGATCCCAGGTTTTCGGACATCCGGCGTTGGTCGGGTTAGCGCACGCGCCAGGCTGCGACGCATGAAGACGATCGCGTTCCTGCTGTACCCCGGGCTCACGCCCCTCGACCTGATCGGCCCGCTCCAGGTCCTGTCGTCGTTGCGGCAGGCCGACCCGTCGTTCGAGACGGCGGTGGTGGCCGAGACGCTGGAGCCGGTGCCCACGGACGCCGTTGTGTCGCTCGGCGCGGACCGCACCTTCGAAGAGGTGCCGGCGCCGTACGCACTGGTGGTGCCGGGTGGGCAGGCCGGCACGCTCCGGGCGTTGACGAACGAGCGGTTGCTGGAGTACGTCCGCTCGGCGAGTGCGCAGGCGACCGTGACGGCGTCGGTCTGCACGGGCGCGCTGATCCTGGGCGCGGCCGGCCTGTTGAAGGGCAGGGAAGCCACCACGCACTGGTCGTTCCTGGAGGCGCTGCGCGAGTTCGGCGCGACGCCCGTGAAGCGCCGGTGGGTCGACGAGGGCGAGGTGCTGACCGCGGCGGGCGTCTCCGCGGGGATCGACATGGCACTGCACCTGGCGGCGCGCTTCAGCAATGTGGACGTCGCGAAGATGCTGCAGTTCGGAGTCGAGTACGACCCCGAGCCGCCCTTCGGACCGCTCGACTGGGCGGCCGCGCCGAGGGAGCTGTTCACCGGCCTGGCGGCGACCTGGGTGCAGGAGGCGCTGGCCGAGGCGCCGGAGCTCCAGAAGAGGCTGGCCGCGCGGGTGTGAGGCTGTCGGGCACGGTGCCCGTTGGCCAGTGCGGGTTCGTCCACGACGGGGAGCGGCCCTTCGCGCCGGTGGGGGAGGCTGAGCGCGCGTGGCCCGTCCACGGTTGGGGCGCGTGGGCCGGTCCTGGCCGAGGGGACGTGGGACCGTTCTGGGGGTCGGTCCCACGGATCCCCGCAGGCCAGCGGCTTGAGGGCACCCCGCTACCGGGCTGTGTGCGGTCCGTAATAAGCTATCCCCCGTCGCCGCCCCTCGGGGAGACGACGGCCGGGCTGTGGCGCAGTTTGGTAGCGCACTTGACTGGGGGTCAAGGGGTCGCAGGTTCAAATCCTGTCAGCCCGACGGTCTGCATGAGCCCGCTGGCTCTGGGTGGAAGCCCAGGTCAGCGGGCTTTTTCGTGTTTCCTTCACGTTCGCTCAGCCGCGTCGATTTCAAGATCAACAGGGGTGTGCTTGCTGCGACTGCGGCGCTGCGACACCGTCACTGAGCCGGCTCAATGGCGCTCCGCTCCTGGCCTGCGCTCCGACATTGGGAGCGTCAAGGGCCGCGCGCTGAACTCGCGGCGGCCCACGTCGCTGGGGCGATCGATTAGAGGCGCGGAGGCAATCCGCTCGCGCTCCTACCGCCAGGTCGAGATTGCGCATGTCTGGTGGCCCAGAGGACATCAAGGGTTGTCTTGGGCTGACTGGCCTCGCCGGCCTAGACGAAGCGCCGCCGCGTTTCGCAGTAGAAGCCCTCGCCCGGTCCGTTCCCAAGTCGCCGAGCGTCCGCGGAGAGCGGACCATGGGGGCGCCGCTACAAAGTCTGCCGCCCAAGCTCGCCGGGGCCGAGAAGGCCACGGTGCTTCCGTACGGGCCGAGCCGTGTGACATGCGCGCGACCGCACGTGGCGGAGGCCGCGACCGATCATGCCCTCGCGCTGCGCGCTTCGGGCGGAGGCGAGGGTCACTCGGCATCTGTTTAGATCTGCCCATTCGTGCTTTTCCGTGGTCGGAGGGTTGCGGAGGGCGGTTTCCCCGAAGCGCTTCCGGTATGCGGTGGCGAATCGGCTCATGTGGGTGAAGCCCCACCGGGTCGCGATCGGCATCACCTTGGCGCCTGCCAAGTCACGAGCGGCGACGAGGTCATCGTGGACGCGGTCGAGCCGGACCATGCGCAGGTACTGCATGGGGGAGAGGTTGAGTTCCTGCCGGAAGCTCTCCTGAAGCGAGCGGACGCTTACCCCAGCGGCTCGGGCCAGGCTTGCTGCGCTGATGTGCTTCTCCGGATGGCTTCTGATGAACTCGACGGCTTGCCGGACCGCGCGGGCTCCGATGGTCCTGGCCGGGGTGTTCAGCTCCTCGGTGTAGTTGTGGGGTTGTGCCTGCAGGAGTCCGTTCAGGAGCAGGTATTCCAGGTTGCTCGCCGCCAGCGATTGCTGGGCGATGACGCCGCCGCGTTCGATGTCATTGACCAGGACATTGAGGATCTCCGACCACGTCCGCAACGGACCGGAGCGGAGGTCCATCTCCGTGGCGAATTCGAGCGGTCTGCGTAGCTCCTGGTAGCCCAGCGCGGCTGAGAGCGCCGCTTCCAGCGAGGAGCGCTCGATCTTGAGTGTGATGGTTGTGCAGTGCGGCTGCCAGTCCACCCGGACCGGGCGCGTCGGGGAGGTCACAGCGGACACGGTGGGGTCAGCCAGCACATGCTGGTTGCCGTGCAGTACTTGGCAGCGGCCGTAGTACGGAAGCTGCACGCCGAAGAACCCGAGTGCATCGGCCGAGGTGCGCACTCCGCTGCCAAAGCGGATGCAGGTCACGGTGATCCCTCGGATTGGCACTACGTTGAGCAGAGCGGAGAACCGGGACCTGGGGGTGCGGACGCGAAGCTCGTGGTCGCAGAACACTTCGCTAAGGCGCCGGTGAGCGAGGTCGATGTCGTGTGTGTCGATGATTTGGAAGTCGGTGAGGCGGGGCTCCGGTGGGGCAAGGTGCGCCACGTCTAGAACCCCCCGTGTCTGACATCGTCGCGGACTCGTTCGGCTGGGCCGGTGGACTGCGTCGACTCTGCGAAAGCCGGAGCGCAGTCCCAGGTCGCGCCATCTGGTGTTCGTAACGGGGTCACGCCGTACTGTCGGATGTAGAGGTCGGTATAGGTGACGGGGCCTCGTGGGCCGGGTACGCGGTCAAGGTTGATGCCGGTCTCCGGCGTCGCCAGCAGCTTGAAGCCGTCCAGCAGACGTGTTGAGGCGTTCCAGAACACGCCCGCCCCCGTGTAGGCGCTGAAGAACTTCTGTGCTGCAGCCTCGTTCTCCGTCACGATGGCTGCGGCGAGACCGGACGTCTGCTCGTTGGCGATCTCGGCGGCGTGTTCCGGGCCGTCGGCTGGCGCTACCGTCACGGTCGCCTCACGCCCCGGGTCCAGCGCCCATTCGTGGCCAAGTGCATGGGCATGCGGTGGCAGCGAAGCGCGGATGCCTGCACCTGCCAATGTTGCCTCCAGCGCAGGCCACAACGCGTCCTGGATGGCTGGATGGATCAGGAGCAGGTTGAGCCGGTTACACACTCCCAGCCGGTCCAGGCTTTCGGCGATCAGCGCCTGAGCCCTCTGCGCATCCGCGTCCACGTCGATGTACAGGACCGCGCCACCGTCGGCGTGGGCGAGGGTGCGCACGCCATGCATCGCGGCCTCGGTCGCCAACGCTCGCGTGCTGGCGCCGCTTCCGCGCAGAATCACCAGCGGCACCACGGCGGGCAGTCGCACGAGCGCCGTGGCCGCTTCCTGCTCGGCCCGGGGCACCAGCTGTACGACGGCAGGGTCGATGTCGACGTCGGCCAGCGCGGGCGCGATCACGAGCTGGTGGAGCCGCTGGGCAGTGCGCAGGGCCGCCGAGCCTGTCCGCAGCACGCCGGCATTGCGAGACTTGACCAGCTGGGATGCGACATCAACAGTGACGGTGGGGCGGGCCTCATAGTTGGCTCCGATCACTCCCACCGGACGCCGGAACTCCACGACCTCACCACCGTTCCGCAGCGTGGCCACGGGGATCACGCGCACAGGATGCGGAGCCTGGGCAAGCAGCGTGAGCTGGTGCGCCATTCCCGATAACCTGTCCTCGGTCAGACTCAACCGGTCGATTAAACCCGGGCTCATCCCTCGTTGACGCGCGGCGTTGAGGTCTGTGCGGTTCGCGTCGAGCAGGCTCGCGGTCTCCCGTATGAGCAGGCGCGCCATCCCCTCAATTGCGCTGTCGATCTGATCGCTGCCAGCCCCGCTCAGGGACGCCTGCGCCCGCCAAGCAGCGCGCGCGCACTCTTCGACAGCCGCGGTCACCTCGTTGGTCACGGCAGCCCCCACGCCGCCAGTGCCTTCCCCCACTGCACTTCCTCCAGAACCAGTCGGTGTTCCTTCATTGGCGGCACGATTATTCAACGTCCAGCTGTGTTTGTCAGGGGGCCGCGTTCTTGGCCGCCTGACAACGATCGGGAATCGGCTAGGAACGGCTCGCTGGCCGGATAGAACTTCATCTCCCTTCGGGCCTAGCGTGGAGTGTTGCGGATCGTCCGCCACGCACAACAGGTGACGAAAGACCAGGTCGTCGCACGGTTTTCGGGTAACACGACGATGGGGGAAGGCTGCGTTCATGACGCGGGATTTACAGTCTGCAGAGTCTAAGGAGAGCACGGAAGAACTCCTGGTTAACCGAGAGGTAAGTGAAACTGAGGTAAATCAATTCGGAGTTGACACGGATAGCGCAAAGACGCATACCGGTGACACGGAGCCGGACGAATGCACCGGAGCACACTTGGTCGTGCAGTCGTTGGAACGGCTCGGCGTGGAGATCGTGTTCGGGATCCCGGGTGGGGCCATCTTGCCCGCCTACGACGCCCTGCAGAACTCCTCGCTTCGGCACGTCCTGGTCCGCCACGAGCAGGGCGCGGGGCACGCGGCCACTGGGTACGCGCAGGCCACCGGCAAGGTCGGCGTGTGCATGGCGACCTCGGGCCCCGGCGCAACCAACCTGGTCACCCCGCTGGCCGACGCGAACATGGACTCCGTCCCGCTCGTGGCGATCACCGGCCAGGTTCCCCGCGACCTCATCGGAACTGACGCCTTTCAGGAGGCTGATATCTGCCGGGTGGTCGACCCCATCACCAAGCACACCTTCGCGGTGGCAACCGCCGCCGAGATCCCCACCGTGCTCGCAACCGCGGTGCACCTGGCCTCGACCGGCCGTCCCGGTCCGGTTCTGGTCGACATCCCGAAGGACGTGCTGCAGGAGACCACCCAGTTCCTGTGGCCCGACCGCCTTACCATTCCGCGGCCGCGGAGTATGGCACGCCGCACGCCAGGCCTGCAGGTCCGTGAGGCCGCGCGGCTCATCGCGCAGGCGCGCCGCCCGGTCCTCTACGTCGGCGGTGGCGTGATCAAGGCGCAGGCC
>NZ_JBHZEN010000015.1:0-82766 GCF_050958625.1 Amycolatopsis sp. 3B14
CCCCCGGCACGGCCGCCGGGCCGGGGCCGACGGCAGTGATGGTGTCGCCGTCGATGACGACGTGCCCGCTGCGGTGCTCGGCGCCGTCGGCGTCGACCGTCGCGATGGCGGCGTTCTCCAGGATCAGGGTCATTTCGCCGCCGCCCGCACCGCGTCGAGGATCTTCTCGTAGCCCGTGCAGCGGCAGAGGTTCCCGGCGAGCGCCTCGCGGATCTCCTCGTCGCTCGGGTTCGACACCCGGTTCAGCAGGTCGTGCGCGGCGACCACCAGGCCGGGCGTGCAGAAGCCGCACTGCACGGCGCCCGCGTCCACAAAGGACTGCTGCACCGGATCGAGCCGGTCGCCGTCGGCCAGTCCTTCGACGGTGCGCACCTCACGTCCCTCGGCCTGCCCAGCGGCGACCAGGCACGCGCAGACCGGCGTGCCGTCCAGGTAGACCGTGCAGGAACCGCATTCGCCCTGCTCACAGGCGTTCTTCGAGCCCGGCAGGCCGAGCCGCTCGCGCAGCAGGTAGAGCAGGCTCTCGCCCTCCCACACGTCGTCGGCCTGCCGGGCTTCACCGTTGACCGTCACGTTCACGCGCATGTCCGCTCACTTCCCAGGTAGTCCTGCCAGGCCCAGCCGAGTGTCCGGCGGGCGAGCACCGCCAGCGCGTGCTTGCGGTACTCCGCGGTGCCGCGCACGTCGTCGATCGGCGCGGCCGCCGACGCGACCAGCTCGCCGAAGCGCCGCTTGACCGAGTCGCGCAGCGGCGCGGGCGCGTCCCACGGCAGCTCGGCGGCCAGGAACTCCTCGGCTTCGGCGGCTCGGCGGGGGGTGGGCGCCGCGGAGCCGATCGCCGCGCCCGCGCGCCGGTGCGCCGGATCGAGCGCGACGGCGAACGAGCACACCGCGATGACCATGGCGTTGCGTGTGCCGACCTTCGCGAACTGCTGGGGCGCGGTCGCGACCGGCAGGTGCACGGCCACGATCAGCTCGTCCGGCGCGAGGCTGTGCTTCTTGACACCGACGTAGAAGTCGTCCGCATCGATCATCCGGGTGCCTCGCGTGGAGGCGACCTCGACCCGCGCGCCCGTCGCCAGCAGCACCGGGTGCGTGTCCCCCGCGGGCGAGGCGGCGCCGAGGTTGCCGCCGACCGTGCCGCGGTTGCGGATCTGCGGCGAGCCGACCGTGCGCGAAGCCATCGCCAGCGCGGGCAGCTGTTCACCCAGCTCAGTGATGAGCCGCGTATAGGAAACGCCCGCGCCGAGCCGGACCACGCCGTCCTCGACGGTCCACCCGGCGAGTTCCGCGACGCGGGTCAGGTCGAGCAGCGCGTCCGGACGGCGGTGGTCGAAGTTCAGCTCGACCATGACATCCGTGCCGCCCGCCAGTGGCACGGCGTCCGGGTGCTCGGCCTTCGCGGCGAGCGCCTCGGCCAGGTTCGCCGGTCGCAGGAATTCCATGGCAAGAAGTAGACGCCCGGGGCACGGGCACCGGCAACGGCGGCTCAGTACGAACCGACAGCAGCGTACGAGCCCGCGTTTGTGCTTTCCTACAATCCTGATGACGACCGTGAAAACTCTGCTGGAGATCCCGGAACTGCGCCTGCGGTTGCGCACCGGCGCCGGGCAGCTCGGCCGCGCGGTCAGCCGGATCTACGTCACCGAGCTGCCCGACCCGAGCCGGTACGTCTCGGCGGGCGAGGTCGTCCTCAGCGGGCTGCTGTGGTGGCGCGAGCCGGGCGACGCCGGGCCGTTCGTCGCCGCGCTGGCCCGCGCCGGGGTCGCCGCGCTGGCCGCGTCCGGCGCGGACACCGGCGGGATCCCGCCGGACGTCGTGCAGGCGTGCGCGCAGCACCGCATCCCGCTGCTGGAGGTGCCCGCCGACCTGTCGTTCGCGGTGATCACCGAGCGCGTGGTGCTGGAGCTGGCCGCGGCGCGGGGCCGGGAGCCGAGCGGCGCCCGCAAACGCTTGCTGGCCGCGGCGACCGAGGACATCTCGCTGCCCGCGTTGCTGCGGCAGGGTGCGATCGAGCTGGGCGCGCCGTGCTGGGTGCTGTCCGGGACGGGGCGGGTCGTCGCGGGCACGGCCGTGCCGCCCGAGGATCTCGTCGCGCATTTCGTGCCCGGCCGGGAGGTCACGGTCCACGACGGGTACGCGCTGATACCGGTCGGCGGGAGCTTCGCGGTGCCGTGGCTGCTGGCGGTCGCGCAGCCGGAGCCAGGTGAGCTGGCCGCGGAGCTGGCCGAGCTGGTGCGGCTGGCGCGGGCGCGGGCCGACCAGGTGCGGCGCATGTCGGGCCGGGCGGCCGAGCCGTTGCTCCAAGCCCTGGCCGACGGCGGGCCGGTCGGGGACGCCTTCGCCGCGTCCGGACTGCCCGCGGACACGGAGATCCGCGTGCTGCTCGCGCGGGCGCCGGACGAGAACCCGGCACTGGCGGCGGAGGTGCTGGCCGAACTGCTCGCCGAGGCGCGGCCGCTGGTCGGCGTCGTCGGCGAGGACGCCTACGCGCTGGTCGCCGGACCGGGCAACTGGATGCGCGCGGCGGCCGAGGCGCTGACGCGGCTGGACCGGCTGATGTCGTTGTCGCGGTTCCACCTGGGTTCCGGCGGCCCGGCGTCGGTGGACGGCCTGCACGGGGCGACGCAGGAGGCGCGGCACGCGGTCGAACTGGCGGCCCGCCGCGGCGGGCGGATCGAGCTGGTGGCGGGCGAGGACATCGCCGTGCACCAGTTGCTGGCTGCCGGCGCGCCGGACGAGCTGCGCCGGTCGGTGCGGGAGCGCGTGCTCGGGCCGTTGCTCGCCTACGACGCCGCGCAGGGCACGGATCTGGTGCACACCGTGCGGGTGTACCTGGAGTGCTCCAGCTCGCCGACCGCGGCGGCGCGGGCGCTGCACGTCCACGTCAACACGCTGCGGTACCGCATCGCGCGGGCGTCGGAGCTGCTCGGCGTGGACCTCAACGACTTCGTCACCCAGGTGGACGTGTATCTCGCGCTTCTGGTTACCGTCTAAGCCGCTTAACTGGTAACGTCCGGTGCATGGAGGAATTCGAGACACCGGGCGGGACCGTGCGCTGGGCTTCTTCGGGTTCCGGCCCGCCGGTCGTGTTGCTGCACGGCACACCGTTCTCGTCGTCCGTGTGGCGGGACATCGCGTCCGCGCTGAGCGAGCGGCACCAGGTGTTCGTCTGGGACATGCTGGGTTACGGGCGGTCCGAGAAGCGGGACGGCCAGGACGTGTCGCTGGGGACGCAGGCGGAGATCTTCGCGTCGCTGCTGGAGCACTGGGGGCTGGAGTCCCCGTCGGTCGTGGCGCACGACTTCGGCGGCGTCGTCTCGCTGCGGGCACACCTGCTCCATGGCGCACGGTACGACCGGCTCGCCCTGGTCGACGTCGTGGCGATCGCGCCGTGGGGGACGCCGTTCTTCCACCTGGTGCGGGACAACCCGCGGGTCTTCGAGCAGCTGCCGTCGCACCTGCACGAAGCGATCGTGCGCACCCAGACGGCGACCGCGTCCGCTGCCGGTCTGCGCGACGGCGTGCTGGACGAGTTGGTCGCGCCGTGGCTCGGCGCCGCGGGGCAGGCCGCGTACTACCGGCAGATCGCGCAGGCGGACCAGCGGTTCACCGACGAGATCGAGCCGCTGCTGGGCTCGCTGGACCTGCCGGTGCTGGTCGGCTGGGGCGAGGCCGACGAGTGGATCCCGGTCGAGCAGGGCAAGGAACTGGCGTCCCGCATCCCGGGCGCGCGGCTGCGCCTGTTCCCCGGCGCCGGGCACCTGGTGCAGGAGGACGCGCCGGCCGCGCTCACCGCCACCCTGCTGGAATTCCTCGGTCAGCCGCGGAAGGTCGCGTAGCTCTCCAAACGTGCGCGGGTGAGGCCGGTCAAGTTCTCGGCCTCAGCGGTGTCGATGGCGCCGCAATCCAAGCCGCGCAACAGGAAACCGGACAACGCCCGTGCCGTGGCCGGCTCGTCGAGCACGCCGCTGTCCACTTGTGCGGCGTAGTCCCGCAACCTCGCCGCCGCCGCGGGCAGGCCCTCGCGGAAGAAGGCGTACGTCGCGGCGAAGCGGGTGGGCAACTGATGCGGGTGCAGGTCCCACCCCTGGTAGAAGCCGCGCTCCAGGGAGCGTCGCACGAGCCGCAGATGCTCGCGCCAGGCCGGCACCAGCGCGTCGCCCACCGGAAGTTTGTTCGTCGACCCGTCAGACAGGCGCACACCCGTCCCCGCGGCGCTGACCTGCATGAACGCCTTCGCGAAGTCCGCCGCCGGGTGGTCCATGCTCTGGTGCTCCGCGGCGATGCCCAGCCCGGCGCTGTAGTCGTAGGTGCCGTAGTGCAGCCCACTGCACCGGCCCTCGGCGGCCTGCACGATCCGGGCCACCGCGACGCGGCCTTCACCGTCCACGATGGACTGCGCGGTTTCGACCTGCACCTCGAACCGCAGCGCGCCGTCCGGAAGACCGTAGGCCGTCTCCAGGTGGCCGAGCACCTCGGCGGCGGCGCCGACCTGCTCGACCGCCGTCACCTTCGGCAACGTCACCACGAACCCGACCGGCAGCTCGCCGTGCTCCAGCAGCCCGGACAGGAACAGGTCGAGCGTCCGGATGCCGCGACGGCGGGTCGCCCGTTCGAAGCTCTTGAACCGGATCCCGCAGAACGGCGTGACCGGGTTGGCCGCCAGCACGCGGCCCGCCGTGACCGCGGCCTCGTCCTCGGCGTCGTCGCCGGGGCGGCCGTAGCCGTCCTCGAAGTCGATGCGCAGGTCCTCGATCGGTTCGGTGACCAGCTTGCGCCGCACCCGCTCGGCCACGGCCGGGTCGAGCCCGAGCGCGTCGCCGCACGCGTCGAACGCGGCCCGCGCCTGCTCGCCCCAGCGCGCGACCAGATCGGCGGAGTACCGGTGCGCGGGCACGTAGACCGTGTGCACCGGTTGCCGCCCGGACGGCTCACCGGGGTAGCGCGCCTCGACCCGTTCGTCCACTTCGGACAGCCGGGCGTCGATGCCCGCGTACACGTCCCCGGTGAGCCGTCCGGCCACGGTTACTTGATCCGCTCGTAGGCGGGCAGGGTCAGGAAGTCGACGAACTCGTCGGCGAGCGCGACCTCCTCGAAGATCTCGACCGCCGGGGCGAGCAGGTCGGCCGGGACCTGGCCGTCGAGCTCCTTGCGCACGTCGTCCAGCACCGACTTGACCAGGTCACGGGTGACCTTCTGGCCGTTGTCGAGCTGGGTGCCGTTCTGCACCCACTGCCAGATCTGCGAGCGCGAGATCTCCGCGGTCGCGGCGTCCTCCATCAGGTTGTGAATGCCCGCCGCGCCGTTGCCACCCAGCCACGACGCGATGTAGCGGACGCCGACGTCGACCGCGCCTCGCAGGCCGGCCTCGGTGGCGCCGCCCTCGGTGCTCGCGACGTCGAGCAGCTGGTCGGCGGTCACCGACACGTCCTCACGCAGCCGGTCGAGCTGGTTCGGCTTGTCGCCGAGGACCTTGTCGAACTCCTCCTTGCACAGCTCGACCATGCCCGGGTGCGCGACCCACGAGCCGTCGAAGCCGTCATTGGCCTCGCGGGCCTTGTCGGCGTGGACCTTCTTCGAGGCGTTCTCGTTGACCTCGGGGTCCTTGCTCGGGATGAACGCGGCCATCCCGCCGATCGCGAACGCGCCGCGCTTGTGGCAGGTGCGCACCAGCAGCTCGGTGTAGGCGCGCATGAACGGCGCGGTCATGGTGACGCTGTTGCGGTCCGGCAGCACGAACTTCTCGCCCGCGTCGCGGAAGTACTTGATGACGCTGAACAGGTAGTCCCAGCGACCGGCGTTGAGGCCGGAGGCGTGCTCGCGCAGCTCGTAGAGGATCTCCTCCATCTCGAACGCGGCCGGGATGGTCTCGATCAGGACGGTGGCGCGGACGGTGCCGTGCTCGATGCCCAGGGTCTTCTCGGCGTGGGTGAACACGTCGTTCCACAGCCGGGCCTCGAGGTGGCTCTCCATCTTCGGCAGGTAGAAGTACGGGCCCTTGCCGCGCTCGAGCAGCTCCTTCGCGTTGTGGAAGAAGTAGAGCCCGAAGTCGACCAGCGCGCCGACACCCTTGCGGCCGCCGAAGGTCAGGTTGTGCTCGTCGAGGTGCCAGCCGCGCGGGCGGACCACGATGGTCGCCAGCTCGATGTCCTTGCGCAGCTCGTAGTGCTTGCCGTTGGAGTCGAGCTCGATGGTGCCGCGGATCGCGTCGTACAGGTTGACCTGGCCGCCGACGACGTTGTGCCAGTGCGGGGTGTTGGCGTCCTCGAAGTCGGCCAGCCACACCTTGGCGCCCGAGTTGAGGGCGTTGATCGTCATCTTGCGGTCGGTCGGACCGGTGATCTCCACGCGGCGGTCGCGCAGGGCGGGCGGCGCCTCGGCCACGCGCCAGTCGCCCTCGCGGATCTCCTTGGTCTCGGGGAGGAAGTCCAGGCGCCCGGTGCGCTTGGCCTCCTCGCGCCGCTTCGCGCGGGCGGCGAGCAGCTCGTCACGGCGAGCCGCGAAGTTCTCGTGCAGCCCGGCCAGGAAGTCCAGCGCTTCCCGGGTCAGGATCTCGTCGCCTCGCTCGACGGAGCCACCGAGCACCTGGACGTCAGCCATGCGGAACACTCCCAAGAAGACTTGCGGTTCGGTTTTTTACATCCCGGACTATAGTTTCTACATAGCGGAAGCTCAATGTGAGGAGTCGCGGTGGCCGAGGAGAAGGCAGGACGAGACGGCGGGGTCCAGTCGCTGCGTCGCGCGTTCGAGCTGCTCGAGCGGCTGGCGGACACCGGCGGCGAGGCCAGCCTGTCCGAGCTGGCGGCCACGTCCGGCCTGCCGATGCCGACGATCCACCGCCTGATCCGCACGCTCGTGCAGCTCGGCTACGTGAGGCAGAACACGAACCGGAAGTACGCGCTGGGGGCGCGGCTGATCCGGCTCGGCGAGAACGCGAGCATGCAGTTCGGCACGTGGGCGCGTCCGCTGCTGGCGGAACTGGTGGAGGCGACCGGCGAGACGGCGAACCTGGCGGTGCTGGAGCGCGACGAGGTGGTGTACGTGTCGCAGGTGCCGTCGAAGCACTCGATGCGGATGTTCACCGAGGTCGGGCGGCGGGTGCTGCCCCACGGGACGGGCGTCGGGAAGGCCATCCTGTCGCAGCTGCCCGCCGAGGACGTCCGCGCGTTGCTGGACCGCACGGGCATGCCCGCGTACACCGACCACACCTTCACGGACCCCGACGAGCTGCTGGCGCACCTCGCCCAGGTGGCGGCGCAGGGCTACGCCGTCGACGAGAGCGAGCAGGAACTGGGAGTGCGGTGCATCGCGGTCCCGCTCACCGGAACACCGGCTCCCGCGGCGGTCTCGGTGTCCGGCCCGTCCGGGCGGCTGACACGTGAGGCGGTCTCGCGGATCGCCCCGCTGGTCCAGGCGACGGCGGCGACGTTGTCGACGCACCTCGCGGAGAGCGCCTGATCAGCCGAACCAGGGGTTTTCGAGGGGCTGGTCGTCGACCTGGATGTGGTAGTCGGCGCCGCCGTTCGCGACTGCGGTGACAGTCGCGGTGACCCCGTAGCGCTTGCCCCCGACGGTGAGCACGCAGCGAGCGGTCTTACCCGGCTGCGCGGTCAGCGGATCCGGGCAATCGACCGCCTCGGGCCGGTGCCCGACCATGCTGAGGACCGTGTCGGAAATCCCCTGCTCGACGGTCTCCTGACTGAGCGAACGGGTCGTCCCGACGGTGACCGTGCAGCCGGCGAGCAGCAGGGCGGAGCAGACGACGAGCGCGGCGCGGAACATTGCGAGAACCCCCAGGAAGTGAAAGAGCGCGCCGCCTCCCCAGCGACGCGCCCTCACATCCTGCACTGCTCTGACCTGGCTTGTACAGCGTTCCCGATCTTCTCACCCGATCAGGGGGATGCGGTCGAGGATGTCGCAGCGGAGGTCGAGCGCCGCGACCAGTTCGGCGGGATCACGGTGGTCGCGGATCCGGTCGAGGGCGTCGACGCGGTCGGCGAACAGCGTGAACCCGCGGAACCGGCGCTCATCGGTGAGCAGGAACTCCGCCAATGCCGGGGTGATCACGTGGGCGAGGAACCGCTCGTCCGGCCCGTTGACGTC
Source organism: Amycolatopsis sp. 3B14 (assembly GCF_050958625.1). NCBI lineage: Bacteria > Bacillati > Actinomycetota > Actinomycetes > Pseudonocardiales > Pseudonocardiaceae > Amycolatopsis > Amycolatopsis sp. 3B14. The sequence goes on from NZ_JBHZEN010000015.1 coordinate 8,107, forward strand.
GAACCGGTCGTCGAAGGCCGGGTGGCCGGTGCGGAAGTCGCCCTGCCCGACGGCCGCGTTGATCTTGCTGACCATTCCCACCGTCTGCCGCACGTACACCGGCGGGCACGGCGCGGGCGTGCGCACCCAGATGCAGAGTTCGGTGGTGATCTGGTGCATGTAGAAGATTTCGAGCGTCGCGGCGACGAACGGGCGGCCGCGGTGGGTGCCGGTGATGATGTCGTGAGCGCTTCGCGCGTGCGGCGGCCGGATGAAGTGCTGCTCCAGCGGCCCCGGCGCCTTGGCCTGGAAGCCGGACCGCCATACCGGCTGGTTCGGCCGCCAGAACTGGCTCTGCTCCGGGCTCCAGAACTGCTCGTACTGCCGGTTGTAGGCCTCGGCCAACGAATCGTCGCGCTCGACGTACGTCCACCCCCGCCGCGGCAACTCCTCGCGCAACTTGGCGAGCGTGACCGCCGCGGCGGCACCCTGCCTGCGGTTGAACCACACGATCAGCCAGGTGATCAGCCCCATGAAGAGCACCGACCCGCCGACCGCCATCGCGACGACCGCTCCCGCGCTCACCGGCCCGAACCGTCCGCGAACAGGTCGGTCTCCTCGAACGGCTCGTCGTCCTGCGCGGGCGGCCGCCGGTGCGCCGCGGGCGCACGAGGCGGCACCGGCGTCGGGGCGGGAGGCGGTGGCGGCGGAACAGCCGGGCGCTCCTCGAAGAGCTGGTCGGCGCTCTCCAGCGGTTCCTCTTCGCGAGGTGGGACGAACACGGGAGCCGGACCCGGGTGTTTCGGCCGCTGGTCGCCGAACGTGTTCTCGTCCGCGTCGAGCACACGGTCCAGCAGCTCGGTGTCGCCGAGGCCCCGGCGCACGACCTCGGCCTGCTGCCTGGCCGCGGCGGCCCGCGCGACCGCGAGGGTGTGCATCACCGCCGCGGACAGCGCGGCCGGCGGCAGGTCGCGGACGCGTTCGCCGAAGGTCACCGCCTTGACCTCGCCGCCCGCGCCCGCGACGACCCGGACGGCGCCGTCCGGCGAGACCGCCTCGGCGGTCACGTCCTTCAGTTCCCCGGCCATCTGCTCGTAGGCCTGGGCGCGGCGGCGGTTGTCGGCCGCCGCGGTGTCGATGGCCTCGATCCGGCGCAGCAACTGCTGGGCGAACTCGCTCACCGCGTCTCCTCCGGGCGGATGGTCGACAGGAATTCGTGGAAGTCGCCGACGACCTGGTCGAACTGCTCGGCGAGCGAGCTGAGCACGATCTGCAGCACGGCGTACCGGCTCGGCTCACGGGTGTCGCGGATGCCGAGGAACACCTGGAGCTGCACCACCTGCTCGGGCTTGCCGTTCAGCAGCAGGGACAGGCGCACAGCCTGCGTCAGGCCGGGGCCGCCCGCGGACCCGGCCTCCTTGCGCCTGCCGAGCTGGGCGTCCGGCGCGCCGCGCCGCAGCCGGTCCAGCGCCGCGTCGGCGAGTTCGGTCAGCGACACGTCGCGGGGGTGCAGCTCGCCGCTGATCGTGATGTTCGGGGTGAACCCCTTGACCGCGGGCGGGCGCAGGGCCACGAACGCGGCCTCGTCGGCCTTGACCTCGGCCGGTCGCACCGACTGCCAGCCCTCGGGCAGCGAGAACTGGATCGGCACCGGAATGGTGGCTACCACGATGTCTCCGTCTCCGTCCTAGAACAGGAAGTCCGCGACCGCGTCCGCGGCGTTGGCCAGCCCGTGCCCGACGTCCGTCGCGATGTCGGCAACGTCGTCGGCCACGTCCGTCACAGTGTCCACGACCTCCTGCGGGTCGATCGCGATGTCGAACCCGACGTCCGCGCCGATGCCCAAGGTCAGGCCGAGCGACGCGCTCAGGTGGAACTTGCCGTCGTCACCCATCCCGATCTGGCCGTCCGCGTGCGCACCGACCCCGGCCGAGAGCCCGCCGTGAACGCCCGCGCTGAGGCCAGCCCCCTCGGCGCTCGCCGCGACACCGGCTCGGACGCCGGCAGAGCCTCCCAGGCTGCCCCGGACACCGGTCAGGCTCGCGCTTCCCTCGGCCTCGGCGCGCGCTCCAACGGAGGCTTCCGCGTGCCCGGAAGCGCCGGCGTGCTCCCCGAGCTTGACCTGCCCCTCTGCCGACCCCTTCGCCAGCCACGCCTCGGCGTTCGCCGCCGCGGTCAGACCGAGGGCGTTGGCGCTTCCGGACACGCCGGCGCTGGCACCGAAGAGCGAGCCTTCGAGCTTCCCCGATCCCGACAGCGCGCCGGCGCCGAAGGAGCCGTCCAGGCTCCCACCCAGCAGCTCCCCGCTCGCGGAGGCGCTGAAGGTCTCGTCCGAGAGGTCGAAGCCGAGCGCTTCGAGGGTCTCGTCGATCCGGTCACTGAGCATCCCGTCGGACTGGGAGCCCCACTCGAACCCCTTCCGCCTCCCGGGTTCGTGGCTCTTCTCGCCGAGCTCCTTGCGGTACCCGCCGTCGCCGTCGGGCTCGAATCCGAAGGCCGCCGCGACGGAATCGCCGATCTGGCTCACGTGGGCGCGAGCGAAGTCGAGCACCGACTGGGCTTCCCTCGCCAGGGCCTCGCCGGGGTCCTGGAACGGGGCGAGAGCCTGACCGACGGCCTGGGCCTGCGCGGCCTGGGCGTCGTACTGGGCGGCTGCCGCGCGGGAGGCGGCCTGCGCCTCGGTGTACATCTCGATGGCGCGCTGCGCTTCGGACTGCGCCCAGGTCAGCGCGTCGCCGAAGTCCGCGAGCGCCTGACCGCCCTGGCCGAGGAGCGCCGCGGTCTCGATCCACTTGGGCGGCTCCGCGCCGAACGCCTCCCGGAAGGCGTCGGCGGCCGCACCGCTCCACTGCGCGGGGGCGATCCCGGCGAGCCCGTCGCCGGTGGTGCCGATCTGCTGGATGCCGGCGACCAGGTCGCGCAGGTCGCCTGCGATCAGCTCCGGCTCGCCCGGGATCAGCTCCCTGGGGTTGGTCGTCTCACCGAGTCCGGCGGCCATCAGTAGGTCCGCTCGTCGGCGTCGAACTCGGCGGGGTTCAGCCGGCTGGAGATGCTGCCGCCGTCCGGGAACAGTTCGCGCGCGCGTTCCGGGCTCATGATCCCGGCCTGCTCGACCGGACCACTGGCGGCGCCCTGGAGACCGGCGACGCTCGCGGACGCGCTGCCCGTCACGCGAGCACCGGCGAAGCCGCCGCCGACCACGCCGCCGAGCGGGTCACCGGTCTCGCCGATCAGCTCGCCGATGCCGGCCAGGGACCGGCCGGCGTCGTCGTCCGACTCCAGGTACACGCCTGCCGCGACACGCAGGCTCTCGCCGTGCTCCTCGGCCTTGGCGCGCAGCTTCTTCAGCTGCGCCTCCATCTCGCGGAGGAAATCGGTCCAGCCCGCCTGCACGCCGGCGTGCCCGTAGTCGCCGGCCGGTGCGCGGAAGGCCACGCCTGCGACGCCGGACACGACGTCCCCGATGGTGCTCGCCGTCTGCCGCAGTTCGTCCGGGACCGCGCCGAAGCCGGTCATCGCCCACCCCCAGTCAAGGAAAAGGCGCGCCGCTCCCCGCGGCGCGCCTTCACAGACTGGCGAAATCCAGCCGACCTTGTACGGCGTTTATGATCATCTCACCCGGACGGGTGACGGCTCATCCGAGCAGGGCGTCCACGAAGGCGGCCGGCTCGAAGGGCGCCAGGTCGTCCGGCCCTTCGCCCAGTCCGACGAGCTTCACGGGCACCCCGAGTTCCCGCTGGACCTGGAACACGATGCCGCCCTTGGCGGTGCCGTCGAGCTTGGTCAGCACGATCCCGGTGACGTTCACGACCTCCCGGAACACGCGGGCCTGCATCAGCCCGTTCTGGCCGGTCGTGGCGTCGAGGACCAGCAGCACCTCGTCGACCTTGGCCTGCTTCTCGACGACCCGCTTGACCTTGCCGAGCTCGTCCATCAAGCCGGTCTTCGTGTGCAGGCGGCCCGCCGTGTCGATCAGCACCGCGTCGACCCCGGCGTCCACGCCCCGCTTGACCGCGTCGAACGCCACGGACGCCGGGTCGGCGCCCTCCTTGCCGCGCACGACCTCGGCCCCGACCCGCTCCGACCAGGTCTGCAGCTGCTCGGCCGCCGCCGCGCGGAAGGTGTCCGCGGCGCCCAGCAGCACCTCGCTGCCCTGCGCGACCAGCACCCGCGCGAGCTTGCCCGTCGTCGTGGTCTTGCCGGTGCCGTTGACACCCGCGACGAGCACGACGGCCGGCTGCTTCGTCCCGTCCACGGTGTGCGCGAGCGCCCGCACCGAGCGGTCCCAGTCCGGGTGCAGCGCGTTGGTCAGCACGGTCTTGAGCACCGTGCGCGCCTCCGCGGACGTCCGCACCGCCCGCGCGGTCAGCTCGGTCCGCAGCGTCTCCACGATCTCCGTCGTCGTGGCCGCGCCGAGGTCCGCCATCAGCAGGGTGTCCTCGACGTCCTGCCACGAGTCCTCGTCCAGGTCACCGGCCCCGAGCAGGCCGAGCAGGCTCTGCCCGAACATCGACCGGGACTTCGACAGCCGCCCGCGCAGCCGCTCGATCCGCCCGGAGACCGGCTCCGGCTCCTCGACCGCGACCGCGACCTTCTCCGGCTCACGCGCGGCAGGCACCTCGGGCGTCGCAGGCACCTCGGGGGTGGCCGGGACCTGCGCCGGCGGCGCGGGCGCCTCGGCCTCCGGGAGGCCAACGTCGACGATGCCCCGGCGCGGCGAGTCGCGGGGCACGGAGGCGTCGTCGCCGACACCCGGCTGCCCGTCCACCTCGGTGCGCTCACCCGCGGGGTGCTCGGGCGGTTCGGCCGTCTCCGTCTTCTGACCACCAGGCGCCAGGGCGATGCCGCCGCCGGCCTGGTAGTTCCCGCCTCTCGGAGGCTTGGTCTCCCGCTCCGGCTCCGCCTCGGTCAGGCTGATCCGCCGCCTGCGGGCGAAGACCAGACCGGTGATGAGGAGGATCGCCAGCAGGACGACGACCACCAGGATGATCCAGAACCAGAGGTTTTCCGCCACGTGGCCATCCTCGCATCTGCTGGTTGACCGGGCAGGACACCCCTCGCGGACAAAAACTCACCGGATGCCTTGCGCTCCGGTCAAAAAAGGACTAGACCACTCGGTCATGCGCGTCGTCGGGCTCATCTCCGGCACGTCGGTCGACGGGATCGACGTGGCACTGGCCGAGTTGACCGCGTCCGGCGACGAGGTCGTGCTCGTCCCGCTCGGGCACTCGTCGGTCCCCTACCCCGGCGACCTGCGGCGGGAGGTGCTCGCGGCGCTCCCGCCGTCCGGAACCACCGTCGAGCAGGTCACGCGCCTGGACACCAGGGTGGGGCAGGCCTTCGCCGAAGCCGCGAGCACCTTGTCCGGCACCGCGGACCTCGTCGCCTCCCTCGGCCAGACCGTCTTCCACTGGGTCGACGGCGGCCGCGCCCGCGGCTCCCTGCAGCTGGGACAGCCGGCCTGGATCGCGGAACGGACCGGGCTGCCGGTGGTCGCCGACCTGCGTGTCCGGGACATCGCGGCAGGCGGGCACGGCGCTCCCCTGGCCAGCACGCTCGACGCGTTGTGGCTGCGGGACCTGGCCCCGGCCGTCGCGCTGAACATCGGCGGCATCGCCAACGTGACCGTCGTGCGGGCGGACGGCGTGCAGGCCTTCGACACCGGCCCGGGCAACGCCCTGCTCGACCTCGCCGCGCACCAGGTGACCGGCGGCGCCCAGAGCAGCGACCTGGACGGCGCCATCGCCGCCCGCGGGCAGATTCACGAGGAACTGCTCCGCCGCCTCCTCGACGAGCCCTTCTACGCGGCCCCGCCACCGAAGTCGACCGGCAAGGAGCTGTTCCACGCCGGCTACCTGCGTGCCGCGACGGACGGCCTCGACGTCCGCGACGAGGACCTGCTCGCCACCCTCACCGAGCTGACCGCCGTCACCATCGCCCGCGCCTGCACGGACGCGACCACCGTGATCGTCTCCGGCGGCGGCGCCGACAACCCGTCGCTGATGCGCGCGCTGGCGCGGCACCTGCCCGCCGCCCGGCTGGCGACGAGCGACGAGTTCGGCCTGCCCCGCGACGCGAAGGAGGCGTACCTGACCGCGTTGCTCGGCTGGCTCACCTGGCACGGTGTCCCGGCGAACCTGCCGGAGGCGACCGGCGCACGCGGACCCCGGCTGCTCGGCTGCATCACCCCGGGCGCGCACCCGCTGTCGATGCCCGCTCCACATCCGGTGACCGTCACCCGTCTGCGGGTAGCGGCCCACCCGGACCAACCGATAGGAGTGCCTGATGCACCCAGTTGACCTGGCGATCATCGTGGTCTACCTGGCCGCGATGCCCGCGATCGGCGTGCTCGTGGGGCGGCGCCAGCGCTCGGCGGCGGACTACTTCATCGGCGAACGCAGCCTGCCGTGGTGGGCGGTGTGCTTTTCGATCGTCGCCACCGAGACCTCCACGCTCACCGTGATCAGCACGCCGGGCCTGATCTGGGCGGCGTCCGGCAACTACAACGGCCTCACCTACCTGCAGCTGCCGTTCGGCTACATCATCGGGCGCACGCTCGTGTCGTTCGTGCTGCTGCCGCGCTACTTCAAGGGACAGCAGACCACCGCGTACGCGTTCCTCGGCGAGCGGTTCGGCTCGGCCATGCAGGGTGTGTCGTCGGTGGCGTTCATCGTGACGCGGCTGCTGGCCGAGGGCGTGCGGCTGTTCGCGGGCGCGATCCCGATCCAGGTCATCCTCAAGCACTTCGGGCTGAACACGTCGTACTGGCAGATCGTGGTGGTGCTGACCGCGCTCACCGTGATCTACGCGCTGGTGGGCGGCATCAAGGCAGTCGTGTGGGTTGACGTGATCCAGCTGTCGGTCTACATCGGCGGCGCGATCATCGCGATGATCGTGCTGGCCGGGAAACTTCCCGACGGGTGGACCTCGCGCGCCGCGGACGCCGGGATCTTCCGGCTGTTCGACTTCAACTTCGACGTCCTGCACCTGCTGACCAGCCAGTACGCGTTCGTCACGGCCGTGGTCGGCGGCGCGATCTTCACCATGGCCTCGCACGGCACGGACCAGCTGATCGTGCAGCGGTTCCTGGCCTGCCGCAGCGTCTCCGACGGCCGCAAGGCGCTGATCGGCAGCGGCGTCGCGGTGACCGTCCAGTTCGCGTTGTTCCTGTTCGTCGGCGCGATGCTGTGGGCGCACAACGGGTTCCGCACCCTGCCCGAGCTGGGCGTGAAGGGCGACGACGTGTTCACCAACTTCATCACCAGCGAACTGCCGGTCGGCGTCGCGGGACTGCTGATCGCCGCGATCCTGGCGTCCACGATGGGCGCGCTGGCCTCGGCGCTCAATGCGTTGTCCAACTCGACGGTCGCCGACCTCTACCAGCGGTTCACCAAGCGGCAGCCGGAGGATTCGAAACTGCTGCGGCACGGCCGGATCTGGACGCTGGTGTGGGCGGTGGTGTTCGCGGTGTTCGGTTCGCTGTTCAGCAACCGGAACAACCCGGTGATCGAGCAGGGCCTGTCGATCACCGGCTACACCTACGGCGCGATGCTGGGCGCGTTCTTCCTCGGCATGTGGGTCAAGCGCGCGCGGCAGCTGGACGCGATCATCGCGTTCGTGGTGACAGTCGCGGTGATGGCGGTCGTGGTGCTGGGGGTGAAGATCCCGCCCGCGCCCGGAGCGAAGCCGGTCGTGCTGGCATTCCCGTGGTATACGCTGCTCGGCGTACTGATCACGCTCGTCGTGGGCGGCGCGCTGTCCCTGCGGCACCGCACTCCGGACACCACGGCCGCGAAGGAACCGGAGCCGGTCTAGATGGATGCGAACGCCCTGCTGTCCACCGCGCAGGAGTGCGCGGAGTTCCTGTCGGGGCAACTGCACCGCGACTGGTCGGCCGCGATTCCGGAGATGGACATGACGGTCGCGCAGGTCGTCGCCCACATCGCCGACTGCGTGCACTGGTACTCCTACGACCTCGCGGCCGGGCCGGTCGAGCTGTCGACGATGGAGGCGAAGGTGCGGCCGGAGTCCGAGCCTGCCGAGCTGGTGGTCACGCTGGGCACGACGGCGAAGGTGCTGGCCGCGGTGGTCGCGACCAGCTCGCCCGACGCCCGCGGCTGGCACCCGTGGGGCGTCGCCGACGCGTCCGGTTTCGCGGCCATGGCGTGCGACGAGCTGCTGGTGCACACCTCCGACGCGGCGCGCGGACTGGGCGTGGAGTTCTCGCCGACGCCCCGCCTGGCGGCCGCCGCGCTGTACCGGTTGTTCCCGTGGACGCCGATGGACACCGACCCGTGGCCCACGTTGCTGTGGGCCAACGGGCGGGCGTCCCTGCCGGGCCACCCGAGGCTGACGAAGTGGCGGTGGCACTGCGCGCCACTGTCCGAATGGGACGGTTCGGCGCCCATCAGCTAGGACGTGCGGCCGCTGGGTGGGCGTATCACCGGCACGGCGCGGCGGGGCGGCAGCGGCGAGAGCGCCGACGCGGCACTCGCGGGCGGCCAGCCACCGTGCCGAGCGGCCTCGCGATGCGGCCGGCCGCCCCGGCGCACCGGCTGGACCACCATCCAGCCGCGCGGCCGCACGCCCGGGCCCGCGCACCGCAGCAGCGACACCCCACCACCCACCCGACCACCAACCGCGCTCAGCCCGACCACCCACGACACACGAATAACCACCACAACGCCCCCGACCGCAGGACCACCAACCACCCGCGCAGCCCCAAACCGGGCCCGCCGCACCGCAGCAGCGACACCCTGCCACCCGCCCGACCACCAACCGCGCTCAGCCCGACCACCCACAGCACACGAATAACCACCACAACGCCCCCGGCCGCAGGACCACCCACCACCCGCGCAGCCGCAAGCCCGGGCCCGCCGCACCACAGCAGCGACACCCCGCCACCCGCCCGACCACCAACCGCGCTCAGCCCGAGCACCCACAGCACGCGAGTAACCACCACAACGCCCCCGGCCGCAGCACACCGACACCCACGCAGCCCCAAACCGGCTCCGCGCACCGCAGCAGCGCTCGCTGCCTAGTCCTGCGCGGGCTGGGTCGGCGCGCCCTGCGAGAAGACCGTGTAGCGCGACGCCGACCAGGCCGGCGCCCCCGCGACCGGTTCCAGCCGCACCCGCACCGAGGTCTGGCCTGCCGTCGCCGAGGCCGGGATGTCGAAACTGTCCTCCAGCCACCGCGAATGCGTGTTGCCCAGCGGCTGGTACCACTCGCCGACGAGCCGGTCGTTCACGAACACCCGCGCGTGCTGGAACGCCTGGGCCTGGTCGGAAACCCGGTGCAACCGCAAGCCGCCGTTGGACTGGTCCACCCGCGCGGTGAACGTGACCGGCTGGGTGGTGGCCGTCGTGGTCCCGGTGACCGGCGTGCGGTCCCGCTTGCCCTCGAACGTTGACGTCAGCGACTCGCGTGTTTCGCCCGGCGCCGAATACCCGTGCTGCGACCGGCTCGCGTCGTCGCCGACCTCGACCACGTCGCTCTGGCTCATCGACGGCGTGCTCTGCCCGTACCAGTACGCGGTCGAGCTGTAGTCGGCAGGCATCGACGACCGGTCGCCGTGCTCGATGTCGAACTCGATGCCGTTGCCGAACGGCACCCCGTCGCCGATCATCAGCCGGTAGGCGTTGAGGCACACGTACTGGCAGCCGTCGCTCGCGTCTTCCCGGCTGACCAGCCCCGCCTGCGGCATCGCGTACGGCACGCCCTCGACCCCGCCGTCGCGGCCGTCCTGGAAGTACCAGCCGGACTCGTAGAAGTCCTCGGACCCGGTGCCGTGGATCGCCGGGCTGGCCGAGCCGTTCGGGTACATCCGCTCGTCGCCTTCGAGGTAGTTCAGCTGGTTCTGCCCCGGCGGGATGCCGCCGCGCATGCTGGAGGTGACCCCGTAGAACACGCCCCGCCCTTGCGCGGTGAGGAAGTTCCAGTCCTGACCGGACACCGTCGCGGCCCGGTGGTGGGTCGCGTGGAAGTAGCCGAGGGTGCCGTCCCGCAGGCCCGCGGCCACGCCCGAGTCCGGCGCGGAGGTCACCTCCAGGCTGCCCCCGGTGACCGGCACGCCCGAGGTGTTGACCAGTTCCGCCACCGCGCTGCGGGCGTACGGCATCGGCCACCACGCCGTGAACGCGCCGTTCTCCGTGGTGTCGATGGCGTGCAGCAGCGTCCGCGACGCGTACTTGCCGAGCCCGGAGCCGAAGAACTCCCCGACCGGGGCGTCGACCGTGGTCTGCCCGTCGAAGGTCAGCCGCAGCCGCAGGCCCTCCAGCACCGCCTCGGACGCCGTGGCCTGCCCGGGGTCGGCCGGGTAGCGGAAACGCCGCAGCCCTGCCCACCGCTCACCGTCCACCCGGTACCCGTGCACGGCCTCTTCGTTGGGGTGGTTGTGGCCGAGGTCGAGCACGTCGGTGCGCACCCACTGCCCGCCGACCTTGCTGTGCACCTCGTACCGGAACTCGTTGACGTCCTCGGCGGAGGACACGAACCTGGTCGCGACCTGCACCTGCGACCGGTTGCGGGTCAGGTCCGCGGGCACCTCGACGACCTGGTCCAGCCAGCCGCCCCCGGCGCGGGCCGGGCCGCTGTAGAACTGGCCGGCCGGACGCCCGCCGACCAGCAGGTCCGCGCGTTGTTCGCCGATGCCGGCGTCGACGCGGCGGGTGATCCGCACGCCGTCGTTCTCCGGGGCCACGGTCGCGGTGAACGAGCTGCCGCCCGCGCCGTACGCGCGGCCGTCGTCGGACAGCCCGGGTGCCGCGATGACCTGCGGCAACCGGAGGTTGAGCTGTGTGATGCGCCGCGCGCCGGACGGCAACGGGATCGAGGCCGCGGACCCGGCAGGCACGTCGACCGCGGCCGACTGGACCCGCGCCCCTGGCGCCGCCGGTTTCGGGTCGCGCACGCCGAACCCGCGCAGGCGCTGGATGACGTCCGTGGCCTTGTCGGCCGGGTTGAACGTGCGCACCCCCGCCGCGTCGGCGAACTGCCGGTAGGTGACGTGGTAGAAGTGCGGGTTGTTCTCGGTGGTGATCCGCATCGAGGTCGTGTACGGCATCGGCACCTTGATCGCCGCGCCGCCCATGGTGTCGGCCGAGTTCCCCACCAGCGGCCACACGAACGGCGCGCCCTGCGCGCCGTTCACGATGTCCTGCAACGAACCCTGCAGCACGACCTTGCCGTCCAGTTCGATCTTGATCCGCCCGATCGCGGCGACCGACGTCGACTCGTAGGTGAACCAGATCGAGGACACCTCGCCCGGCCCGCGCGCGTCGGCGAGCAGGCAGTCCCCGTTGGCCTCCTCGCGCAGGCACGAGTAGGTGCCGACGAAGCCGTCGTCGTTGTTGCCCGCCCGGTCGAAACTGGAGAACTGCTTGACCTGCTCACCGGGCCGCATCCGGGCGAGCCCGTCGATCGATCGGTAGACGTCCCAGCCAACGGGTCCCTTGTCGCTCGCCCCGGGAGCAGGCGCCGCACCGGCGGGAACACCGACGACGAGCGCGAGAACCAGCCCGAGCACGACGATCACGGAGCGGTTTTTGGGCGCGACGAAGGAACTTTTGGGCACAGTGGGGACCCCCAGCCTGGACGGACCGCCGCGCCGGAGCGCGAGTAATCGTTTTCTGAACTTAGCGCCTGGTGGCTTCAGTGTGTCTAGCGCCACATGGGTGGTTACGGATCAGACACTGAGGGTTATTGCCGGGCAGGAGTGATCGAAACGGACACTTTCGAGGGAAGTGGGTGTCAAAACCCGGGCGCGGGGGAGGTCTGGGGCGTTGGTCGGCGTCGTTGCGTTGCCGTGCGCCCGACCCGCGGTGGTCCTCAGGCCTCCTGGCGGAGGCGCTGGCTGATCACCTTCGTGATGCCGTCGCCCTGCATGCTGACCCCGTAGAGGGCGTCCGCGATCTCCATCGTCGGCTTCTGGTGCGTGATGATGATCAGCTGCGAGGACTCCCGCAGCTGCTCCAGCAGGCCGATCAGGCGCCGCATGTTGGTGTCGTCCAGCGCGGCCTCGACCTCGTCCATCACGTAGAACGGCGAGGGGCGCGCTCGGAAGATCGCGACCAGCATCGCGACCGCGACCAGCGACTTCTCGCCACCGGACAGCAGCGACAGGCGCTTGACCTTCTTGCCCGGCGGGCGCGCCTCGACGTCCACGCCGGTCGCGAGCATGTCGTCCGGCTCGGTCAGCACCATCCGGCCGTCGCCGCCGGGGAAGAGCACCGAGAACACCGTCTCGAACTCGCGGGCGACGTCGTGGTAGGCGGACGTGAAGACCTCGAGGATCTTGTCGTCCACCTCCTTGATGACCGTGAGCAGGTCCTTGCGCGTGGCCTTCAGGTCTTCCAGCTGGGTGGACAGGAACTTGTACCGTTCCTCCAGCGCGGCGAACTCCTCCAGCGCGAGCGGGTTGACCTTGCCCAGAGTCGCGAGGTCCCGTTCGGCCCGCTTCGCGCGCCGCTCCTGGGTGCTGCGGTCGTACGGGATCGACGGCGGGGCGCTGACCTGCTCGCCGTTCGCCTTGGCCTCCTCGTACTCGGCCATCTCCTGCGCGCTCGGCGGCACGGGCACGTCCGGGCCGTACTCGGCGACCAGGTCCTCCAGGCCGATGCCGAAGTCCTCGGCGATCTTCGTCTCCAGCTGCTCCAGCCGCAGTCGCTGCTCGGCGCGCAGCACCTCGTCCCGGTGCACCGCGTCGGTCAGCTTCTCCAGCTCGTGGGTCAGCTCGCGAACCTTGTTGCGCACCTGGGTGAGCGCGGCCTCGCGCTGCTGGCGCACGGCCTGGGCTTCGTCGCGCTCGGCGGCGGCCCGCTGCACCGACAGCTCGATCCGCTCCAGCGCCAGCTCACCCGCGTCGACCACGGCCGCGGCGATTTCCGCGCCACGGGCCCGCGCCGCCCGCGCCTTCTCGGCCCGCTCCCGCGCCGCGCGCTCCGCGTGCGCGGCCCGGCGCAGCGAGTCCGCGCGGCCGGCGATGCTGCGTGCCCGCTCCTCGGAGGTCCGCAGCGCCAGCCGCGACTCGACCTCCTCCTGGCGCACCGCCGCCAGCCGCTCCGCGGCCTCGTCGCGCGCGCTGGTGTCCGGGTCCTCGTCCACCGGCTGCTCGGCGACCGCGGCCAGCCGCTCCTCCAGCTCCGCCAGGCTGGCCAGCGCCTGCTCACGGCTGGCCTCGACCTTCGCGCGCTGGTCCCGCAGCCGCGTCACCTCGGCCTCGGCGGACCGCGCGGCCTGCTGCAGCCGGTTCAGCCGCTCCGACGACCTGGCCTTGCGGACCTTCGCCTCGGACAGCGCTTCCTTCGCCTGGGCCACCTCTTCGCGCCGCGCCTGCTGCTCGGCGCGGGCGCCCTCCAGCTCGGCGGCCGTCTGCTCCAGGCGGCGTTCCGCGGCCATCAGCCGGTCGCGCGCCTCGTCGACCGCGGCCTGCACCTCGATGACGCTCTCGCTGCGGCCGGAACCGCCGACGGCCCAGTGCGAACCGAACACGTCGCCCCCGGCGGTCACGGCGCTGACCTCCGGGTGCGCCGCGACCAGCTGCCGCGCCGTCTCCAGGGTGTCCACGACCGCGATCCGGTCCAGCGCGCGCTCCACCGCCGGACGCAGCGGCTCCGGCGCGGTGACGACGTCCCGGGCCCAGCGCGCACCGTCCGGCAGCGACGGCCAAGCCGAGGTGTCCACTGTGTACGGAGCGCCGCCGAGCAGCACCCCGGCGCGGCCGGAGTCGTTGTCCTTCAAGAACTTCAGTGCCGCGATCGCCTCGTCGCCACCCTGCACCGCGACCGCGTCGGCGACCGGGCCGAGCGCCGCGGCGAGCGCGACCTCGTAGCCGGTCTCGACCGACAGCAGCGCGGCGACCGAGCCGAGCAGCCCGGGCAGCTGATCGCTCGCGCCGAGCAGCTCACCGGCGCCGTCCTTGCGCCGCAGCCCCATCGACAGCGCGTCCACGCGCGCCTTCTCCGACGCGATCTCGCGCTCGGCCTGCCGCTCGGCCTTGACCAGCTCCTCGACCCGGGCCTTGGCGGCCTGGTTGGCCTGCACCGCGCGGTCGTGCCGGTCCTGCAGGTCGGCGTCGTCGGACTCCTCGACCCCGCCCTCGGCCCTGGCCTCCTCCAGCTCCTCGACCGCCAGCTCGGCACGCGCCGCGGCCTCGTCGATGGCCGCGGTGAGGCGGTCAATCTCGTCCGAGGTCGCACTGTTCTTGCTGCGCAGCGCCTCGACCTGGCCAGTGAGCTTCGCCAGGCCTTCGCGCCGGTCGGCGATCGCGCGCACCGCGGCCATGTGGGCCTTCTCCGCGGCCTGGACCTCGTGCTCCAGCTCCTCGCGGCGCAGCACGGCCTCGGCGAGCGTCTCGCGGGCGATCATCACCGCTTCGTTCAGCTCGGCCTCGCGCTCGGCGACCTGCTCGGCCTCGGCCAGCAGCTCCTCCGGGTCGCGGCCGCCCGTCGAGGTCTCGACGTCGGCGGACAGGTGCCGCTGCCGCTCCACCGCCAGCCGCACCGTGCCGCGCAGCCGCTCGCCGAGCGCGGACAGCTTGAACCAGGTGTCCTGCGCGGCGTTGAGGCGCGGCGCGTCCTCCGCGACCATCGCCTCCAGCTGGGCCTCTTCGGCGCCGGCGAGTTCGAGCGCCTGCTCCACCTCGGCGCGGCGGGCGCGGGCGGCGTTCTCGTCCGCCTCCTCGCGCGCGATCGCCTCGCGCTGGGTCACCAGGTCGTCGGCCAGCAGCCGCAGCCGCGAGTCCCGCAGTTCGGCCTGCACGGCCTGCGCCTTGCGGGCGATCTCGGCCTGCTTGCCCAGCGGCTTGAGCTGGCGGCGCAGCTCGGCGGTCAGGTCGTTGAGGCGGTCCAGGTTCGCCTGCATCGCGGTGAGCTTCCGCAGCGCCTTTTCCTTGCGCTTGCGGTGCTTGAGCACCCCCGCGGCCTCCTCGATGAAGGCGCGGCGCTCCTCCGGCTTCGACTCCAGGATCTGCGCCAGCTGCCCCTGGCCGACGATGACGTGCATCTCGCGGCCGATGCCGGAGTCCGACAGCAGCTCCTGGATGTCCAGCAGGCGGCACGAGCTGCCGTTGATCTCGTACTCGCTGGCGCCGTCGCGGAACATCCGGCGCGTGATCGAGACCTCGCTGTACTCGATCGGCAGTGCGCCGTCGGCGTTGTCGATGGTCAGGGTGACCTCGGCGCGGCCCAGCGGGGCGCGGCCGGAGGTGCCGGCGAAGATGACGTCCTCCATCTTGCCGCCGCGCAGGTCCTTCGCGCCCTGCGTGCCCATCACCCACCGCAGCGCGTCGAGCACGTTCGACTTCCCCGACCCGTTCGGGCCGACGACGCAGGTGATGCCCGGTTCGAACCGCAAGGTGGTAGCCGAGGCGAAGGACTTGAAGCCCTTCAGCGTCAAGCTCTTGAGATGCACGTGGCGGGACCCTTCAACGCCTGGGTGATCCACGGAGTCTATCGGGGGCGGGTGGGCGTCCCGGTCATGCCCGTGGGCGTGTTGTCCCCGGGAGTCCCACTGTGCTCAGCCGCCCCAGGTGTCACTCCTCGACGAAGCCGTCCAGCCCGCCCTGCGCCGGCGACCAGTGCTCGACGACTTGATCCACACGACCGGGTGATGATGTTGAGCGAAGGGTGTCAAGTAGCTGCTGACAGTTGTCCCGACTACCCTCCGCCAATACCCGAACACGCCCGTCGTCGAGGTTGCGCGCACTGCCGACCAGGCCGAGCTCCAGCGCCCTGCACCTGGTCCACCAGCGGAAACCCACTCCCTGAACCCGTCCGCCGACCCACGCCGTGAGCCGGACGGCGTCCTTTTCACCCGTCACGTCCCCTATCCTGCCGGAAGCTTTCCGAATGCGGAGGGTGATCATGCCGGTGCTCCTGGACAGATCGGTATTCACTCCCAGTGCTAATCTCCCCGGCAGGCGCCACCATTCGGGCTCACCCGTCCGGATGTGCTCAAGCCGGTTTCCCCGCCAGTCAAGGAGCGTCAAATGGCCCACGTGGGTCGTCGGACCGAGGTGTCCCCGCCACGCGACTCCGCCTCGCGCAGCCAGCGCAGCGGCTACGTGCTGCTCGCGGTCAGCGGCGTCGTGCTCGCCACCGCGTTCGGCGGACTGGCCACGATCATCGCACCGGGCGGCTCGCCGAAGGTCGCGGTGCCGGGGGGCACCAACTCGACGTCGGGGGCGCAGCTCATCCCCGGTGACGCGGCGCCCGGCCAGACGCCGGTGACCGTCGACGGCGTGGCGATCCCCGCGGGCACCCGCACGGCCGTGGTGACCACCAACCCGGACGGGACGCAGGTCGTGACGCTGGTGCCGGCCGAGGGCTCCGGCGAGGCGCCGATAGTGCTGCCGCCCGGCACGCCGCTGCCGCCCGGCACCGTGATCCCGCCCGGCACCACGCTCCCGCCGGGCACCACGACCACTCCCCCGCGCAGCGACACCACCACGAAGCCGACCAGCACGAAGCCGACGAGCACCCCGCCGGACACGACTTCGCCGACCAGCGGCCCGACGACGTCCACCAGCAGCAGCACAACGTCGCCGACCACCGACAGCAGCACTCCCGAGGACCCGTCGTCGTCAAACGGTAGCGGCAGCTCGGACCCGTCGACTTCCTCGTGATCGGCTGACCAGCCGCGTCACCAGCGCGATCACCGACAGCAGCGGGATCGGAAAGCCCAGCACCAGGCCGATCCCGGCGTCGGCGAGCGGGGCGCACACCGCGGCGGCGAACACCCACACCGGCCCGGTCTGCGGTTTCGCGGCACCGGCCCAGGGCGTGCGCTTCCACGGTTTCGCTACCGACAGCCAGGCCTGGAACGCGATCGCGCTCACCATGAGCACGGTGCCGGCGACGAGACCCCACGGCGCGGGTGACGGATCCCCTGCCAGGGCCGCCTGCTCGGCGTCCGCCAGGGCCGGGGACAGCACGATGATGGCGACGTTGAACTGCACCACGGTGATCGTGAACTTGCCGAACACCCACCAGTGCCGGAAGAACCCCCACGGCGTCGCGGCCGCGAGCAGGAACCCGGTGAACGCGGACGCGTTGGCCAGCGGGGCGAGCAGGTGCAGGTCGATGGCGTGGGCCATGGACATCGCGCTCGCCCGGCGGACGGGATCCCCGCCCGAGCCGATCAGCATGAGCACGAACAACGTGAGCGCCTCGGCCATCCAGCCGACGGACGTGATGATGTGCAACCAGACGGCCGCGTGCCGCCAACTCTTGAGCATGCTTCCGAGGCTGCCGCCCGGGAAAGCCGCCCACATCGGGCGACGCCCGGATCTCTGCCCTGGTACGGAAGTCGCCGGATGTTGACAGGGCGGATCACCCTCGGGCGACCGCTCCGGGCGACAAGTCAGCCACTCCGGGCGGCGACTTGACCACCCCGGACGGCGAACCCGCCGACCCCGGCGGCGACTTGACCACACCAGGCGGCGGGTCGTCCCTTCCGGCGGCGGGTTCGCCGCCTCCGAGGGCGAGCTGGCCGCCCCGGGCGGCGACCTTCCCGCCTACGGGAGCGAATTGCCCCCAACGGCGGGTTCACCCCTCCCGAGCGGCGGTTCCCACCCACCACGGCGAATCGCCCGCCCCCGCCGCGGGGCCGCGCCGCCGGCGGGGGCCACCGGGCGCCGGGATCAGGCCTCGAAGCGGTACCCCATCCCGGGCTCCGTGATCAGGTGCCTCGGCCGGGACGGCTCCCGCTCCAGTTTCCGCCGCAGCTGTGCCAGGTAGACCCGCAGGTAGTGGGACTCGTTCTCGTACCCCGGACCCCACACCTCCCGCAGCAGCTGCTTCTGCGCCACCAACCGGCCGCGGTTGCGCACCAGCAGCTCCAGCACCCCCCACTCGGTCTTCGTCAGGTGCACCTCGACCCCGTCGCGGTGCACCTTCTTCGCCAGCAGGTCCAGCGTGAACGACTCGGTCTCGATCAGCGCCTCGCCCTCCGCGGACGGCACCGCGGAGCGCCGCATGGCCGCGCGCAGCCTGGCGAGCAACTCGTCCATCCCGAACGGCTTCGTCACGTAATCATCCGCGCCCAGGTCGAGCGCCTTCACCTTGTCGGGCGACTCGCCGCGCGCGGACAACACGATGATCGGCACCGTGGTCCACCCGCGCAGCCCGGTGATCACGTCCGTGCCGTCGATGTCCGGCAACCCCAGGTCCAACACCACGACGTCCGGCTTCGTGTCGGCCACCGCCCGCAGCGCCGCCGCCCCGTCGTGCGCCGTCACCACCTTGTACCCGCGCGCGGTCAGGTTGATCCGCAGCGCGCGCACGATCTGCGGCTCGTCGTCGACCACCAGTACCGTGCCGGTCTGCTCGGTCACGGAGCCACCTCCTTCAGCACCACCGGCACCACGTCGGGAGCCTGGCACGCCTTGAGCGCCACCACCACTGTGAGCCCGCCACCGGGCGTGTCCTCCGCCCGGATCGTGCCGCCCATGGCCTGGGTGAATCCTTTCGCGACGGACAACCCGAGCCCGACCCCGGGCGTCGCGTCCCGGTCCCCGAGCCTTTGAAATGGCGCGAACGCCGCCTCCGCCATCCCCTTCTTCAAGCCGCGCCCGTGATCCACGATCCGCAGCTCGACCCACTCCGCGTACGCCGAACCCCGCACCGCCACCGGACCGCCGCCGTGCCGCAACGCGTTGTCCAGCACGTTCGCGATCACCCGCTCCAGCAGCCCGGGATCGGCCATCACCGCGGGCAGCCGCTCGTCCACCTCGACCGCGACCGACTCCGAACCGTCCACATTCGACAGCGCGTGCGCCACCACCTCGTCGTACCCCACCGGCCGCAGGTGCGTCCGCACCGCCCCGGCCGCCAGCCGCGACGAGTCGAGCAGGTTGTTCACCAGCCGGGCGAGCCGGTCGGTCGACTCCTCCGCCGCCTCCAGCAGCTCCTCGGTGTCCTCCGGCGACAGGTCGATGTCCTGCGCCCGCAGGCTCCCGATCGCGGCCTTGATCGAGGTCAACGGCGTGCGCAGGTCATGGCCCAGCGCGGACAGCAACGCCGTGCGCAGCTGGGTCGCCTCGGCCTGGCGCTCGGCTTCCGCCTGTGCGGCCGCCATCCGCTGCTGCCGCAACGCGAGCAGCGCCTGCCCGGCCGCCGCCTCCAGCGCGCGCCGGTCCGCCGCGGGCAACGCCCGGCCCCGCAACGTCAGGTGCACGTCCGCGGTGACCGGGATGTCCACATCGGCTTCGTCCGGCTTGCCGCACGGGTTGACGCCGGCGTGCTCGGCCACCTGCCAGTTCCCGTCGCGCTTTTCCAGCAGCACCACGCATTCCATGCCGAAGTTCTCGCGCACCTTCTCCAGCAGCCGCGGCAACGGCTCGGCGTTGGTCAGCACCGTGCGCGCGTAGGACGCCAGCAACGCCGCCTCCGTGCGCGCCTGCGCCGCCTGGGTGGCCCGCCGCGCCGCCCGGTCCACGACCAGCGCGACCAGCACCCCGACCAGGACCATCGCGACCAGGGTGATCACGTTGCTCTGCGCGTGCACGGTCAGCGTGTAGAGCGGTTCGGTGAAGAAGAAGTTCAGCAACCCGGCCGACAGCAGCGCCGCCACCAGCGCCGGTCCCAGCCCGCCGACCAGCGCGACCACCACCGTGGCGAGGAAGTAGTCGACCACGTCGGTGGAGAAGTCCAGCTCCCGGCGCAGCAGCACCCCGGTCAGCGTGGCCAGGGCGGGCGCGAGGAACGCCAGCACCCAGCCGGCCAGCAGCCGCGACGGCGCCAGCGGGCTGCGCCTACCCAGCCACGACCGCAGCCGTCCGCCTGCCTCGTCGTGGGTCACCATGTGCACGTCGATCTGCCCGGACCGCTGCACCACCGTCGCGCCGATGCCCTCGTCGAACAGCCGCGCGACACGCGACCGCCGGGACGTGCCCAGCACGAGCTGCGTCGCGTTGACGCCGCGCGCGAAGTCCAGCAGCGCGGTCGGCACGTCGTCGCCGACGACCGTGTGGAACGTGCCGCCCAGCTGGTCGGTGAGCTTGCGGTACCGGCCGGTCTCGACGTGCCCGAGCGCGGACAGCCCGTCGCCGCGCAGGACGTGCAGCACCAGCAGCTCCGCTCCGGCCCTGGTGGCGATGCGGCTGCCACGCCGGATCAGCGTCTCGCTCTCCGGGCCGCCGGTGATCGCGACGACCACCCGCTCCCGCGTCTCCCACGTGTCGGTGATGCGCTGCTCGGCGCGGTAGCGCTGCAACGCCACGTCCACCTGGTCGGCCACCCACAGCAGCGCCAGCTCACGCAGGGCAGTGAGGTTGCCGGTGCGGAAGTAGTTGCCCAGCGCGGCGTCGATCCGCTCCGCCGGGTAGACGTTGCCGTGCGCGAGCCGCCGCCGCAGCGCCTCGGGCGTGATGTCGACCAGCTCCACCTGCTCGGCCCGGCGCACGACGTCGTCGGGCACGGTCTCCTGCTGCGCGACGCCGGTGATGCGCTCCACCACGTCGCTCAGGCTCTCCAGGTGCTGCACGTTCACGGTCGACAGCACGTCGATCCCGGCGGCGAGCAGCTCCTCAATGTCCTGCCAGCGCTTCTCGTTGCGCGAGCCGGGCACGTTGGTGTGCGCCAGCTCGTCCACAATGGCCACCTCGGGGGCGCGGGCGAGCACCGCGTCCACGTCCAGCTCCTCGAAGTCGCGGCCGCGGTAGGTCATCCGCCGCCGCGGCACCGCCTCGATGCCCTCCAGCAGCGCCGCTGTTTTCGCCCGGCCGTGGGTCTCGACCAGCCCGGCGACCACGTCGGTGCCGCGGTCGAGGCGGCGCCGCGCCTCGCCCAGCATGGCGTAGGTCTTGCCGACGCCGGGCGCCGCGCCGAGGTAGATGCGCAGCTCTCCCCGGCGCGGCGGTTCCTTCTCCACGTCCACGCTTTCAGTGTGCTCCTGCCGACTGGACGGCGAGGTTGAGTTCGAGCACGTTCACCCCGGGGACGCCGATGCCGTGACCGGTCGTGTTCGCCTCGACCAGCCGGCGGACGCGGTCCTCGGTCAGCCCCGTGTTGCGCGCCACCCGCGGCACCTGCAGGTCGGCGTAGGCGACGCTGATGGTCGGGTCGAGGCCCGACCCCGAGGCCGTGACCGCGTCCGCGGGCACCGTCTCCGGCGAGACGCCCTCGCGCTGCGCGATGGCCGCTTTGCGCTCCTCGACGGCCGCGACCAGGTCGGAGTTGAACCCGCCCTTGTTCGACCCGCCGGACACCGACGGGTCACCGGTCGCGGACGGCCGGGTGTGGAAGTACGGGTCGTGCGCCGGGTCGGCCGGGACCGGGTCGATCCCGATCAGCGACGAGCCCACGACCTGCCCGTTCGCCGTCACGAGCGACCCCTCGGCGTTGTCGTGCAGCCCCGGGATCCGGGACACCGCCCACACGCCGAGCGGGTAGACCACCCCGAGCAGCACCGTGAACACCAGCAGCACCCGCAGGGCGGCGCCGGTTTGCTTCAGCAGATTCTTGATCATGACTACCCGATTCCAGGGATGAAGCGGACGACGAGGTCGATGAGCCAGATGCCGAGAAACGGCGTCGCGATGCCGCCGACCCCGTAGACCAGCAGGTTGCGCCGCAGCAGCGCGGACGCGCTGGACGGCTGGTACCGCACGCCCCGCAGCGCGAGCGGGATCAGCACCACGATGATCAGCGCGTTGAAGATCACCGCGGACAGGATCGCCGACCGCGGGGTCGCCAGGTGCAGGATGTTCAGCGCGGCCAGCTGCGGGAAGATCGCCACGAACATGGCGGGCAGGATCGCGAAGTACTTCGCGAGGTCGTTGGCGATGCTGAACGTCGTCAGCGCGCCGCGGGTGATCAGCAGCTGCTTGCCGATCTCCACGATCTCGATCAGCTTCGTCGGGTCCGAGTCGAGGTCGACCATGTTGCCGGCCTCCTTCGCGGCCGACGTGCCGGTGTTCATCGCGACCCCGACGTCGGACGCGGCCAGCGCGGGTGCGTCGTTGGTGCCGTCGCCGGTCATCGCGACCAGGCGGCCGCCCTCCTGCTCGCGGTGGATGAGCGCCATCTTGTCCTCGGGCTTGGCCTCGGCGAGGTAGTCGTCGACGCCGGCGTCCTCGGCGATGGCCTTCGCGGTGCGCGGGTTGTCGCCGGTGATCATCACCGTCTTGATGCCCATCCGGCGCAGCTCGGCGAACCGTTCCCGCATGCCCGGCTTGACGACGTCGGACAGCCGGATCACGCCACGAACGAACGCGCGCCCGCCGGTCAGCTCGGCGACCACCAGCGGGGTGCCGCCCTGTTCGCTGATCTCGTCGACGATCCGCTCGGTCTCGTCCGGGAAGTCGCCGCCGTGCTCCCGCACCCACTCGCGGACGGCGCTCGCCGCGCCCTTGCGGACCTGACGGCCCGGCAGGTCGACGCCGCTCATCCGGGTCTGCGCGGTGAACGGGACGAACTCGCCGCCGCCGGGAACCGTGGTGCCCTCGGTCAGCTCGACGACGCTGCGGCCCTCCGGGGTGCCGTCCGCGAGGCTGGACAGCCGGGCGGCCTCGGCCAGCTGGTGCGGGTCCGTCGAGCCGACCGGGATCAGCTCGGTCGCCCGCCGGTTGCCGAAGGTGATCGTGCCGGTCTTGTCCAGCAGCAGCGTCGACACGTCACCGGCGGCCTCGACCGCACGGCCGGACGTGGCGAGCACGTTGCGCTGCACCAGCCGGTCCATCCCGGCGATGCCGATCGCCGACAGCAGCGCCCCGATCGTCGTCGGGATGAGGCACACCAGCAGCGCGGTCAGCACGATCACCGACTGCTCGCTGCCGGAGTAGGCGGCCATCGGCTGCAGCGCCACGACGGCGAGCAGGAAGATGATCGTCAGCGTGGACAGCAGGATCGTCAGGGCGACCTCGTTCGGGGTCTTCTGCCGTGACGCGCCCTCCACCAGCGCGATCATCCGGTCCACGAAGGACTCGCCGGGTTTGGTGGTGATCCGGACGACGATCCGGTCGCTCAGCACCGTCGTGCCGCCGGTGACGGCCGAGCGGTCGCCGCCGGACTCGCGGATCACCGGCGCGGATTCCCCGGTGATGGCTGATTCGTCGACCGTCGCGATGCCCTCGACCACGTCGCCGTCGCCGGGGATGGTCTCGCCAGCCTCGACGACCACCAGGTCGCCCACCCGCAGTTCGACGGCCGGCACGCGTTCCTCGCCGTCCGGGGTGAGCCGCCGCGCGACGGTCTCCTTCTTGGTGCGGCGCAACGATTCCGCCTGCGCCTTGCCGCGCCCCTCGGCGACGGCCTCGGCCAAGTTCGCGAACACGACCGTGAACCACAGCCACACCGCGATCAGGATCGTGAACACGCTCGGGTCGGTGACCGCGAAGACCGTGGTGAGCACCGAGCCCACCCACACCACGAACATGACCGGGTTGCGGACCTGGTGCCGCGGGTGGAGCTTGCGCAGCGCGTCGGGCAGCGAGGTCAGCAGCTGCCGTCCGTTGAACACGCCCGCGCCGACGCGAGCCGGCGTTTCGACGGGCCGGTCTTGGGTGATGGTCATGCCATGGCCTCCGCGATGGGACCGAGCGCGAGCGCCGGGACGAACGTCAGCGCCGCGACGAGCAGGATGGTTCCGGCGAGCACGGAGCCGAACAGCGGCCCGGTCGTCGGCAGGGTGCCCGCGGTCTCCGGCACCTTCTTCTGCGCGGCCAGCGAACCGGCCAGGCACAGGACCGCGATGATCGGCACGAACCGGCCGACCAGCATCGCCACCGACAGCGAGGACTGGAACCAGCCGTCCGTCACTGTGATGCCGGCGAAGGCGCTGCCGTTGTTGTTGCCGGTGGAGGCGTACGCGTAGAGCACTTCGGACAGTCCGTGCGCCCCGCTGTTGCCCAGCGCGCCCGCGGTGCCCGGTATGAGCAGGGCCGCGCCGGCACCGAGCAGCACGACCGCGGGCATCGCCAGCATCGCGATCGCGGCGGCGGTGACCTCGCGCCTGCCGAGCTTCTTGCCCAGGTATTCCGGGGTGCGGCCGACCATCAGGCCGGCCAGGAACATCGCGATGATCGCCATCACCAGGATGCCGTACAGACCGGTGCCGACCCCGCCCGGCGAGACCTCGCCGAACAGCATGTGCAGCAGGGTCATGCCGCCGCCGAGGCCGCTGTAGCTGTCGTGCAGCGAATTCACCGCGCCCGTCGAGGTGCCGGTGGTGCTGGTGGCGAACAGCGACGACGCGCTGATGCCGAACCGCTGCTCCTTGCCCTCCAGGTTCGCGCCCGCCAGCAGCGCCGCGGGGCCGTTGGGGTGCGATTCGGCCCACCAGGTCACCGCGAGCACGAACGTCCACAGCAGACCCATCACCGACAGCAGGACGTACCCCTGCTTGGGGTTGCCGACGAGCCTGCCGAACGTCCGGGTCAGCGACACCGGGATCACCAGGATCAGGAAGATCTCGATCAGGTCGGTCCAGACGTTCGGGTTCTCGAACGGGTGCGCGGAGTTGGCGTTGAAGATGCCGCCGCCGTTGGTGCCGAGTTCCTTGATGACCTCCTGGCTCGCCGTGGGCGCCATCGAGATGGTGCTCTGCGTGCCGTCCAGGCCGGTCACCGTGACGCCGGCGCGGAGGCTCTGCGTGACGCCCAGCGCGATCAGCACGATCGCGAACACGACCGACAGCGGCAGCAGGATCCGCACGGTGCCGCGGGTGAGATCGACCCAGAAGTTGCCGAGCCGGTCGGTCCTGGACCTCGTGAACCCGCGGACCAGCGCCATCGCGACCGACAGGCCGACCGCCGCGGACAGGAAGTTCTGCACCGTCAGCCCGGCCATCTGGACGAGGTGACCCATGGTCGTCTCGGGCACGTAGGACTGCCAGTTCGTGTTGGTCACGAAACTGACCGCCGTGTTGAACGCGACGCCCGGGTCGACCGCCCCGCGGCCGAGGCTCAGCGGCAGGACGGACTGCAGGCGCTGCAGCAGGTACAGGAAGACGATGGACACCAGCGAGAACCCGAGCACGCCCAGCGCGTAGGTGGGCCAGCGCTGTTCGGAGGACGGGTCCACCCGGAACGCGCGGTACAGGCCGCGCTCCAGCTTGAGGTGCTTCTCGCTGGTGAACACGCGCGCCATGTAGTCGCCCAGCGGTTTGTGGACCAGGGCGAGCGCGGCGACGAGGATGCCGACCGTGACCAGGCCGGAGGCGAGGTCCGACATCAGGCCCTCCCGTCGCCCGACCGCCACCCCTGGCGGTGGCGCTTCGCGCCGCTGTTTCGATCCGGCTTGATCAACGCGATGAACAGGTAGACGACCAGGCCCAGCGCCAGCACCCCGCCGACGACGTTGGCCACCACCCCGGCGCCGCTCACAGCTTCTCCAGCCCGCGCAACGTCAGCGCCAGCACCGCGAACACCGCGATCAGCAGCACGGCGTACAGCAGATCCGCCACTTCACACCTTCCAGCACGGGTCACCCGATCGGTGACCGCTCCGGTGACAGCCTGCGCTCGGATGTCCCGTCTCCTCGTCCGGATGACGGCGCCTTGACGCCGCTTCGGCGCGGATTTACGCGTTCTTGAGGTGCGTGTGCAACCGGCCACACTGCGTGAAATCCATCCCGTCAGAGCGGACGAATCGAGCAGACAGTTACCGGTGAGTTGTGTTACCACGGTGTTACGCATAGTTGTACTTGCTAAGCATCGGGAGGGTAGTACGCATGTGCGGCATCACCGGCTGGGTCTCCTTCGAGACCGACCTCACCCAGCGGCGCGAGGTGCTCGACGCCATGACCGGGACCATGGCCTGCCGTGGTCCGGACGACTCCGGGACGTGGATCGCCCCGCACACCGCCCTCGGCCACCGCCGGCTCGCGATCATCGACCTCCCCGGCGGGCGGCAGCCGATGTCGGTGACCACGCCGGCCGGCGAGGTGGCCATGGTCTACAGCGGTGAGGCCTACAACTTCACCGAGCTGCGCCGCGAACTGGAGGGCAAGGGCCACACCTTCCGCACCGACAGCGACACCGAGGTCGTGCTGCACGGGTACCTGGAGTGGGGCGAGTCCGTCGCCGACCACCTCAACGGCATGTACGCCTTCGCCATCTGGGACGCGCGCGACGAGAAGCTCGTCATGATCCGCGACCGGATGGGCATCAAGCCGTTCTACTACTACCCGACGCGCGACGGCGTGCTGTTCGGGTCCGAGCCGAAGGCGATTCTGGCCAACCCCGCGGCGAAGCGGATCGTGGACGCGGACGGGTTGCGGGAGCTGTTCTCGTTCACCAAGCAGCCCGGCTGGTCGCTGTGGCACGGGATGTCCGAAGTGGAGCCCGGCACGATCGTCCGGGTGGATCGGGACGGCGTGCACACCCGCACCTACTGGAAGCTGGAGGCACGCGAGCACACCGACGACCAGGAGACCACGGTCGCGCGTGTGCGCGAGCTGATGACCGACATCGTGCACCGGCAGCTGGTCGCCGACGTGCCACGCTGCGTGCTGCTGTCCGGCGGCCTGGACTCCAGCGCGATCACCGGCCTTGCCGCCGCGCGGCTGCGCGAGGAGGGTGAGCAGCTGCGCACCTTCTCGGTCGACTTCGTGGGGCAGGAGGAGAACTTCAAGCCCGACGAGATGCGCAACACCCCGGACTCGCCGTTCATCCGGGACGTGGCGAAGCTGGTCGGGTCGGCGCACCAGGACGTCGTGCTCGACCCGGCGGCGCTGACCGACCCGGCGGTGCGGCGGGCGGTGCTGACCGCGCGGGACATCCCGGCCGGCTTGGGCGACATGGACACCTCGCTGTACCTGCTGTTCAAGGCCATCCGGGCGGAGTCGACGGTGGCGCTGTCCGGCGAGTCGGCCGACGAGGTGTTCGGCGGCTACCGGTGGTTCCACGACGAGACCGCCCGCAACGCCGACACGTTCCCGTGGCTGGCGTTCCGCACCGGCGTCCAGGACGGCGGCAACCTTCTGCGGTCGGACGTGTCGCGGAAGCTGGACCTGGACGGCTACATCGCGGACCAGTACCGCACCGCGCTGGCGCAGGTCGAGCACCTGGACGGGGTTTCCGCGGAGGAGCGCCGGATGCGTGAGGTGTGCCACCTGCACCTGACGCGGATGGTGCGGGCGCTGCTGGACCGCAAGGACCGCGCGTCGATGGCGGTGGGCCTGGAGGTGCGGGTGCCGTTCTGCGACCACCGGCTCGTCGAGTACGTCTACAACACGCCCTGGTCCCTGAAAACGTTCGACGGCAGGGAAAAGAGCCTGTTGCGGCACGCGACCAAGCACGTGCTGCCGCAGTCCGTTGTGGACCGGGTGAAGAGCCCGTACCCGTCCACGCAGGACCCCGGGTACGCGGCGGCGTTGCAGCAGCAGGCGAAGGAGGTGCTCGCCACGCCCGGCGACCCGGTGTTCGAACTGGCCTCCCGCGAATGGGTGACGGACGCGGTGGACCAGGACCCGGCCACGATGACGTCCCAGACGCGCCACGGCCTGGACCGGCTGCTCGACCTGCACCACTGGTTCGACATCTACCGGCCGGAGCTGCGAGTCTGAGGATTCCCTGTGAGGTTCGGACATGGGGCACAAGTGGGTATGCGGGAGCGTTGAACAGGTCAGGAGAGGTGAGGAAGATGACCCAAGCATTCACGCAGACCGCTTTCACCAATGCCCGGACGAGCCCGCAGCTCCCGACCCTGCCCACCGGCTGGCCGATCGGGTCCTACGAGTCCTACGAAGAGGCCCAGCGGGCGGTCGACCACCTCGCCGACAACGACTTCCCCGTGGCGGACGTCACGATCGTCGGAGTCGAGCCGATGCTGGTCGAGCGGGTCGCCGGCAAGCTCAGCTGGGGCCGCGTGCTCGGCGGCGCCGCGATGTCGGGCGCCTGGTTCGGTGTCTTCGTCGGCCTGTTGCTGACGCTGTTCACGCCGGGCGCCGGGCTGTTGCCGATCCTGTTCGGTCTGGTCGCCGGTGTCGCGTTCAGCATGGTGTTCGCGGCCATCAGCTACGGCGCCACCCGCGGCAAGCGTGACTTCGTGTCGCAGACGCAGCTGGTCGCGCGCCGCTACGACGTGCTGAGCCAGCCGCGCAACGCCGAGAAGGGCCGCGAGCTGCTGGCGAACCTCGCCGCGCGGACGCACGTGTTCAACTGAGCCACCCCTGACAAGAGCCCCGAGCCCCACCCCCTGGGTTCGGGGCTCTTCCCCGTTCAGGTGCCGCTCGACACGCCCAGTTCCGGGCCGGGGTGTGTCCTCCGGCCCGTGCGCAGCAGGTGCCGCCACCGGTGCACGTCGTGCCGGGCCGGCGCGGTCGTGGTGAGGAAGTCGCGCAGGACGGCCAGGAAACGCTGCGGCTCCGTGTGGTGCGGGAAGTGCCCGGCGCCCTCGAAGATCTCCAGCCTGCTGCCCGGCATCGCGGCGTGGGCGACCAGCGCGTGCGCGCTCGGCACGACGTGGTCCCGCGTCCCCCACACGAGCATCGTCGGGATGCCCTCGGTGAGGTAGCAGCGGTCGAGCATGTTCACCACCTGCCCGCGCCAGTCCACGACCGCGCGCAGTGTGCGCAGGAACGCCTGCCTGCTGGTCGATTCCGCGAGCCGCACGTACTTGCCGACGACGTAGTCGAGGTCCTCCCCCAGCCCGAACCCGCCGCCGGCCTTGAGCACGCTCTGGAAGCGCCGCAACGCTTCCCCCACCGGCAGGGTGCCGAGGAGGGGCAGCACCAGCTCGGCGCCCGGCGCGGCCGCGAGCCGCAGCAGCGGGTGCACACCCGCGCCGATGCCGCCGGAGCTGACCAGCACCAGACGCTCGCAACGTTCCGGGATCTGGTAGGCGAACTGCATCGCCACGCCACCGCCGAGCGAGTGGCCGATCACGGTCACCCGGTCGACGTCGAGCGTCGCCAGCAGGTCCCGCATCCCGCACGCGTAGGCGGCCACCGAGTAGTCGGCGCGCGGCTTGTCCGAACCACCGTGGCCGAGCAGGTCCGGCGCGATCACGGTGTAGTCCCTGGTCAGCGACGCGAGCACGTCCAGCCAGGTGGACGAGTCGTCACCGATGCCGTGGACGAACAGCAACGCGGGGCCGCTGCCCGCCATGCGGTAGGCGCGCCGGTAGCCGTGGATGGTGCGGTGGCGCAGGTCGAACGTGTCCGGGCCGATCCCGGTGAGCGCGGTGTCCGGGGAACGCACCCGGCAAGCCCACCAGCCCGCTGTTACCGCTGTGTTGCCCCCACCGAAAGAGTTTCCGCGAGCCGCGGGACCTGCAACTGCGACCACGGGCTGAACACGAACGGCGTGCGAGTCATGCTCTCCACCAGGTCGGTCCAGGCCGACCAGCGCCACTCGCACACCTCGTCCGGCTCGGGCAGCGGGTCGGCGTCGGCTTCAGCCACCCACACCGGGCAGAACTCGTTCTCCACCACGCCGCCCGCGTCCGTCGCCGTGTAGCGGAAGTCCGGCAGCACCTTCCGCAGGCCGGTGACCTCCAGGCCCAGCTCCTGCTTCGCGCGCCGCGCGATGGCCTCCGCCATGTCCTCGCCAGGGCCCGGGTGGCCGCAGAACGAGTTGGTCCAGACACCCGGCCACGTCTTCTTGCCGATCGCGCGCCGGGTCAGCAGCACACGGCCGGCGCGGTCGAAGACGTAGCAGGAGAACGCCAGGTGCAGCGGGGTGTGCGCGTCGTGCACCGTGCGCTTCGGCGCTGTGCCGACGGGGTCGAAGCGCTCGTCGAGCAGCACCACGAGTTCTTCCTGGGCCACGTGACCTGCCTTCCGGTGTCAGGAGGAGCGGCGCGGCCGGGGCTGGCAGCGCGGGCAGAAGTAGGACGACCGGTTCATGAACGGCTCGCGGCGGATGGGCGTGCCGCAGCGGCGGCAGGGGCGGTCGCCCTGGCCGTAGACGTTCAGCGAGCGGTCGAAGTAGCCGGACTGGCCGTTGACGTTGACGTACAGCGCGTCGAACGACGTGCCACCGGCCTGGAGGGCCTCGTTCATCACCTCGGTGGCCGCTTCGAGGACGGCCGCGCCCTGGGCGCGGGTGAGCTTCTCGGTGGGGCGGGCCCAGTGCAGCCGGGCGCGCCAGAGGGACTCGTCGGCGTAGATGTTGCCGACCCCGGACACGAGCGTCTGGTCGAGCAGCGCGCGCTTGATCTCGGTGCGGCGGGAGCGCAGGGCCTTGACCGCCTCGGCCGGGTCGAACGCCGGGTCCATCGGGTCGCGGGCGATGTGCGCGATCGGGGCGGGCAGGAGCGTGCCGTCGGAGGTGACGAGGTCGGCCAGCGCGAGGCCGCCGAAGGTGCGCTGGTCGACGAACCGCAGCTCGGGGCCACCGTCGTCGAACCGGATGCGGACGCGCAGGTGCTTCTCGTCTGGGGCGCCCTCGGGCTGCACGAGCATCTGGCCGCTCATGCCCAGGTGGGCGAGGATCGCTTCCTTGTCCGACAGCTCCAGCCACAGGTACTTGCCGCGGCGCCGCGCGGCTTCGACGCCCGCCCCGGCGAGCCGGCCGGTGAAGTCCTCGGGGCCCAGCTCGTGACGGCGGATCGCGCGGGGGTGCAGCACCTCGACGCGGGCGATCCCGCGGCCCGCCACGTGGGCCTGCAGCCCGCGGCGCACCACTTCTACTTCGGGAAGCTCCGGCACCACACCACCCTATCCACGACCCCCGACAATTCCCGACGTCCGTCCGGGTCGCACTCCGGCGACGGACAGTGACTTCCGGCGCGTCAGCCACTCGACGCCCGGAGGGGCAAACACACCGGCCGGTACTTCTATGCCCACCCGGCGCGGCGAGTCCCCCCGCTCCCGGTCGCGGGTGGCTACTGCCGGCAGCGAGATGGCCACTCCCGGCGGCGACTTCGCCACCCCGGCGGCCAATTTTCGGCTCCGGGCAGCAGATCAGCCGCCCACGGGGCGAGCCTGCCGAAGCGGCTGCCCCAGGGCGTGGCGCGCCAGGCGGCAGGTGCCCGGAAATGACGAAAGCCGAGCCACCGCACCATGGCGGCGACCCGGCTCCCGTTGCGAGAACTACTCGGAGCCCTCGGGCTTCAGCTCCTCCGAGAGGGCACGCCAAGCGGTCTCAGCGGCCTTCTGCTCGGCTTCCTTCTTCGTGGTGCCGTTGCCGTTGCCGAAGTCACGGCCGGCGACCAGCACCGTGGCGCTGAACTCCTTGCGGTGGTCCGGCCCGGTGTCCTCCACCTTGTACTCCGGCACACCCAGCCCGGCCGACGCCGTCAGCTCCTGCAGGCTCGTCTTCCAGTCCAGCCCGGCCCCGCGCAGCGGCGCCTCCGCCAGCAGCGCGTCGAACAGCCGGTGCACCAGCGCGCGGGCCGCATCGATGCCGTGCGCGAGGTACGCCGCACCGATCACGGCCTCCAGACCGTCGGCGAGGATGCTCGCCTTGTCACGGCCACCGGTGAGCTCCTCGCCCTTGCCGAGGAGCAGGTGCGCGCCGAGCCCGCCGGGACCCAGCCCCCGCGCGACCCCGGCCAGGGCGTGCATGTTGACCACACTGGCCCGCAGCTTCGCGAGCTGCCCCTCCGGCAGCTCGGGGTGCGTGCGGTACAGGTGGTCGGTGACGACCAGACCGAGCACGGCGTCACCGAGGAACTCGAGCCGCTCGTTCGGCGGCAACCCACCGTTCTCGTACGCGTACGAGCGGTGGGTGAGCGCCAGCGTGAGCAGCTCGGCGTCGAGTTCGACGCCGAGCGCTTCGAGCAACGGTTTCGGGTCGGCGGCCGGCCCTCCCGATCTCGACCTGCCCCCCATACTGGTCAGCGACCTCAGGCGGGCTCGACGACCTGACGACCGTCGTACTGGCCGCAGGTCGGGCAGGCCACGTGCTGCGGCTTCGGCTGACGGCAGGCCCGGTTCTGGCAGGGCACCAGCTGCACGGGCGTCGCCTTCCACTGCGCACGACGGTGGCGCGTGTTGGAGCGCGACATCTTCCGCTTCGGGACGGCCACGACTGAATCTCCTCATCCACGGTTCGCTCACGCGGGCGCGAGCGTGCTTACTCAGGTGCTTACGAGCTGATGCCCGTCAGGCTTGCCGGCCGGGCCCGCCGGAGGACGAGTCGTCGAAACGCTCGACCAGCGCGGCCCACCGAGGGTCTATCGTCTCATGCCCGTGTCCGGGCTCGAGATCGGCCCACTTCCCGCCGCAATCGGGGCACAGGCCCTGGCAGTCCTCGCGGCACAGCGGGACCTGCGGCAGCGCCAGCACGACGGCGTCGCGGACCAGCGGTTCGAGGTCGATCCGGTCGTCGACGAGACGCATGACCTCGTCCTCGTCGGTCGTCTCGTCCGTGGTCGAGTCGGGGTAGGCGAACAGCTCGGTGAGCTCGACCTCGACCTCGTCGTCGATCGGGTCGAGGCAGCGGGAGCAGGCGCCGGTGGTCCGCACCGCGGCGGAGCCGGTGACCAGCACGCCCTCGACCACCGACTCGAGCAGCAGGTCCAGCTCGACCTCGGCGCCCTTCGGCACCACGATCACATCGGGCACGCCCCACTCGACGGCGGTGGGCGCCGTGCGCTGGATGGTCCGGCTCAGGCCGGCACGCCGGCCCAGCTCACGGGTGTCGACGATCCACGGGTTGCGGACGTCGGGGGTGTCATTCTGCTGAGACATCGGTCCGTTGAGTAGAGGGGCGGAAGGCAACCCCACCACTCTACGCCTCCACCCGATCAGGCCTGGAAGTCGTACAGGGGTGTGGGGCGCTGGCCGAGGCTGGACGGGGCGCGCAGGTGGTTGCGGCCGGAGTCGACCGTGCGCAGCGTGGTGGACAGCAGCTCGGAGAACTCGGCGAGCTTGCCGTCGACGTAGGCGTCGCAGTCGGCGCGCTGCCGGTCGGCCTCGGCGTGGGCCTCGTCCACGATGCGCGCGGATTCGGCGTGCGCGGCCTGCACGACCTCGGTCTGGGACACCAGCCGGGACTGCTCGTGGCGGCCGTCTTCGACGGCGCGCTCGTAGGCGTCGCGGCCGGCCTGCATCATGCGCTCGGCCTCGGCGCGGGCCCGCTCGGTGAGGTTGTGGTACTCGGCCTGGCCCGCGGCGATCATCCGCTCGGCCTCGGCACGCGCGTCGGCCATGACCTGCTCGGCGCGCGCCTGCGCGTCGGCGATCATGCGCTCGGCCTCGGCGGCGGCCTCGGAGGTGACCCGCTCGGCCTCGGCGTTGGCGTCGCCGACCGTCGTCTCGGCCTGGTGGCGCGCCTTGTTGATCAGCTCGTCGCGCTGGTCGAGCACGTCCTGCGCGTCGTCGACCTCGCGGGGCAGCGCGTCGCGCACGTCGTCGAGCAGTTCGAGGACGTCCCCGCGGGGAACCACGCAGCTGGACGTCATCGGCACCCCGCGTGCCTCTTCCACGATCGTGACGAGCTCGTCCAGCGCCTCGAACACCCGGTACACAGCGACTCCCTAGGTGGCCTTTCCCCATCCGGCTTGACCACAAGTCTGCCCGCTCCTCGCGTGAAACGGCGGGAACGCTGCGTTACGGGCGTGTCAGCGACGCGAAGCGTCTCAGTTGAGGGTGGCGGCGGGCGACGGGCGGGCGTGTCAGCGACGCGAAGCGTCTCCGTTGAGGGTGGCGGCGGGCGACGGGCGGGCGTGTCAGCGACGCGAAGCGTCTCAGTTGAGCGTCCGCGCGGCTCGGCGTGGCACTCGGGCAGACCACCGGCGCCCCCCGCGACCAGACGTGGATGTGCGGGGCTACCAGGAGGCACGCCGCTCCCCACCACCTGGTCAGTAGGTGATGACGGCCTTGAAGCGGACCTCGCGGGCGGCTGCCTTCGCGCGGGCCTCCTCCGCGCGCTCCTTGGGGAACGTCTCGATCATGGTCGAGACCTTGCCGCGGGCGACGAAGTCGAGGGCCTCGACCAGGTGCTCGATGGTGTTGTGGGCCGAGCCGATCACCTGGTAGCTGTTCGAGGTCAGCGCGAGCGCGGGCAGGTGCAGCTCGTCCGTCGCGATGCCCATGAGGACCACCTTCCCCCACGGCCGCAGGCCCTCCATCGCCTTGGCGACGGCCCCGTGCGAGCTGTTGGTGTGCAGCAGCACGTCCGCTCCACCGGCCGACTTGAGCGCGGCACCGTCGGCCACGACCTCGTCCGCGCCGAGCTGCCGCGCGAGGTCCTCCTTGTCCGCGCTGTGGGTCAGCGCGGTGACGTGGAAGCCCGCGGCCTTCGCGTACTGGATCGCCAGGTGCCCCAGCCCGCCGATGCCCGACACTGCCACCCGCGCACCGGGCTTGGGCTCGGCCCGGCGCAGGCCGGCCCACACTGTGTAGCCGGCGCAGATGATCGGCGCGGCCTGCTCGTAGGACACCCCGTCGGGAATGAGCACCGTCCCGCCTGCGTCGACCGCGACGTACTCGGCGTGGGCACCATCCACGGTGACGCCGGTCAGTCTCGGGTTGGCGCAGTTCGCCGAGGTGACGAAGCTGTTCGGGTGCTCCTCGTGGCAGAAGTCGCACACCCCGCACATCTTCTGCGACATGAAGACGCCGACCCGGTCACCGACCTTGCGCTTCGTGACACCCTCACCCACGGCGACGACCTCACCGGCAGCCTCGTGTCCCAGCACGAGGGGAAAGTCCCGAAACGCCAACACCCCCTGGGTGATCCATTGGTCGGTTCCGCAGATCCCGCACGCCCGGATCCGCACCAGAACGTCGTCGGGTCCCACCTGCGGCATATCCCGGTCCTGCAGTTCCCACTTGCCCTTCACCTCTGAGACGACGACGGCCTTCATCTGTCCGGTCATGTTTGAACTCCTCGTTGATCAGTGCGGACCGCCCGACGGCGTCTCACCGACCCATCCTCAAGGTCATGGCAGCACGTTCGCGTCGGTGGAAGTCGCCTATGCCGTGTGTCCGTGATCGCCTATGGTGATCGGGGGCTCGGTGGACTCGGACAGGAGCGAATCTGGCGGACAGTGGTTGGCGCTCACCGGAGAATCACGCGACACTCCTCGGCCGGGGCGCCGAGCGCGAGGCGGTCGAGCGGTTGCTCGCCCAGGCCCGAAACGGGCGCAGCGGCGCACTGGTCATCCGCGGCGAAGCCGGCATCGGCAAGACCGCACTGTTGGAGCACGCACGCAACGCCGCGACCGGGTTCCGGGTCGAACGCGCTCTGGGCGTGGAGTCCGAGATCGAGTTCGCCTACGCGGGCCTGCACCAGGTGTGCGCACCGCTGCTCGACTGGCTCCCCGCACTACCCGATCCGCAACGGACCGCGCTCGGCGTCGCATTCGGCCTCCACACCGGCGACCCCCCGGACCGCTTCCTGGTCGGATTGGCCACCCTCAGCCTCCTCGCCGAGACCGCCGAAGAACGACCGCTGCTGTGCCTGGTCGACGACGCGCAGTGGCTCGACAAGGTCTCCGCCCAAACCCTCGCCTTCGTCGCACGACGACTCGACGCCGAACGGGTGGCACTGTTGTTCGCGGTGCGCGGCCCGAACGGTTCCGAGCCCTTCACCGGGCTACCCGAGCTGCGCTTGAGCGGACTCGACGAGACGGACGCGCGGACGCTGCTGGCCCGTGCCGTCCACGCGCCGCTGGACGAGGGGGTCCGCGACCGGATCATCGCCGAAGCGCGCGGCAACCCGCTGGCCCTGCTCGAGCTGCTGCGCGGCGCGGAGCCGGCGGAGCTGGCGGGCGGGTTCGCGCTGCCGGACGCGCTGAGCGTGCCGCGCCGGGTCGAGGAGAGCTTCCGGCGCCGCTCGGGCAGTCTGCCCGCCGACACGCAGGTGCTGCTGCTGGTCGCGGCGGCCGAGCCACTCGGCGATCCGGCGCTGCTGTGGCGCGCGGCCGAGTCGCTGGGAATCAGCGTCGAGGCGGCCGCACCGGCGGAGGCGGCGGAACTGCTGGAGATCGGCACCCGGGTGCGGTTCGCCCATCCGCTGGTCCGCTCTGCCGTGTACCGGGCTGCCACGGCACCTCAGCGCCGTCGCGCGCACTACGCGTTGGCCGCGGCGACCGACGCGCGGACCGACCCCGACCGCCGTGCCTGGCACAGTGCGCAGGCCGTGCCGGGCACGGACGAGACGGTCGCGGTGGAGCTGGAGCGCTCGGCGGACCGGGCACGGGCCCGCGGCGGGTTCGCCGCCGCGGCCGCGTTCCTGGAACGAGCCACCGCGCTGACCCCCGAGCCCCCCGACCGTGCTCGCCGGGCGCTGGCCGCCGCGCACGCCAGGCACGAGGCCGGGGCGCCCGAGGCCGCCTCGGAGCTGCTGGCGGTCGCGGCCGCCGGCCCGTTGGACGCGCTGCAACGCGCCCGGGCCGAGCTGTTGCGCGTGCAGATCGCGTTCGTCCTGACCCGCGGCAACGAGGTGCCCGGGATGCTGGTGGACGCCGCCAAGACGCTCGCCCCGCTGGACGCCGGGCTGGCCCGCGAGACCCATCTCCAGGCACTCGAGGCGGCGCTCATCGCCGGCTCACTCGGTCAGGGCCGCGGGCTGCTGGAGGCGGCCGAGTCCGCGCTGGCCGCGCCCGCACCACCGACACCGCCAGGGCTGGTGGATCTCCTGCTCGACGGGCTGGTGACCAGGTACACGCACGGGTACGAGGCGAGCGTGCCCGGCCTGCGTCACGCGCTGGAGGCGCTCCGCGACGATCCCCACGCGGTGAGCGCCAGCCGCCGCTGGCTGTGGTTGGCCTGCCGCATCGGGACGATGCTGTGGGACGACGAGGTGGTCCACGTGTTGACCAGCCGCCGCGTCCGCCTTGCTCGCGAAGCCGGCGCACTTGCCATGCTCTCCACGGCGATCAACTTCCAGGCCTCCGTGCTCGTGCTCGCCGGCGAGCTCACCGGGGCCGCCGAGCTGGTCGCGGAGTCCGCCGCGATCACGGAGGCGACCGGGGCCGCACCGCTGCCCCATGCCGAGCTCATGCTCGCCGCCTGGCGCGGCCGGCGGGCCGAGGCCGTCGAGCTGTGCGCGGCCGCGGTCCAGGAGGCGACCGGGCGGGGCGACGGCATGGTGGTGACCCTGGCCCAGTACGCGCTGTCGGTGCTGAACAACGGCCTGGGTGACTACCGCGCCGCGATCGCCGCCGCCGCGGGTCCGTGCGAGTCCGACGAGCTGGTGCACAGCAGTCTGACCCTGCCCGAGCTGGTCGAGGCGTCCGTCCGCGCCGGTGAACCAGCCCGTGCCGCCGCCGCGCTGGATCGGCTCAGCTCGCGCGCTCGGGCCAGCGGCACCCGGTGGGCGCTGGGGGTCGAGGCCCGCTCGCGCGCGCTGATGAGCACAGGTCCGACCGCCGAGGAGCTCTACCGCGAGGCGATCCAGCAGCTCGGGGCCTGCCGGATCGTCACCGACCTCGCCCGCGCACATCTGGTCTACGGCGAGTGGCTGCGCCGCGAAGGCCGTCGCCAGGACGCGCGTGCCCAGCTACGCACCGCGCACGAGCTGCTGTCGGGCATGGGCGCGGAGGCCTTCGCCGCGCGGGCCGCCCGCGAGCTGACCGCCACCGGCGAACGGCCGCGCAAGCGGGCCGCCCGGCCCGCCGACGCGCTCACCGCCCGCGAGCTGCACATCGCCCGCCTCGTCGCCGCGGGAGCCACCTCCAAGGAGATCGGCGCCCAGCTGTTCCTCAGCCCGCGCACGATCGACGCCCATCTCCGCAACATCTTCCGCAAGCTCGGCATCACCTCCCGCCGTCAGCTCCGGACCATGCGACTCCCCTGAGCAGCGCCGCGGCACGTCGAGGACGCGCCTACCGCACGTCCACCAGGTCGAAGCTCGCGTAGTGGTCGCCGGTGTAGAAGTACTCCCCCGCCGAGCCGGTGACGATGCGGCGGGCGCCGCGGTCGTCGCTGCCGGGCGTCTCCACGGTGTACTCGTGGTAGTAGCCGCTCGCGCAGGCGGGCAGCAGGCCTTCGCGGTTCTGGAAGACCGTCCCGTCCTGCTCGTACGGGTACGGGCCGCCATGCTGGATCAGCTCGTAGGTGTCGGTGGCCTCGGCGGGCAGCGACGACAGCGCGACCACCGTGAAGCCGGAGGTGTCGCCGCACTCGGCCTGCGCGGCGGACAGCGGCGCGGCCGAGGCGGGAGCGGCCAGCCCGAACCCGGTGAACAACGTGAGGACGACCGCGAGCAGCGCACCGGCCACCCGGGACTTCGTGATGTTGGTCATTTTCGGACCGTAGCCCGGACGCGTTACCTGAAGGGGGCCGTCAGGTGAACGCGCCCGAAGTCCCGACGAAAGTCGTCGCCCGATCAGGCGCGTTCGGCGAGTTTCGCGGTGAGCCGTTCGAAGACCACGTCCGGCACCAGGTTCTTCACGTCGCCGCCGTAGGTGGCGACCTCCTTGACCAGCGAGCTGGACACGAAGCCGTAGGCCGGGTTGTTCGACATCAGCAGGGTCTCGACGCCGGAGAGCTCGCGGTTCATCTGCGCCATCTGCAGCTCGTAGTCGAAGTCGCTGACCGAGCGCAGCCCCTTGGCGATCGCCGCGATGTCGTGCTGCCTGCAGTAGTCCACGAGCAGCCCGTGCCACGAATCGACGCGGACGTTGGGCAGGTGCGCGGTGATCTCCCGCAGCATGTCCAGCCGCTCGTCGATGGTGAACATGCCCTTCTTGGACTTGTTGATCATGACCGCGACCACGACCTCGTCGAACAGCTTCGCCGCCCGCTCGATGATGTCGAGGTGGCCGTTGGTCACCGGGTCGTAGGAGCCTGGACACACCGCACGCCGCATGTCGCGGACGCTATCAAGCTCTACCCGCCGTGGCGCGGTGAAGTGACGTACTCCGCCCAGTACAAGGCCGTGTCGCCGTAGCGCGAGGTGCGGACCGGCGCGAACCCGGCGGGCCAGTCCGGTTCGCCGTCACGCAGCGCCCGCTCGACGATCACCAGCCCGTCCTCGGCGATCCACCCGCCGGCGGCCAGCGCGGCCAGCACCGTTCCGATCTTCTCGGCGCCCACCGAATAGGGCGGATCGGCCAGCACGAGGTGGAACGGCTCGTCGGCGGGCTGCGCCAGCACCGTCTCGACCGGACCCGAGCGCACCGAACCGCCCAGCCCGAGCGCGCTCACGTTGGCCTTGAGGACCTGCACTGCGCGACGGTCGGATTCGACGAACACCGCGTCCGCCGCGCCCCGCGAGAGCGCCTCGAGCCCCAGCGCGCCGGAACCGGCGTAGAGGTCCAGCACCCGCGCGTCGGTCAGCTCACCCGCCGCCTCCAGCGCGTTGAACAACGCCTCCCGCACGCGCTCGGACGTCGGCCGCGTGCCCTGCGCCGGCACCTTGAGCCGCCGCCCGCTCGCCGCCCCGGCCACGATCCTCGTCACAGCCCCATCATCGCGCTGTGTTCTGCGCGGTGTTTTGCCCAGGACCCGGTGAACGGCCCGCGGGGCACGCGTAGAGTCAATCTTCCTGTTGCCGGCGAGTGAGCTGTAGGAGCGCTGCGTGTCGGAACCTCGGGTC
This sequence comes from Amycolatopsis sp. 3B14, assembly GCF_050958625.1. NCBI lineage: Bacteria > Bacillati > Actinomycetota > Actinomycetes > Pseudonocardiales > Pseudonocardiaceae > Amycolatopsis > Amycolatopsis sp. 3B14. The sequence goes on from NZ_JBHZEN010000015.1 coordinate 47,464, forward strand.
AGACGGGCCGAGATCGCCATCGAACAACATCACGTGGACCGCGTCTACACCCGGCTCGCCGAACTCCGGGCGCAGGCGGAGGCGATGCGTGCCAAGGGCTACGAGATCGGCCACGGCGCCCAGCGCGAAGCCGTTTTCGAGCAGGCCTCGATGCTGTTCGAGCGGGACATGATGGTCCACCACGCGACCCAGACGCTGCAGACCCTGGACGCCGAGTACGAGGGCCTGGTCTTCGGACGGCTCGACCACACCACCGGGGAGAAGATCTACGTCGGCCGGCTCGGCATCCGCGACGCCGAGTTCGACAACCTCGTGACCGACTGGCGCGCCCCGGCGGCCGCCGCGTTTTACCAGGCCACCGCCGAGGAGCCGATGGACGTGGTGCGCCGCCGCGTCATCCGCTGCTCCGGGCAGACCGTGCTCGACGTGGACGACGACGTGCTGATCCCGGACGCGGTCGGCGACGACATGCAGGTGGTCGGCGAGGGCGCGCTGATGGCCGCGCTCGGCCGGTCGCGCGGCGACAAGATGCGCGACATCGTCGCGACCATCCAGAAGGAACAGGACGAGGTCATCCGGGCGCCGTGGCGCGGTGTCACGGAGATCACCGGCGGCCCCGGCACCGGCAAGACCGCCGTGGCGCTGCACCGCGCCGCCTACCTGCTGTACCGGTACCGCCGCCAGCTCGGCGGGGCCGGGGTGCTGGTGGTCGGCCCGTCCGGGGTCTTCACGAACTACATCTCGCGCGTGCTGCCGTCGATGGGCGAGACCAACGTCGAGCTGCGCGCACTGGGCGCCGTGCTCGACGGCATCAGCACCGACCGGCAGGACCCGGCTCCGCTCGCCGCGATCAAGGGCTCGCTGCGGATGCGCAAGGTTCTCACGAAGGCGATGCGCGACACCCCGCCGGACGTGCCGGACGAGATGCGGATCGTCTACAAGGGCGACGTCCTCAAGCTCAACCGCAAGGAGCTGGAGAAGGTCCGCCGCAAGGTGCACGGCCACGGCGGGCCGCCGAACCGCTCGCGCGTGCGGGCGGCCGAGGCGCTGCTGGAGGCGCTGGCCGACCGCGCCGAGGAGAACGCGCGCGCCGACGGCCGCACGATCGAGCGCGCCGAGCTGATCCACGACCTCGGTGAGCGGATCGACTTCCACCGCTTCCTGGTGGTGTGGTGGCCGGTGCTGTACCCGGCCGAGATCCTGCGGTGGCTGGGCGATCCGCGACGCCTGACGAAGGCCGCGCGGGGCGTGCTGACCCCGGCCGAGGTCGACCTGCTGGCCGCGTCGTTCGCCGACCGCGAGCGCGAGTGGACGGTCGCCGACGTGGCGTTGCTGGACGAGCTGCGCGTGCTGGTCGGCCCGCCGCCGAAGCGCCGCCGCCGGGCGCAGCAGATCGAGCTGGACGCGGCGCCGCCGGAGCGCGGGTCGCAGGGCAAGCCGCACCGGCCGGAACACTACGACGAGTACTCGCACATCGTGGTCGACGAGTCGCAGGACCTCTCGCCGATGCAGTGGCGGATGGTCGGCAGGCGCGGCAAGTACGCCAGCTGGACGGTGGTCGGCGACCCGGTGCAGAGCTCGTGGCCGGATCCGGAGGAGGCGGCGCAGGCCCGGACGCAGGTCTTCGGCGCGCGCACCCCGGTCCGCCGCTACACGCTGCGCACCAACTACCGGAACTCGGCGGAGATCTTCGACCTGGCCGCCCGCGTGGTCGCCAGGCACGCCGCCGAGGGCGAGCTGCCGCGCGCGGTCCGGACCACCGGGATCGAGCCGGACGTGCGGCTGGTCGAGCGCGGCAACGTGGAGAGCGCGGTGCCGGCGGCGGCGAAGGAGCTGCTGGACGCGGTCGAGGGCACGGTCGGGGTGGTGTGCGCCATGGACCGGGTCGCCGAGGTCGGCGCGTGGGTGCGGGGGCAGGCGGACGAGCGGCTCAAGGTCGTCGGCAGCCTGGACGCCAAGGGCCTGGAGTACGACGCCGTCGTGCTGGTCGAGCCGACCGAGCTGATCACCGAGTCGCTCACCGGGCGGCGCGTGCTCTACGTTGCACTGACCCGCGCGACGCAGCAGCTGACGGTCGTGGCGTCCGACGACGACTGGCTGCCTGCGGAATAAATCACGAAAAAAGCGGCGCCGCGGTTGGCCACCGCCATTTCCCGGGCAATTACCATGCACGGCGAGACCGATCGTCTCTTCGTGGTGTCACGGGACTGTGGATGGAGCACCAAATGGCGGGTTGGGTGCGTGCTGCGCGCCGTACGGCGGCCTCGATCGGCCTCGCCGCGGCGTTGCTCACAACGGCCGTCGCCTGTACGGGCGACGACAACGCGAGCACCGGCGGCGAGGTTTCGGCTGGTCAGGGCGTCATCGGTGAAGCACCGGTGGCCGGCGACGCCGATCTGGCAGCCAGCCCGACGGCGCAGGCCATCAAGGCCCGCGGGACCCTGGTCATCGGCGGCGACGAGAACCTGCCCCTGCTGTCGCAACGGAATCCGATCACCGGGAGCACCGACGGATTCGACGCGACACTTGGAAAAATGCTCGCGAAATACATCATCGGTCGGCCGAACGTCAACATCGTGACGACCACACCGGAAACCCGGGAAGCGATGTTGAAAACGGGCACGGTGGACGCGGTGATCCGGATCTACACGATCACCGCGGAGCGGGCGCAGCGGGTCGCGTTCGCCGGGCCGTACCTGCTGTCCGGGCAGGCGATCGCCACCCTCAAGGGCACCACCGGCATCGACGACCCCGGTGACCTCAACGGCAAGACCGTCCTCGCGGTCGCCGGGACGACCAGCGTCGCGGCGATCCAGCAGCGCGCGCCCGGCGCGAAGATCACCACGTTCGGCACCGCCGAGGAGTGCGTGCAGGCGCTGGAGCAGGGCAAGGGCGACGCGTACGTGCACGACCTGACCGTGCTGGCCGGCGAGGCGCAACTGGACTCGAAGCTGCAGATCAGCGGGCAGCCGTTCACCAGCGAGCCGTACGGCATCGGCCTGAAGCTCGACGACGACTCGTTCAAGCGGTTCGTCAACGAGTGGCTGCGCAAGATCGAGGCGGCCGGGCTGTGGCAGCGGGCCTGGCAGGAGACGCTGGGCACGGTCGTGACCGGGGGCGTGCCGTCCCCGCCCGCGATCGGCTCGGTCCCCGGCTCGTAGCCGTCACACCCGCATCGGAACCACCACGCAGGTCACCGCCGCGCCCCCGTCCGGCGGGGCGGTGAACACCGTCGGGCGCAGCCCATCCTGGTGCTCGATCCGCACCGTCCGCCCGGCGAACGGCCGCAGCGCGTCGAGCAGGTAGCGCGCCTGGTAGGTGGCGCTCAGCCGGCCGCCGGAGACGCTCGCCTTGACCACCTGCTCCGATTCCCCGCTGTGCGGATCGCTGCTGATCACCCGCAGCTCGCCGTCCCAGCCGGCGAGGGTCACGGTGCCGCGCGGCCCGGCGTAGGGCGAGGCGCGGCGCAGGGCCGCGACGAGCGCCTCGGCGTCCAGCTCGACCACGCCGGACGGCTGGGCCCGGACGAGCTCGCGCGCCCGCTCGTCCGGGAACGGCACCGCCAGTAGCGCGGTGGCGAACGAGTCCGGCCCCCAGGTGAGGCCCAGCCGGTCGGAATCGGCGCCGAGCCCGACCGACGGCGCCGCCCCGAGCCCGCGCGCCAGAGCGGACAGCGCGGCCGCGGGCGCCAGGGCGTCCAGCCGCCCGCCGGTCCAGTCCAGGGTGGCCAGCGCCATCCGGTAGCGGTCGGTGGCCAGCAGGGTCAGCACGTCACCTTCGGTCCACATGCGCACACCGGTGAAGATCGGCAACGCGTCCTCCCGCGACGCCGCGCTCGCCACCGCCTCCAGCGCCCCGCGCAGGGTGCGACCCGCAACCGAACCCGCGGCAGGCGGCGGGGCCGCGACCCCGGGGTGCAGCCCGCGGTCGAGCAGCGGCAACGCGAACCGGCCGCCGGGCGCGCGCACGACCAGCCTGCTCTCCTCGACCGACACCCGCACCTCCTCGGCGTCCAGCGCCCGCACCGTCTCGGCCAGCGGACGGAGCGGCACGAGCGCCTCGCCACCGGTGTGGACCAGTGCGGGGCGGTCGAGCCGGAGCGCGTGGTCCGGGGCCACCGCGGCGAGCCCGAGACCGTCCGCACCCGCCGTGAGCAGAACGCCGCCGAGCGCGGGCGCGGGGAGCAGCCGCACCGCCTCCGCCGTCGAGGCGGCCAGGACGGCGGTGGAGACGGTGAGATCCATGGGCGCACCGTAACGGCGGGGTACGACAAAACCGGGAAGAGCCGCGGCCGGGGCCGCGTTGGACGTTGCCGTGAAGCCTCTGTCCGATGTCGCGTTGTCCGTGCTGGACCTGTCCCCCATCCCGAGCGGCGCGGACGCGCGCACCGCGCTCCGCGGCTCCGTCGAGCTGGCCCGGCACGCCGAGCGGCTCGGCTACCGCCGGTTCTGGGTGGCCGAGCACCACAACATGCCGGGCGTGGCGAGCTCGGCCACAACCGTCCTGATGAGCCACGTCGCGGCGGCCACCGAGACCATCCGCGTCGGTTCCGGCGGTATCATGCTGCCCAACCACGCGCCGCTCGTGGTGGCCGAGCAGTTCGGGATGCTGGAGGCCTTCCACCCCGGCCGCATCGACCTCGGCATCGGCCGCGCCCCCGGCACCGACCAGCGCACGGCGCTCGCACTGCGCCGGTCCCCGCAGGCACTGGGCGCGGACGACTTCCCGCAACAGCTGACCGAGCTGATGGGCTACTTCGACGGCGAGGGCGCGGTGCGCGCGGTGCCGAGGTACAAGCCGCCGGTGTGGCTGCTCGGGTCGAGCGGCTTCAGCGCGCGGCTGGCCGGCTCGCTCGGGTTGCCGTTCGCGTTCGCCCACCACTTCAGCGCGCGCAACACGATCCCGGCGGTCGAGCTGTACCGCGAGTCGTTCCAGCCGTCGGAGGCGCTGTCCGAACCGTACGTGATGCTCGGCGCGGCGGTGATCTGCGCCGCCACCGACGAGCAGGCGCGGTGGCTGGCCGGGCCCAGCGGCCTGCAGTTCCTCCAGCTGCGCCGCGGCAACCCGATCCCGCTGCCCTCACCCGAGGAGGCCGCCGAGTACCCGTACTCGGACATCGACCGGCACTTCGTGGACGAGCGCCTCGGCACGACGATCCACGGCTCGCCGTCGACCGTCCGGAAGGGCCTGGAGACGCTGGTCGCCGACACCGGAGCCGACGAGATCATGATCACGACGATGGTCCACGGCGAGGCCGACCGCCTGCGCTCCTACGAGCTGGTGGCCGGCCTCGCCCGCGACTAGGACAGCCAGGCGGTGCGCACCGGCGGCATCCCGCTGCCGCCGCGTGCCGTCGGCTTCACGGCGAGGACCTGGTTCACCCCGATCGCGCCGCTTTCGAAGCTCAGCGCGCACGCGGCCATGTACAGCCGCCACACGCGGGCCCGTCCGGCGCCGCTCAGGCGAACGGCTTCGTCCCAGTTCGCCTCCAGGTTGGCGACCCACGCGCGCAACGTGCGCCCGTAGTGCTCGCGCAGCGCCTCGACGTCACGCACCTCGAACCCGGCCTCTTCGAGCGCGCCCGCCATCACGCTGACCGGCTCCAGCTCGCCGTCCGGGAAGACGTACCGGTCGATGAACGACGTCTTCTGGTCGCGCGGCGGCACCGACGGGTGTCGCGAGATGGCGTGGTTGAGCAGCCGCCCCTCCGGACGCAGCAGCTCGAACAGCGACCTCGCGTACACCGGCAGCATCGACGCGCCCACGTGCTCGGCCATTCCGATGCTGGAGATCGCGTCGAACGGCCCGTCGGACACCTCGCGGTAGTCCTGCACCCGGATCTCCACCAGGTCCGACAGCCCCTCCTCGGCGACCCGCTTGCGCGCGAAGTCGGCCTGCGCCTGCGACAGCGTGACGCCGACCGCGTGCGCGCCGTACTCCTTGGCCGCGTGGATCACGAACGTGCCCCAGCCACAGCCGACGTCGAGCACCCGCATGCCTTCGCGCAGCCCGAGCTTGCGCGCGACCAGGTCGACCTTCGCTGTCTGCGCCTCCTCCAGTGTGGTCTCCGGCTTCGCCCACACCGCGCACGAGTACGTCATCGACGGCCCGAGCACCAGTGCGTAGAAGTCGTTGCCCACGTCGTAGTGGTGCGAGATGGCGGCCGCGTCGCGCCGGCGGGAGTGCATGCGCCCGGCGAGCTTGATCTCCTCGGGCGGCGGCTTCGGCGGGAACCCGACGATGCCCAGCTTCAGCGCGGCCTTGGCCAGATCGCGCCGCAGCGACCACGTCAGGTCCACGTCGAAGTCGACGTCGTAGACCAGGTCGTGCAGCCGTTCCAGGGCTGCCACGAACGGCCCCTCGACGTCGAGCTCACCCGCGACGTGCGCCCGCGAGACGCCCAGCTCGTTGGGCGCCCACAGCAGCCGGCGCAGCGCCCGGCGGTGCCTGATGTGCAGGACCGGCGCGTCCGGCGGGCCGGTTTCACTGCCGTCCCAGCAACGAATCCGGATGGGGACAACCTGGCCGAGCGCCGTGTGCAGGAGTTCACCAACGGCGCCGGCGACTCCGCCTGCGCTACCCACGAACCTCATTCAAGCACGCGCCGCGCGAAATTGCTTGTATTAGCGAAGTAATTCACCAATGGTGTGCAGCACGGGTGCCAGAATCGCCAGTTCCTCCCGTTTGCCGGAAACGCATTCGGTGACGCCCGCGCCGACGACCTCGAACTCCGCGAGCGCACGCAGCCCGTCGACGAGCTGCGTCACGCTCATCCCATCAGGCTCCGGGTAGTCCATTCCGGCGAACTCGGACGGGTCCAGTACGTCGAGATCAACATGCACGTACAGCCGTTCGATACCGGCATCGCGGACTTCGGCGACAATCCGCGACGGTTCTCCCGGAACCAGCCGGACCCGGCCCGCCTCGATTTCGTCCCGTTCCGCCGGATCGAAAACCCGGGCGCCGACGAGCACCGCGCGGCCCGGCTCCAGCGCGGGCGCGGCCGCGAACGCCGGGTCGCCGTCGCCCAGCAGCGATCGCAGGACCATCCCATGGAAGGCGCCCGACGGTGAACTCGCCGGGGTGTTGAGGTCGGCGTGCGCGTCGAACCACAGCACGCCGAACCGCTCACCGTGCCGGGCGCGGGCGGCGGCGACCGGCACCAGGTCGGCCGCGCAGTCCCCGCCGACGGTGAGCACCGGGCCGTCCGCCAGCGCCTCGGCATGCCGCTTCTTGTTGTCCAGCAACGCTTCCCGGTTCGCGATCCCGTACGCGACGGGCGCTCCGCCCGCCGCCAGCGGGACCTCGCGCACCGGCACGTCGAGCACCTCCGCCGCGAACGCGGAAAGGGCCCGGCACCCCGCGGGCAGATCGCCCGCCCGGGGTGTCCGGGCCCCTTGCCACTGCGGCACCGCTTGGATCAGCACGGCGCCGACCCTAACGACGGCACGGATGCCGCCGCACGCGGATTTACTCCAGCACGATCAGCAGGTCGCCGCCCTCGACCTGCTGGACCGAGTTGATCGCCAGCCGGGCGACCTTCCCGGACTCGGACGCGGTGATCGCGGCCTCCATCTTCATCGCCTCGATGGTCGCCACCGTGGCGCCCGCGGCGACCTCGTCGCCCTCGGCCACCGACAGCGTGACCACGCCCGCGAACGGCGCGGCGACCTGCTTCGGGTCGGACTTGTCGGCCTTCTCCGCGGCGGGCAGGTCCGCGGCCACCGATCGGTCGCGCACCTGGATCGGGCGCAGCTGGCCGTTCAGCGTGGCCATCACGGTCCGCATGCCGCGCTCGTCGGCCTCGCCGACCGCCTCCAGCTCGAACAGCAGCCGCACGCCCGGTTCCAGATCGACGGCGTACTCCTCGCCCGGGCGCAGACCGTAGAAGAAGTCCTTGCTGGGCAGCACGCTGGTGTCGCCGTAGGCGCGGCGGTGCTCCTCGAACTCCTTGGTGGGCCCGGGGAACAGCAGGCGGTTCAGCGTCGCGCGGCGGTCCTTCGCCAGCCCCTCGCGGTCCTCGGCGGACAGCTCGGCGACCGGCTTCGGCTCGGCGCGGCCCTCCAGCGCCTTGGTGCGGAACGGCTCCGGCCAGCCGCCGGGCGGGTCGCCCAGCTCGCCGCGCAGGAACCCGATCACCGAGTCCGGGATGTCGTAGCGGTTCGGCTCGGCCTCGAACTTCTCCGGCTCCACACCCGCGCCGACCAGGTGCAGCGCGAGGTCGCCGACCACCTTGGACGACGGCGTGACCTTGACCAGGTGGCCCAGGATCTTGTCGGCCGCCGCGTACATCGCCTCGATCTCCTCGAAGCGGTCGCCCAGGCCCAGCGCCTTGGCCTGCGTGCGCAGGTTGGACAGCTGGCCGCCGGGGATCTCGTGGTCGTACACGCGGCCGGTCGGCGAGGCCAGGCCCGCCTCGAACGGCGCGTAGATCTTGCGCACGATCTCCCAGTACGGCTCCAGGTCGCCGACCGCGCGCAGGCTCAGCCCGGACGGCCGTGCCGAGTGGTCGGTGGCCGCGACGATCGCCGACAGCGACGGCTGCGAGGTCGTCCCGGCCATCGACGCGACCGCGCCGTCGACCGCGTCGGCACCCGCGGCGATCGCCGCCAGGTAGGTGCCCAGCTGACCGCCCGCGGTGTCGTGGGTGTGGATGTGCACCGGGAGGTCGAACTCCTTGCGCAGCGCGGAAACCAGCTTCTCCGCGGCAGGCGCGCGCAGCAGGCCGGCCATGTCCTTGATCGCCAGCACGTGCGCCCCGGCACCGACGATCTGCTCAGCCAGCTTGAGGTAGTAGTCCAGCGTGTACAGCTTCTCGCCGGGGTCGGACAGGTCCGAGGTGTAGCAGAGCGCGACCTCGGCGACGGCCTTCCCGGTCTCCCGCACGGCCTCGATGGCCGGGCGCATCTGCTCGACGTCGTTGAGGGCGTCGAAGATGCGGAAGATGTCGATGCCGGTGTTGGTGGCCTCCTCGACGAAGGCGTTGGTCACCTCGGTCGGGTACGGCGTGTAGCCGACGGTGTTGCGGCCGCGCAGCAGCATCTGCAGGCAGATGTTCGGCACCGCTTCACGCAGCTGCGCCAGCCGCTCCCACGGGTCCTCGGCGAGGAACCGCAGCGCGACGTCGTAGGTCGCGCCGCCCCAGCACTCCAGCGACAGCAGCTGCGGCAGGGTGTGCGCCACGACCGGCGCGACGGCCAGCAGGTCCTTGGTGCGCACGCGGGTCGCGAGCAGCGACTGGTGCGCGTCGCGGAACGTCGTGTCCGTGACACCCAGCGTCGGCGACTCACGCAGCCAGCGGGCGAAACCCTCCGGGCCCAGCTCGGTCAGCTTCTGCTTCGACCCGGCGGCAGGCTCGCCCGAGGGCAGCGACGGCAGTTTCGTGGTCGGGTCGATCAGCCGCGGGCGCTCGCCGTGCGGCTTGTTGACCGTGACGTCGGCGAGGTAGGTCAGCAGGCGCGTGCCGCGGTCGGCCGAGTGTCGCGCGGTGAGCAGGTGCGGGCGCTCCTCGATGAACGAGGTGGTGACGCGCCCGGCCGCGAAGTCCGGGTCGTCGAGCACGGCCTGCAGGAACGGGATGTTCGTGGAGACCCCGCGGATGCGGAACTCGGCGAGGGCACGGCGGGCGCGGCCCACCGCGGTCTTGAAGTCACGGCCGCGGCAGGTGAGCTTCACCAGCATCGAGTCGAAGTGCGCGCTGATCTCGGTGCCCGCGAACGCGGTGCCGCCGTCGAGGCGGATGCCGGAGCCGCCGGGCGAGCGGTAGGCGCTGATCATGCCGGTGTCCGGGCGGAACCCGTTGGCCGGGTCCTCGGTGGTGATGCGGCACTGCATCGCCGCGCCGCGCAGGTAGACCTTCTCCTGCGACAGGCCGAGGTCCGCCAGCGTCTCGCCGGCGGCGATGCGCAGCTGCGACTGCACCAGGTCGATGTCGGTGACCTCCTCGGTCACCGTGTGCTCGACCTGGATGCGCGGGTTCATCTCGATGAAGACGTGGTTGCCGTCCCGGTCGAGCAGGAACTCGACGGTGCCCGCGTTGCGGTAGCCGATCTTGCGGGCGAACGCGACGGCGTCGTTGCAGATGCGGTCGCGCAGCTCGGGGTCGAGGTTCGGCGCCGGCGCCAGCTCGATGACCTTCTGGTGCCGCCGCTGCACCGAGCAGTCGCGCTCGAAGAGGTGGATGACGTTGCCCGCGCCGTCGGCGAGGATCTGGACCTCGATGTGCCGCGGGTCGACGACGGCCTTTTCGAGGAACACGGTGGGGTCGCCGAAGGCCGATTCGGCCTCGCGCATCGCGGCCTCGACCGACTCGCGCAGGTGGGCGGGGTCGTTGACCCGGCGCATCCCGCGGCCGCCACCACCGGCGACGGCCTTCACGAACACGGGGAAACCGATTTCCTCGGCGGCCGCGGTCAGCTCGTCGATGTCCGTCGACGGCTGGGACGAGCCGAGCACCGGTACGCCGGCGTCGCGGGCGGCCGCGACCGCACGCGCCTTGTTACCCGTCAGTTCCAGGATTTCCGCGCTCGGGCCGACGAAGGTGATGCCGGCTTCCTCGCACGCGCGCGCGAGATCGGGGTTCTCGGACAGGAATCCGTAACCGGGGTAGACCGCGTCCGCGCCGGCTTTCCGCGCGGCCCCGACGATCTCCTCGACGTCGAGGTAGGCGCGGACCGGGTGTCCCGGCTCGCCGATCTCGTAGGCTTCGTCGGCCTTCAGACGGTGCAGCGAGTTGCGGTCCTCGTGGGGGAACACCGCCACTGTGCCCGCGCCCAGCTCGTAGCCCGCGCGGAACGCCCGGATGGCGATCTCCCCGCGGTTGGCGACCAGCACCTTGCGAAACATGCCCGGTCCTTCCCTGTTCACGGATCGGTAGTGCTGTGACGTTACCTTGCCGATCCCGCTCGTCGGGAGTTCTGTCCCGGGTGATGGACATCATCCGGGACGTGCGCATGCCGCACAGAAGTGCGGGGTAATCGAACGTGCAGGTCTCAAGCGGCGTTGTTCGAGTGGCTAGGGGAAGTTCGCCAACTGATCGACCTCGGATGGCTACCGGCTCTCGAACCGCTGACCTTCCCGGGCAAGGTGGACGGGCCTTCCGCAGCGCGGGAAGCCGCACGGTGGGTGCGCGAGCACCTGGGCCTGGGCGTCGGCCCGATCGACACGATGATGTCCGTGTGCGAGCGCGCCGGGCAATTCCTACTCGTCACCGAGCTCACCGGTGATGGCGCGTCGCTGACGGATGACGGGCTGGCAGTGGCGGTCGTGAACAGCGCAGCGGATCCCGGCCGCCGCCGGGCCACTGCCGCCCACGAACTCGGCCACCTCGTTCTCGGTGACGAGTACTCGACGGACCTTGGTGTTGCGGCCTCCCGGGAGGACCGGGAACGCGCGATCGACGCGTTCGCCGCCGAACTGCTGCTGCCGGTCTCGGTCGTCAGTGAGAGCTGGCCGCAGGTGGAAGCTCTCGGATGGGCCCCGCAACCGGATCTCACCTCCGTGACAGTCCCGCCCTCGTTCGCGCACGCGGTCATGGAAGCCTGGAGGTCCGACCAGATCACGTCGGATCGTGCCGTCGAGCTGCTGCACGGCCGGATCACCATCGACGATCTGCCTCCGCGCGATGACGCCGAGTTGGCACCCTGAACAATGCTCGTCTTCGACGCCACGTGTCTGAGCCACTTCGCACTCGCGGAACGGACTGGCTCGTGCCTGCGCGACTGGACACGATCGAGGAGTTGCAGTGCTTCGCGAAATGGTGTCGGCGCATCGGCGGTGAGCCCCGTAACCGCGGCGAGTCCAGTGTGTTCGCCGAAGTGGAACGACATGGCGGTGTGGCGATCACCGACGATCGCGACGCGGTGCGGGTCGGCCGTGCCTACGGCCTGTCCGTACACGGGTCGCTCTAGCTCCTCGCCCGGGCTTGCGGTGCCGGGAAGGTCACCGAAGTCAGTGCGGGCAACCTCATCGAACGCCTCCGCGAAACCGGGATGAGGTTGCCCTGCACCGGGCGTGACTTCGGCGCCTTCAGCCGACGCCACGGTTTGACTCAGCTTTCCGGGGCGGACTCCTCGAACAGCGTGTACAGCAGCCGGTTCGGGGTGCCCTGCGGCAGGCCCGTCAGCACGTCCGGTGTGGAGTTGTTGATCAGCGCGTTCACGACCTGCTCAGGCGTGTCGTCGGGGTGTTGTTCCCGGTAGAGCGCGGCCGCGCCGGCGACGAACGCCGCGGCCATCGAGGTGCCCGAGAACGGCGTCGCGGCAGTGCTGCCGGGCGCCGTCGACGGGACGTCCACACCGGGCGCGAGCAGGTCGACCCCCAGCCCGAAGTTGGACTTCGGCGCGAAGGCGTCCGTCCGGTCGACCGCGCCGACGGTCAGCAGCTCCGGGATCCGCGCCGGCGACGAGAACGACGAGTCCACTCCCGACCAGCCCGCCGCCGCGACCACCGGCATCACGCCGATCAACCGCCGCACCGCGTTGTCCAGGCCGTCGGACGCCGGGCCGCCGAAACCGATCACCGCGACCGCCGGCTGCTTCGCGTTCTGGGTGACCCAGTCGATGCCCGAGATGATGTTGTTGAGCCGCCCGTTGCCCTTGTCGTCGAGCACCTTGACCGGCACGATCCGCGCGGCCTTCGCGACGCCGAACTCCTTGCCAGCCACGATGCCGGCCATCCGCGTCCCGTCACCGTTGCCGTCGGCCTGGTTGTCGGTGCCGCCCACGAAGTCCTTGCCCGGGTCGACCCGCCCGGCGAGATCGGGCAGCGCCGCGTCGACACCGGTGTCGATCACGTACACCGTGACGCCCTCGCCGGTGCTTTCGTAGTGGTACGTCTGGTCAACGGCCTTGTCGCGCTGGTCGATCCGGTCCAGGGCCCAGCTCGGCGGGTTCTGCTGCGCGCCAGGCGCGGCCGAAGCCGGCGCCACGGCGCCGAGGACGAGCAGTGCCGAACCGATGACCGCGCGTAATCCAGTCTTGAGCACGCCTCAGCGTTGCTCCGCTGTGGATCAGGCACAACTCGGGCCGTCGCCCGATCGTGCGTCAGGACTTCTCCAGGTACTCCGCACGATCCTCGTCGACCAGGTCGGACACCATGTGCGCCAGGCCGGGATGCCGCTCCAGCGCCGGGTCGCCGCTCACGATCTCCTGCGCCCGCTCCCGCGCGGCCGCGATCACGTCCTCGTCCCGCAGCAGCGACAGCAGCTTCAGCCCGGACCGCTTGCCGGACTGGGCCGCGCCCAGGATGTCGCCCTCGCGCCGCAGCTCCAGGTCCAACCGGGACAGTTCGAAGCCGTCCGTTGTGGACTCCACCGCGGCCAGCCGCTCCCGTGTCGCTGTGCCGTCCAGCGTCTCGGTGACCAGCAGGCACAACCCGGGCACGCTGCCCCGGCCCACCCGGCCGCGCAGCTGGTGCAGCTGGCTCACCCCGAACCGGTCGGCGTCCATGATCACCATCATCGTCGCGTTCGGGACGTTCACGCCGACCTCGATCACGGTGGTCGCGACCAGCACGTCCAGCTTGCCCGCGGCGAACGCGCGCATCACGGCGTCCTTCTCGTCGGGCGGCATCCGGCCGTGCAGGATCCCGAGCCGCAGCTCGGACAGTGGCCCGTTCTCCAGTTCGGCGGCGACGTCGAGCACCGCCAGCGGCGGGCGGCGGTCGCTGTTGTTCGACGCGGGCTCGTCGCCGATCCGCGGGCACACCACGTAGGCCTGGTGCCCCTTACGGACCTCCTCGACCAGCCGCTGCCACGCGCGGTCCAGCCACGCCGGCTTCTCCGCCACCGGCACGACGCTCGTCTTGATCGGCGACCGGCCGACCGGCATGTGCCGCAGCGCGGAGGTCTCCAGGTCGCCGTACACCGTCATCGCGACCGTGCGCGGGATCGGCGTCGCGGTCATGACCAGCACGTGCGGGCTGCCGCCGTTGGCCGCGCGGGACCGCAGCGCGTCCCGCTGCTCGACGCCGAACCGGTGCTGCTCGTCCACCACGACGAGCCCGAGGTCGGCGAACGACACGGTGTCCTGGATCAGCGCGTGCGTGCCGACGACGATCCCCGCCGCGCCGCTCGCGGTGTCCAGCAGCGCCTGCTTGCGTTCCTTCGTCGACATCGACCCGGTCAGCAACGTCACCTTCGTCGCGTTCTCCGCGGCGCCCAGCTCCCCCGCCTGGCCGAGGTCGCCGAGCATCTCGCGCAGCGACCGGGCGTGCTGCGCGGCGAGCACCTCGGTGGGCGCGAGCATCGCGGCCTGGCGGCCGGAGTCGACCACCTGCAGCATCGCCCGCAGCGCCACCACCGTCTTGCCGCTGCCGACCTCGCCCTGCAGCAACCGGTTCATCGGGTGCTCGCCGGACAGGTCCGCGGCGATGTCCTCGCCCACCGCGCGCTGGCCCTCGGTCAGCTCGAACGGCAACCGCTGGTCGAACGCGTCGAGCAGGCCGTCCTTCGTGCGCGCGCAGGCGGGCGCCGGCCGCGACACCGCGGAGAACCGGCGCTGCGCGAAGATCAGCTGCACCGCCATGGCCTCGTCCCACTTCAGCCGATCCCGCGCGGCCTCCAGCGCGTCGTGGTCCTTGGGGCGGTGGATGTTGTGCAGCGCGTCGAACAGGTCCATGAGCTGGTAGCCGTCGAGCAACTCGCGCGGCATCGGGTCCTCTTCGCGCTCCAGCGTGTCGAGCACCTGGCGGACGCACCGCGCGATCGACCACGACGGCATCCCGGCCGCCGCCGGGTAGACCGGGATGATCGCGCCGACGAAGTCGTCCATCGCGCTGTCGTCGTCGCCGTCGAGCATCTGGTACTCGGGGTTGGCCAGCTGCAGCGTGTTGCGGAACGCGGTGACCTTGCCCGCGAACAACCCGGTGCGGCCCAGCCGCAGCTGCCGCTCGTGCTGGTGCGGGCGGCCGAAGAACGCGCACGAGAGCCGCCGCTGGCCGTCCGTGATGACCAGCTCCAGGATGTGCCCAGGCTTGTTGCGCATGCGGCGCAGGTTGACCTTCTCGACGCGCGCCATCACGGTCGCGTGCTCGCCGATCTCCAGTCCCGCGATGTTCGTCAGCTCGCCGCGTTCGGCGTAGCGGCGCGGGTAGTGCCGCAGCAGGTCGGCGACGGTGTGGATGTCCAGCGACTCGGCGAGCGCCTTCGCGGTCTTGGCGCCCAGCAGCGGGGGCAGCTTGTCACGCAGTCCGGTCACGCGTTCACTCCACACCGATCAGCAGCACGGCGTCGGCCTGGCCGCCGGGGTAATCCACGAACTCCACCTCCGGTCGCTCGGCCCGCAACCGCTCCCGCAGCTCGTCCGTCAGGCCCGACGGCGCCGCGGTGCCGGTCAGCACGGTGACCAGCTCGCCGCCGACGGCCAGCATCCGGTTCAGCACACCCATCGCGGCCTCGGCAGGCTCGGCGCCTGCCGGTTCGACGAGCACGACCTCGCCGTCGACGAAGCCGATCAGGTCACCGGCGTGGGCCCGTCCCACCCAGGTTATCGACTCCTCGGCGGCGACCACGAGCTCGCCACGCCGGGTCGCGGCGGCGGCCTCCGCCATGGCCACCACGTCGTCGTTCGCGCGCCGCCCGGCGTCGTGCACGGCCAGCGCGGACAGCACCTGGACCGGGGACGCGCACGGGATGACCACCACGTCGCGGTCGCCGATCATCGGGTGGCCCGCGGCGTCGTCGGCGGCCCTGGTCAGGCTCTCCCCACCGGCGAGGACGGTGATGTGACCGGCCGCGCGCTCGGTGATGAGGCCGAGCATCTCCTCGACGCTCGGCGTGGCGTGGTCCGGCACCGCGAGCACCGCGAAGCCCTCCTCACGCAGCAGCTCCGCCAGCTCCTCGCCGTGCACGACCGCGACTACCGCGCGGTCCGGCCCGGACGGCGGTTCGATCGGGGTCGGCGTGATGAGCGGTTCGACGCGGATGCCGCTGGGGCGGCCGGCGCGGAGACCGGCCTCGATGGCGGCGCCGATGTCCGCGCAGTGCACGTGGACGGCGTGTCCCCCGCTGCCGTCCCCGGCCACGGTGACGCTGTCACCGAGGTCGGAGAGCGTGCGGCGCAGGACCGGGACGTCCGCGTCGGCGACGCCTTCCAGCAGGTACATGACCTCCCACGCGTACGGGGCCTGCTCCGCGTCCGGTTCGGTGTGCGGGTGCGCCTCGCAGGAGTGCGAGATCTGGGTCTCGGTGCCGGTGACCACGCCGGCCAGGGCGTCGAAGACCGCGACCAGCCCGCGCGCGCCGGCGTCCACGACCCCGGCCGCGGCCAGGACCGGCAGCTGGTGCGGGGTCTGCTCGAGGGCCTCGGAGGCGGCCTTCGCGGCGACGGCGACGACGTCCGGCAGCTCCCCGGGCTGGGTGGCGACCGCGGCGGCGACCGCCTGCAGGACGCTGAGCATCGTGCCCTGCACCGGGCGCGCGACCGCGTCGGTGGCCGTGCGATGCGCGTTCGCGAGGGCCTTCGCCAGTGACGGCCCGTCCAGCTCGGGGACGGTGCCCGCGGTTTCGGCGAGCCCGCGGAGGACCTGGGAGAGGATGACGCCGGAGTTGCCGCGCGCGGCGAGGACGGCGCCACGGGCGAGCACGGACAGTGCCTTCGCCGCACTGTCCGTATCCGGTTCGGCGGCCAGGCGGGCGTGCGCGCCGGACATCGTGTGCAGCAGGTTGGAGCCGGTGTCGGAGTCGGCGACCGGGTAGACGTTGATGCCGTTGATGGCCGGGCACAGCACCTCCAGGCTGTGCACGCAGGCCGCCGCCCACGCTGTGATGGCATGCTCGTCCAGAGCCCGCACCGCCAACCTCCTCCCTGGTCAGGCCAGGGTAGCGACCCGGTCGCGGGACGGCGAACAGCCGTCGTTTACTATGGTCCGAGTGTCCGGCCCGCGCCGGGCGTGTTTTGTCTTCCCTGATCGTCAAAGGAGTTCGACGTGGCTGCCGTGTGCGACGTCTGTGGCAAGGGACCGGGCTTCGGCAAGTCCGTCTCGCACTCCCACCGGCGTACCAACCGCCGCTGGAACCCGAACATCCAGACTGTGCACGCCAAGATCGGCGTGTCCCAGCGCAAGCGGCTGAACGTCTGCACCTCGTGCCTGAAGGCCGGCAAGGTCGTTCGCGGCTGAGGCGCGAAGCCCGGGACGGCGAGTGCTCGCGGAGAGCGCTCGCCGTTTTTTCGCGCCTCGATGTCTTCGGGGGTCGAACCCCCGCACCCCCGCCGGGGGCAAGCCCCCTGGACCCCCGGGGTGCCGCTAAAGTACGCCGCCGTGGCAGCGAAACCCTTGCACGAGATCGTCGAAGCGGGATGGGCCAAGGCGCTGGACCCGGTGGCGGACCGCATCGCCGCGATGGGCGAGTTCCTGCGTGCGGAGATCGCCGCCGGCCGCCGGTACCTGCCGGCGGGCGAGCACGTGCTGCGGGCCTTCCAGCAGCCCTTCGACGACGTCAAGGTGCTGATCGTCGGCCAGGACCCGTACCCGACGCCCGGCCACCCGATCGGCCTGTGCTTCGCGGTGGCGCCGGACGTGCGGCCGCTGCCGAAGAGCCTGATCAACATCTACCAGGAGTACTGCGACGACCTGGGCTACCCCACGCCGTCCAACGGTGACCTGACGCCGTGGACCGAGCAGGGCGTGCTGCTGCTCAACAGGTCGCTGACCGTGCGGCCCGGTTCGCCCAACTCGCACAAGGGCAAGGGCTGGGAAGAGGTCACCGAGCAGGCGATCAAGGCGCTGGCCGCCCGCGGCAAGCCGATGGTGGCGATCCTGTGGGGCAGCAACGCGCGCAGCCTGAAGCCGCTGCTCGGCGGCGTGCCGTGCATCGAGTCGGTGCACCCGAGCCCGCTGTCCGCGCGCAACGGCTTCTTCGGCTCGAAGCCGTTCAGCCGTGCGAACGAACTGCTCCAGCGGCAGGGCGCCGAGCCGGTCGACTGGAAGCTGCCCTAGCCCCAGACGGCCTATGCCTGGCAGCCGCAGCTCCCGCGCTGCCCTGCGGAACTTCCTAGTCGATCCTGCGCAGCGCGCCGCGGAACCACTGCGCCCGCTCGACGTATCCGTCCACCACGCGCTGGATCTTCTCCGGCCCGAAGGACTTGTTCTCCCGCACCTTGGCGGGCACGCCGAGCGCGATGTGCCCGGACGGCACGTGCGATGAGTACGACAGCACCGCCCCGGCGCCGACCATCGCGCCGTCCTCGATGACGCTTCCGTTGAGCACCACCGAACCCGACGCGATCAGGCACCCGCTGCCGATCCGGGCGCCCTCGACGTGCACCGCGTGCCCGATCGCCGACGACGGGCCGAGGACCGTCGGGTCCTGGGCGGTGCAGTGCAGCACGCACCCGTCCTGCACGTTGGACCGCTCGCCGATCTCGATGTAGCCGTTGTCGCCGCGCAGCACGGTCTGCGGCCACACCGACGCGTTCGGCCCGATCCGCACGTCGCCGATCACCGTGGCGTCCGGGTGCACGAACGCCGTGGGGTGGATCGACGGGGTCAGTTCACCGAGCGCGTAGATCGCCACGCGAAGCCTCCAAGTCCTTGCCCAGGTACACCGAGAGCGGATCGTCCCGGTAGTGGCCGAACGCAGGCACGTCCGTGTAGCCCGACGACCGGTACAACGCGATCGCCTCCGGCTGCTTCAGACCGGTCTCCAGCACCAGCCGCCTGCGCCCGGCGGCGAGCGCCGTCCGCTCCAGCTCCGCCAGCACGGCACGCGCGAAACCCTTGCCCCGCGCGGCATCCACGACGTACATCCGCTTCAGCTCGGCCTCGGCGTCACCGCGAACGCGCCAGCCGCCGCAGGCGACCGGCTCCCCGTCCAGGTAGCCGACGACGAACAACCCCAGCGGCGGCGCGAACTCGGCCGGATCGACCGGGGTGGCGTCGGTTTCGCCGTAGCGCACGACGTACTCCTGTTGCACGGCGTCGATCAGCTTGACCGCGTCCGGATCGTCGTAGGCAACCACGCGAAGGTCCACAACGGGTCACCGTAACGGGCTCAGCGCCAGTGCTCCCAGCCAGTTTCGCCGTGGTACTCCTCACCGTCGACCGTCACGCCCGAGTCCGCCATCGTGACCGCGCCGATCCGCCGCCAGCCCTCGGGCAGGTCGGCGAACGACGGGAACGTCGCGACCAGCGCGTGGTCCTCGCCGCCGGTCAGCACCCAGGTCATCGGGTCCGCGCCCAGCGCGGTGCCGATGTCGACGAGTTTCCGGTCGACCTCCAGGTGCTCGGTCCGGACGTCGATGCCCACGCCCGACGCCTCGGCGATGTGCCCGAGGTCGGCGAGCAGGCCGTCCGAGACGTCGATCATCGCCGTGGCGCCGGCGGTCGCGGCTGCGGGCCCGGCGGCGTAGTCCGGTTCCGGCGCGCGCTGGGCGTTGACGACCGCGACCGGCGAGCGGAACCCGCGGCCGAGCGTGGCCAGGCCGGCCGCGGCCCAGCCCAGCCGCCCGGACACCGCGACGATGTCGCCCGGCCGCGCGCCGGAGCGCGTCACCGGTTCACGTCCCTGCAGGTCGCCCAGCGCCGTGATGCTCACCACCAGCTGGTCCGCCCGCACCATGTCCCCGCCGACGACCCCCGCCCCGGCGCGTTGCGCTTCCGCCCACAGGCCGTCGCTGAGTTCCCGGACCACCTTCGCCGGGGTGTCCGGCGGGCAGGCGAGCCCGACGAGGACGGCTGTGGGCACCGCGCCCATCGCGGCCACGTCGGCGAAGTTCTCCGCCACCGCCTTGCGCCCGACCTGGTCCGGAGTGGACCAGTCCAGCCGGAAGTGCACGCCCTGCACCAGGACGTCGGTGGTGGCGACGACCCGCCCGTCCGGCGCGGCGACGACGGCGGCGTCGTCACCGGGGCCGAGGAGGGTTGCCGCGGGCTGTCTCCGGTTCTCGGTGACGGCGCGGATGAGGCCGAACTCACCCATTCCGGCGACCGTGCCGGAGTCGGATGCCTGGTGGGTTGACATGCGTCACCTCGGTCGCTCGATAGTCGGATGACCTAGATTCGTGGTCCGTGCGGTAGGTTCTGACCACGTTCCTACCTTGAGTTAGACGCCGGAGACGAAGGGGCGCGCCGTGGTCCACGCATACATCCTCATCCAGACCGAAGTCGGCAAGGCCGCCGCGGTCGCCGCGGAGATCGCCGGCATCCCCGGCGTCACCAGCTCCGAGGATGTGACCGGTCCCTACGACGTCATCGTCCGCGCCGAGGCGGACAACGTCGACCAGCTCGGGCAGCTCGTCGTCGCGAAGGTGCAGGGCGTCGAGGGCATCACCCGCACGCTGACCTGCCCCGTGGTGCACCTGTAAGCGATGCCGGACACCGAGACCGGGGCGCCGCCGCGGGCACGGCTCGTGGTCGCGGCCGTGCTGGTGGTCGTGCTGGCTGCCGGGGTCGCGGTCATCGGGCTGATGATGCGTGATTCCGGTGACGGCGACGGGCCGCTGGCGCTCGTGCCGGTGGACGCGCCGCAGGCCGGATCGGCCGAGTGCGCGCAGCTCATCCCGGCGATGCCCGCGCAGCTGGACTCGAAGGGCACCGCGCTGCAGCGCCGGACGATCGCGGAACCCGCTCCGGAGGCGACGGTCGCGTGGGGTTCGCCGGAGTCGATCGTGTTGCGCTGCGGGCTGGGCAAACCGCCGGAGCTGACGCCGACCAGCCAGTTGCGCGTGGTCAGCGGCGTGCAGTGGCTGCCGGTCGAGGGGCCGGGCTCGTCGACGTGGTACGTGGTGGACCGGCCGGTGTACGTCGCGCTGACGGTGCCGGACTCCGCGGGGACCGGCCCGTTGCAGCAGATCTCGGACACCGTGGCGGCCACGCTGCCCGCCGTACCGCTGCGCTTCTGACTGCGCACCCTGGAGTGCGGCGGTTGCCGCGCATCCGGCGCTCCCATCCGAAGGTGACCCGGCCTCCCGCGCCACTCACCCATCGCGCCGACCTGCCGAACTCGCCCGAGGTCGGCCGCCGCAGCAACACTCGGACACCGTGGCGGCCACGCTGCCCGCCGTACCGTTGCGCTTCTGACTGCGCACCCTGGAGAGCCGCGGTTGCCGCGCATCCGGCGCTCCCATTCGAAGGTGACCCGGCCTCCCGCGCCACTCGCCCATCGCGCCGACATGCCGAACTCGCCCGAGGTCCAGCCGCCGCAGCAACACTCGCACACCGTGGCGGCCACGCTGCCCGCCGTACCGCTGTGCTTCTGACTGCGCACCCTAGGGAGCGGCGGGTTGCCGCGCCGGCGCTCCCATACGAAGGTGACCCGACCATTCCGGACCGGCGACCGGTCCTCCACGACCAGGGCGCCGCCACGCGTGCCCGCTGCCCGCCGTACCGCTGCGCTGCTGACTGCGCGAGCCTTGGACTGCGCCGGGAAAGTAACCTGCGCTTCCGGCGCAGCCGCCCAAGTGCGGGGCCGGCCCGCCACGACCGCCGGCCGCGCCCCAGTAGGCCGGTCCACCAGCAGCGCGGGTCAGCGCAGCCCGGTGCCCCTTGCCAGCGCGGTGTCGATCAGCGTCGTCAGCAGCGTGCGGTAGTCGACGCCGGTGACCTGCCACATCTTCGGGTACGCCGAGGTCGACGTGAAGCCGGGCATGGTGTTGACCTCGTTGACCGTCAGCTCGCCGTTCGGGCCCACGAAGAAGTCCACCCGCGCCAGGCCCTGGCAGTCGAGCGCCTCGAACGCCTTCACCGCCTGGGCGCGCAGCTTCTCGGTGACCGAATCGTCCAGCTTCGCGGGGATGTCCAGCTCCGCGTCCTCGCCGATGTACTTCGTTTCGAAGTCGTACCAGGCGGACTCGTCGTCGGAGAGCACGCGCACCTCGGCCGGCAACGACGCCTCCACCCGGCCGTCCGGGAACTCCAGCACGCCACACTCGACCTCGCGCCCGGGCACGGCCGCCTCGACCAGCACCTTCGGGTCGGTCTCGCGCGCCAGGGCGATCGCCGCGTCCAGGTCGGCCCAGTCGGTCACCTTGCTGATGCCGATCGAGGACCCGGCCCGCGACGGCTTCACGAACACCGGCAACCCCAGCCGCTCCCGGTCGGCGGCGTCCAGAGTGGACTGACCACGGCGCAGCTCCACGTAGCGGCCGACCGGCAGCCCCTCCGCGGCGAGCAGTTTCTTCGCGTAGCCCTTGTCCATCGCGGCGGCGCTGGCGAGCACGCCCGGCCCGACGTACGGGATCCCGGCCATCTCCAGCAGCCCCTGCAGCGTGCCGTCCTCGCCGAAGGCGCCGTGCAGCACGGGGAAGACGACGTCGACCCCGCCGAGCGCCTCGGCGCCCGGCTCCGTGACGACCAGCTCGCGCCGCGTCGGGTCACCGGCCAGCACCAGCGACTGGCCGCCGTCGACCGAGGGCAGCTGCCGGTCCTGGATGGTGAGGGTCTTCGGGTCGGCGGTGCCCAGCACCCAGCCGCCCTCGCGGGTGATCCCGATGGGCACGACCTCGAATCGGTCGCGGTCCAGGTGCGCCAGCACGCTGCCCGCCGACAGGCACGAGATGGTGTGCTCGGTGCTCCGGCCGCCGAACACCACGGCCACCCGCGTCTTCCTCATGGGCCGTCACCCTACCGGGCTCTTGCCCCGATCCGATCAGCGCAGTAAGCCCACCAGCGTGTCCAGCGCGCCACTGAGCGCCTCCCGCGAACAGCCCGCGTAGCCGATCGCCACGCCGAAGGCCGTCGGCGTGCCGGCGAAGTGCCGCGCCAGCCCGTCCAGCCGGATCCCCCGCACCCGGCCCGCCGCCAGCCGCTCCCGCTCCACCTCCGGCGACGGGAACGGCACCACCAGGTGCGCGCCCGCGTCGTCGCCCAGCACCGTGATCCCGGCCTCGCGCAGCGCCGACACCAGCAGCACCCGCCGCTCGGACAGCTCCCGCCGCAGTTTCCGCAGGTGACGGCCCAGGTCGCCGTGCCGGGCGAGTTCGACCAGCACCCGCTGGCCCGCCGGTGACGGGCGCGTTCCCGTGCGGTCGCGGTGCCCGAGCACGGACGACGTGACCGCGCCCGGCGCGACCATCCACCCCGCGCCGAGGGTGGGCGTGAGGATCTTGCTGGTGGTGCCGAGATGCACCACGACATCCGGCGCGAGCGCGGCGAGCAGCGGCAGCGGCGCGACGTCGAACCGCAGCTCGCCGTCGTAGTCGTCCTCGATGATCAGCATGTTCTCGGCGCGGGCCCGCTCGACGAGTTCCACCCGGCGGGCCGCGTTCAGCCGCGACCCCATCGGGTACTGGTGCGCGGGCGAGCAGTAGACCCCGCGCACGCCGGCCGGGATCGCGTCGGTGCGCAGGCCCTCGCCGTCGACCGGCACACCGACCACCTTCAGCCCGGCGCTCAGGAACGCCTCCACCGCCCGCTGGTAGCCGGGCTCCTCGACGGCGACCGTGTCCCCGGCGCGGAAGACGGCCCCGGCCAGCTCGAACACCGCGGCGGTGGTGCCGCCGGTCGCCAGCACCGAGTCGGTGCCGACCGCCAGCCCGCGGTGGCGCAGCAGGTGCTCGGCGATCGCCGCCCGGTACTCCGGCAGCCCGGCCCGGTGCGCGCTGGTCAGCGGAGGTGTGTCGGCGGCGGCGCGCCAGGCCCGGCGCCAGGCGGCCCGGTCGATGCCCGCCGCCCACGGCGTGCCCGGGGTGAGGTCGAGCAGCTCTTCCGGCTCGGCGACCTCTCCGGGGACGACCCGTTGGACGGGCCGGTCACTGGGTGGTGAAGTGGTGACGTAGGTGCCGGAACCGTGCCGCCCGGTGATCCACCCTTCGGCGTGCAGTTGCTCGTAGGCGGCGGAGGTGACGGTGCGGCTGACGCCGAGCCGGGCGGCGAGGGCCCGGGTGGACGGCAGGCGGTCGCCGCCGCGCAGGTGCCCGGTCGCCGCCGCGTCGCGCAGGGCGTCGGCGAGCTGCACGGCCAGCGGCGTCGCGGCCTCGCGGTCGAGGGTGACGGGCAGCGCGGTCGCGGGCTGGGACACCAGAAGTGGCCTTTCGTTTTGTCTCGAAAGTGGATCTACCAGGAGTCCACTATACCTTCGACACTGAAGGCATGACCACGCTCTCGCCCACCCCGCGCAGCACCCTGACCCGCAAGAAGGACCGCGCGGCCACTGATCGCGAGCGCCTGTACGAGGTGCTCGACGACGGCCTGATCTGCCACCTCGGGCTCGTGCTGAACGGCTCTCCCGTCGTGCTGCCCACCGGCTACGGCCGCGACGGCGACACCCTGTACTTCCACGGTTCGACGGGCGCCGGGAACCTGCGCGCGGCGGCCACGGGCATCGACGTGTGCGTCACGGTCACTCTGCTCGACGGTCTGGTCTACGCGCGCTCGCTCAACAACCACTCCATGAACTACCGCAGCGCGGTCGTGCACGGAAGCGCGCGCCTGGTGACTGGCGAGGAGAAGATGCACGGGCTGCGCGTCGTGACCGAGCACCTCACGCCGGGCTCGTGGGACCACGCGCGGGCGGTGAACGCGAAGGAGTTGGCGTCGGTTTCGGTGCTGGCGCTGGATCTCGCGGAGGCGTCGGTGAAGATCCGCGCCGGCGAGCCGATCGACGAGCCGGAGGACATGGACAGCCACGAGATCTGGGCCGGGGTGGTGCCGGTCCAGACCACCTTCGGCGAGCCCATCCCGGCCGCGTACATGCCCGCGGGTGCGCCGATCCCGCCGCACGTGCGTGCGCGTGGGTAGCGTCGGGGTGTGCTGACCACCCTCGCCGTCGAGAACTACCGCTCGTTGCGGGACCTGGTGCTGCCGTTGTCCCGGCTGACGGTCGTCACCGGCGTCAACGGCACCGGGAAGTCCAACCTGTACCGGGCGCTGCGATTGCTCGCCGACGCCGGGCGGAACGGCGCGGTCGCCGCACTGGCCCGGGAAGGCGGGCTGCCGTCGACGCTGTGGGCGGGGCCGGAGTCGGTCGGGCGCGCGGTCCGCGAGGGCCGCGCGCCGGTGCAGGGGACGGTGCGCACGAAGGCGGTGGGGCTGCGGCTCGGGTTCTCCGGCGACGAATTCGGTTACGCGCTCGACTTCGGGTTGCCCGTGCCGTCGTCGGATCCGCTGCGGCCCACCCTGTTCAACCTCGACCCGGAGTTCAAACGGGAGGGTCTGTGGCGCGGGCCCGTGCTGCGGCCGGCGGCGTTGCTCGCCGACCGGGCGGGCCCGGCGGTGCGCGTGCGCGACGACTCGGGCGCGTGGGCGGGGAGTTCGCGCATCGGGCTCACCGACAGCATGCTGAGCGAACTGGCCGATCCGCGGGCCTGTCCCGAGCTGCTGGTGGTGCGGGAACGGTTGCGGTCGTGGCGGTTCTACGACCAGTTCCGCACCGACGCGGACGCGCCCGCGCGGCAGGATCGGATCGGCACCCGCACCCCGGTGCTGGACCACGACGGCGGCGACCTGGCCGCCGCATTGCGGACGATCCAGGAGTTCGGTGACGACGAAGCACTGGCCGAGGCGGTGTCCGACGCGTTCCCGCGGTCGCGAGTGGAGGTCGAAGCGGTCGACGGGTTGCTGCGGTTGCGGTTCCACCAGCACGGGTTGCTGCGCCCGCTGGGGGCGGCGGAGTTGTCGGACGGGACGTTGCGTTACCTGTTGTGGGTGGCGGCGTTGCTGAGCCCGCGGCCGCCGGAACTGCTGGTGCTGAACGAACCCGAGACGAGCCTGCACCCGGACCTGTTGCCTGCGCTGGCCGCGCTGATCGCCAAGGCCCGCGCGCAGCTCATCGTGGTGTCGCACGCGCGGCCGCTGGTGCACGCGTTGTCGGCGATCGCGCCGGAGGCCGCGGTGCTGGAACTGGAGAAGGAGTTCGGCGCGACGGTCCTCGCCGGGCAGGGCAGGCTGGACCGGCCCGCCTGGCACTGGCCGAAGCGGTGAGCCCCGCGCTCCGCCGGGTGCGGAGCGCGGGGCCGCTGGTCATTCGTCGTCGCCGCCGGTGACGTTGCCGACGCTCGTCGGGACGCCCTTGATCATGTCGATGATCGTCTTGCCTGCCAGGCCGCGGTAGCCGAACCACGGGTCCGTCATGTACTTGATGGCCTGCTCGAACTTCGCGGCGCCCTCCTCGCCGAACAGCTTGCCCAGCTGGGCGACCGAGAAGTTGCTGATCTTGTCGAACTTGGCCAGCGTCTCGGGCGTGACGCCCTCGATCTTGGCCAGTTCGTTCTTGATGGCCTGTGACATCTGCTCGGACAACCGGTGGTGCGTGGGATCCGGGGTCGCCTGGTTGCCGCCCGGTGCGCTGTTGCCGGGCTGGTTGTTGCCCGCCTGGTTGTTGCCCGCCTGGTTGTTGCCCGCCTGGTTGTTGCCCGCCTGGTTGTTGCCGGGCTGGTTCGAGCCGCCAGGCTGGTTGTTGCCCGCCTGATTCGAGCCGCCAGGCTGGTTCGAGCCGCCGGTCTGGGACTGATCAGTGGGCTTCGGCGAGCCGGGCGCGTTGTCCGTCGGCTTCGGCGAGCCAGGCGCGTTGTCCGTCGGCTTCGGCGAAGTGGGCGCCGGCTCCGTCGGCTTCGGCGAAGCCGTGGCGGAGGTGTCCAGCTTCGGCGGCACGGGCACCGGCTGCACATCCGCAGGCTTGGGCGCCGGAGCGGGATCGTTGAGCTTCGGCCCACCCGACACCGGCGACGGCGGTGGGTCGGCAGGCTTCGGTGCGGCGGACGAAGTCGTCACCGCATCGTCCAGCTTGGGCCCACTCGACACGGGCGCCGCATCCGCGGGCTTCGGCCCAGCAACCGGAGCCGGCGGCGGATCATTCAACTTCGGCCCACCCGACACCGGCGCCGCATCCGCGGGCTTGGGCGCCGGAGCCGGAGCCGGCGGCGGGTCGTTCAGCTTGGGGCCACTCGACACGGGCGCCGCGTCAGCAGGCTTCGGCCCCACAACCGGAGCAGGCGGCGGATCATTCAACTTCGGCCCACCCGACACCGGCGCCGCATCCGCAGGCTTCGGCCCGGCAACCGGAGCCGGCGGCGGGTCGTTCAGCTTGGGGCCACTCGACACCGGCGCACCGGAGTTCGCCGGCGGCGGGCCGCTCGAACCGGGCTTCACCGACGGCGGCTTGGCCCCGGCGAGGTCGTCACCGGCCTTGCCGAGCTTGCTCAGCGACGCCCCCAGGTCCACCAGCTTCCTGGTCAGCTCGGCGATCTTCGCGCCGATCTTGCCCAGCGCGGTGGCCACCATGCCGATCGTCGTGCCGATGAAGATCGCGATCGACGCGCCGAACGTCACCGGCGCCAGCGCCGCCGCGATCAGCGCGCCCTTGATGATCGTCGCGAGCAGCATGGCGATCAGGTCGCGCGCGATGCCGCGGAAGGCGCCCACCAGACCGCCCGCGACCTTCATCGACTTGCCGGCGTTCTCCAGGTAACCGCCGATCGCGTTGAGCTGGTCGGTCACCGCCTCCATGCTCTTGCGGAACTGGTCGGCGCCCTCACCGGTCCAGCTCTCCATCAGCGTCGCGAGCTTGGTCTGGTGGTCCTGCGCCCACTGCTCGAGCTTCGCCTTCTCGGCCTTGACCGCTTCCTCGGCCGCCGCGATGCCCTCGGGGTCGCCCCACATGATGTCCAGCGGCCACCGCAGCACCGAGATGTGCTCGATCAGCCAGCCGATCCCGGCGGTCAGCAGGCTGCCGATCGGGTCGAGCGCGAGACCCAGCGTCTCCAGCGCGAGACCGGCCGAGCCGATGCCGATCGCGACCTTGTCGTTCTCCTTGACGGCCTCGTTCAAGCTGACCGCGGCGTCGAAGAACCCCGCGCCGGTCTGCCACTTCTCGGCCATGTGCAGGCCGACGTCCCCGGGCTTGTACTCGCTCATGCCTTGAACCCCAGCAGTCCGGCAGCGGTTTCGGCGTCGTGCGCGTCGTAGGCCTTCGCGGCCTCGCGCACGTTGTCGGCGAACTCGGTGATCGTGCCCGAGTATTTGTTGAGCTGGTCCTCGGCCTTGCCGCACCACAACGTGACGCCGGCGCCGAAGATCTGCCCGACCATCCCGAAGATGCCGATGTCGCCGACGCACCCGCCGACCACCCCGGCGGTGCCCTTCAGGTTCTCCGTCAACTGGTCGAGGTGCTGGCCGAACGCGACCAGCGGAGCCGAATCGACCTCGAAACCGGAACCGCTCACCACGGCCTCATCTCGTCGTCGTCATCTGCCGGGGACGCCGGGCGCGGCCGCCGCGGCGCGGGACGCTGCTGCTGCACCGGGGACACCGGCGGAACCGGCGGCGGTGGCGGTGGCGGTGTCGCTTCCGCCTCGGGCTCGGCGAAGTCCTCCGGCTCGTCCTCGACCGGCGGCAGGAAACTCCTGATCACCTCAGCGGACTCGCCGTCGCCCGCGATCGCGGTGAACGAGTCCGAGACGGCGCGCGCGGCCTGCCGCTGACCTTCCCGCACCGCCTCCATGATCGCGGCGGTGAGGCGCGCCGGGCCGAGGTCGCAGGCGCGGTGCCCGAGTTCGAGGCGTTGCAGCGCACCGTTCGGCGCGATCGTGACGGTCACCGAACCGTCCTTCGACCGCACCGTCGCCGACGCCTCGCCGAGCGCGTCCTGCAGCGCCGCGGCCTTCTGCTGCATCTCGCGCACCTGCTGTTCGAGCAGGTGCTGGAAGTCCTCCCCCGGCCTCAGATTCGGCTGCATCCTGCTCCCCTGCGCGCGTGTCCGATGATCAACGCGCAGGCTACCGCAGCGATCGTGAGGTTCCGCCCGGATGCGGCGAACTCCCCGGGAACCTTTCCCTAACGGGCGAAAGGGTCAGTCGCGGACCGGCCCGGTGACCGGGTCGAGGTGGTAGGACCGCATGACCCGCCCGCCGCTGCGGTAGACGTGGATGCTGATCGCCGGGTCCGGGCCGTCGTTGCGCACCTGGTGCACGTACCCCGGCCCGAAGACTCGCGACTGCCCCGCCGACAACGCGTGCACCTCGGTCACCCCGTGCCGCGCGACGGTCTCGGTGAGACGTCCGCTGACGACGGTGAACGCGCCCGTCGAGTGCCCGTGGTCGTGCAGGTCGGTGTGCTGGCCGGGCAGCCAGCCCATCAGCCAGATCTCCTCGTCGTCGCGCGCCTCGACGAGCGCGGAGAACCGCTCGTCCGGGTCGTAGCGCAGCAGGTGCCGCCAGCGGTCGCGGTCGGCGGCGAACTCGAGCGCGACCCGCACCGGGTGGCGCAGGACGGGCTTCTCGGTCAGGGCAACGGTGTTGTCCGGAACGGCAAACATGAAAAGAGGTGTCCTCGGAAAAAGGGGGGTTGTCGGGCAGGCTGGGCTGGGTCAGCGACAACAACAAGGACACAGCGCGGCGCCGCAGCGGAGATCCCGCCGGGTCATCAGGCCACGCGTCGTCATGGCGCCCACCCAACCAGCAGGCCGGGCGGGCGTCAAATCCGTTCCACTTGCTAGGACCACTCGTGCTTCTGGCGGCGGCCGAGCAGCTCGGCGCCCACCTGGCGGGGGTCCGCCCCCTCGTGGCACACGCGGTGCATCGCGTCCGTGATCGGCATGTCCACACCGTGCTTGTGGGCCAGTTCGCGGATGGAGGTGCAGGACATCACGCCCTCGGCGACCTGCCCGCCCGCCGCGGCCTGCGCCTGCTCCAGCGTCTCGCCGCGGCCGAGCCGCTCGCCGAAGGTGCGGTTGCGGGACAGCGGGGACGAACAGGTCGCCACGAGGTCGCCGACCCCGGCGAGTCCGGCGAACGTGAGCGGGTCGGCGCCCAGCTTCGTGCCCAGCCGCGCCATCTCCGCCAGCCCGCGGGTGATGAGCGTGGCCGTGGTGTTGGCCCCCAGCCCCATGCCGACCGCCATGCCGCAGCTCAGCGCGATGACGTTCTTCGCGGCGCCACCGACCTCGCAGCCCACCACGTCGGTGTTGGTGTAGGGCCGGAAGTAGGAGTTGAAACTGGCCTGCTGGATCGCGACCGCGCGGTCGTGGTCGGCGCACGCGAGCACCGCGCCCGCCGGCTGCCCCTGCGCGATCTCCCGCGCCAGGTTCGGGCCGGACACCACCACGATCTCGTCGCCGGACACGCCGCTGATCTCGGCGATCACCTCGCTCATCCGCTTGAGCGTGCCGAGTTCGACGCCCTTGGCGAGGCTGACCAGGATCGCGCCGCGCGGCAGGAGTTCCCGCCAGCCGGAGAGGTTCGCGCGCAGGCTCTGGCTGGGCACGGCCAGCACGACCGCCTCCGCGCCCGCCAGCGCCTCGGCCGGGTCGTGCGTCGCGGTCAGGTTCGCGGGCAGTTCGATGCCCGGGAGGTAACCGCTGTTGGCGTGCCGCTCGCGGATCTCGCCGGCGACTTCCTCCCGCCGGGCCCACATCGTCACGTCCCGGCCCGCGTCGGCGAGCACCTTCGCGAACGCGGTGCCCCACGAACCCGCGCCGAGCACGGTGATGCGCTGCACCATCGTCAGTCCGCCGCCTCGGGCTTGCGGGCGGGCGGCTGCTCACCGCGGACGTCGGCCAGCAGCTCGGTGACCCGCTCCATGAGCAGTTCCGTCACCTCCCGCAGCAGCGGACCGGTCTGCGGCTTGCCGCGGTAGGCGGACAGGTCGACCGGTTCGCCCACCGCGTGCGTCACGGTCGTGCGCGGCACCAGCCGCACCTTCTTGTGGTAGAAGTCCAGGATCTGCTGGGTGCCCCAGCGCGCCACGGGGATCACCGGGACGTCGTTGTCGAGCGCCAGCCGCGCGACCCCGGTGTGCGACCGCTTCGGCCAGCCGTTCGGGTCCTTGGTGATGGTGCCCTCGGGGTAGATGACGACGACCTTGCCCTCCTGCAGCGCCTGGTGCGCGGCGCGGAGGCTGTCACCGGCCTGCGCGGACCCGCGGTAGACCGGGATGCTGCCCGCGCCGACGAGGATCTTCCCGAAGATCGGCGTGCGGGCGAGGCTGTCCTTGGCCAGGAACCGCGGCACGCGCTTCTGGCGGTGGATGAACACCGCGTCGACGGCGGGGTCCATGTGCGAGACGTGGTTCATGACCACGAGCGCCGGACCTTCCCGCGGGATGCGCTCGGCGCCGGTGTAGACCCGCCTGCCGATCCAGCTCACCGGGTAGAACAGCACGGCGGCGGCTCCGACCCAGAACCCGCCCTTCTCACGACCGGCCAAGACTCCTCCTGCTGTGGTGTGTGCTGCCGGTAGCTGATCCTAGGTGCACGATTGCGGAAAGATGGGGGTGTGCCCGTACCCGTCGAAATCTCCGGCCTGATCGTCCCGCTGAAGCCACCGCGGGCAGGCAAGTCCCGCCTGCGTGGCGCGGTGGACGAGCGCGACCACGCCGCGCTCGTACTGGCCCTGGCCTGGGACACCCTGGCCGCGGCGACCGACGCCGGCGTCCGCCTGCTGGTGGTCGCCGCGGATCCGGCAGCCGTGTCCGGCCTGCGACGCCCCGGGGTGGAGGTCGTCGGCGAGCGCGGCGACGGCGACCTGAACTCCGCGCTGCGGCAGGGCGAGGCGCTGCTCCGGCAGCGGGACCCGGACGCCGTGGTCGGGGCGATTCAAGCCGATCTGCCCGCTTTGCGTCCCGCGGAACTGGCCGCAGCGCTCGCCGCGGCGGAGGGCAGGCGGGTGTTCGTCGCGGACGCCGACGGCACCGGCACGACGCTGTTGCTGTCCGAACCGGGCGGGCCCCTCGACCCGCGGTTCGGCGCCGGTTCGGCCGCGGCGCACGCCGGGTCCGGCGCGGTGCCGCTGGAACTGGACCTGCCGACCCTGCGCCGGGACGTGGACACCCCGGCGGACCTCGCGGAGGCCTGCCGCCTGGGTGTCGGCGATCGGACACGGGCGGTGCTCTGCTCACGGGAGGTCGCGTGAACATCACCCGGCCGCTCGGCGAACTGCTCCGGGTGGTCCTGCGGAGCACGGGTGAACTGCTCAATCTCTCACTCGGAGTATCGGCAGGCAGGCCCGAAGTAGGGAACAATGCGAGGGTGAGCAGCGACGAGACCAACCCCCCGGCAACGACCCAACCGGCGTCCGGCGAGACCGCCGCGCCCACGAGATTCCGCGCCATCCCGTCCGCGCCCCCGGCGGTGACCCCGTCGTCGGACCTGCCGCCCGCGTCCCTGCCCGACGACCGGTACTTCAACCGCGAGCTGTCGTGGCAGGACTTCAATGCCCGGGTGCTGGCGCTGGCCGAGGACGCGTCCCAGCCGCTGCTGGAGCGGGCCAAGTTCCTCGCCATCTTCGCGTCCAATCTGGACGAGTTCTACATGGTGCGGGTGGCCGGGCTGAAGCGCCGCGACGAGACCGGCCTGCCGGTGCGCAGCGCCGACGGGCTCACCCCGCGCGAGCAGCTGGCCTACATCGCCAAGCGCAACCAGGACCTGGTTGAGCGGCACACCGCCGCGTTCGAGGAGCACGTCCGCCCGGAGCTGGCCAAGCACGACATCCAGATCGTGTGCTGGGCCGATCTGGAGGCGGACGACCAGGCGCGGCTGTCGGACTACTTCACCGAGCAGATCTTCCCGGTGCTGACGCCGCTGGCGGTCGACCCGGCGCACCCGTTCCCCTACATCTCCGGGCTGTCGCTGAACCTGGCCGTCACGGTGCGGGACCCGGACCTGGGCACCGAGCGGTTCGCCCGGGTCAAGGTGCCGAACAACGTGCCGCGCCTGATCCGCGTCGAGCAGCAGCGGGAGAGCCGCGTCGCGACGTTCCTGCCGTTGGAGGAGCTGATCGCGGCGCACCTCGGTGAGCTGTTCACCGGCATGGAGGTCACCGAGCACCACGTTTTCCGGGTGACCCGCAACGCCGACGTGGACGTGGACGAGGACCGCGACGAGGACCTGTTGCAGGCACTGGAGCGGGAGCTGGCGCAGCGCCGGTTCGGCCCGCCGGTGCGGCTCGAGGTCGCCAACGACATGAGCGAGCACGTGCTCGACCTGCTGCTGCGGGAGTTGGAGGTCGATCCGCACGACGTGGTCGAGGTGCCCGGGCTGCTGGACCTGACGTGCCTGATGCAGCTTTCCAGTTTGGACCGCAAGGAACTGAAGGACCGCCCTTTCGTCCCGGCCACGCACCCGGCGTTCGGTGAGCACGAGACGCCGAAGAGCGTCTTCGCCACCCTGCGCGAGGGCGACGTGCTCGTGCACCACCCGTACGACTCGTTCTCCACGAGCGTGCAGCGGTTCATCGAGCAGGCCGCCGGGGACAGCAAGGTGCTGGCCATCAAGCAGACCCTGTACCGCACGTCCGGTGACTCCCCCATCGTGAACGCGCTCATCGACGCCGCCGAGGCGGGCAAGCAGGTCGTGGCGCTGGTGGAGATCAAGGCCCGGTTCGACGAGGAGGCCAACATCACCTGGGCCCGCACGCTGGAGCGGGCCGGGGTGCACGTGGTGTACGGGCTCGTCGGGCTGAAGACGCACTGCAAGGTGGCGATGGTGGTGCGCCAGGAGGGCTCGACCATCCGCCGCTACTGCCACATCGGCACCGGCAACTACAACCCGAAGACGGCGCGGCTCTACGAGGACGTCGGCCTGCTGACCGCCGACCCGGACATCGGCGCGGACATCACGGACCTGTTCAACGTGCTGACCGGGTATTCGCGGCAGGACACCTACCGCAACATCCTCACCTCACCGGCCGGGATCCGGCGCGGCATCCTGCGGCTGATCGACGAGGAGATCGAGCACAAGCACGCCGGCGCGGAAGCCGGTATCCGCATCAAGTGCAACTCGCTCGTCGACGAGCAAATCATCGACGCGCTCTACCGGGCCTCCGCCGAAGGGGTTCCGGTGGAGATCGTGGTGCGGGGTATTTGCGCCCTGAAACCGGGCGTGCCCGGACTGTCCGAGAACATTTCCGTCCGGTCCATTCTCGGGCGGTTCCTGGAGCATTCCCGCATCTTCCATTTCCTCGCCGGGCGCACCTACTGGATCGGCAGCGCGGACATGATGCACCGCAACCTGGACCGCCGGATCGAGGCGATGGTGCAGGTCAAGGACGTGCGGCTGACCAGGCAGCTGGACGAGATCCTCGATTCGGCGCTGGACCCGGCGACGCGGTGCTGGGTGCTGACCGACAGCGGGGAGTGGCAGCCGTCTCCCGCGGACACCACGCAGGTCCGCGACCACCAGAACGAGTTGTTGAAGAAGCACGGGGCCAACGGGTGAGTTCTGTTCGTGTCCGCGCCGCGGGTGCGGTGCTGTGGCGGACCGGTTCCGGCGGGGTCGAGGTGGCCGTCGCGCACCGACCCCGCTACGACGACTGGTCGCTGCCGAAGGGGAAGCTCGACAGCGGGGAGACCCTGCCCGCCGCGGCGGTGCGGGAGATCGCGGAGGAGACCGGTTTCCGGGCTCATCTGGGGCGGCACCTGCGGACGGTGCGGTACTCGGTGGCGGCCGGGCCGAAGTCGGTGGACTACTACAGCGCGGCGGCTGTTTCGGGGGCTTTCGAGCCCAACGAGGAGGTCGACGAGCTGAGGTGGCTCGCGCCCGCGGAGGCGGCCGGGTTGCTGTCGTACGACAGTGACCGGTCGGTGCTCGAGGATTTCGAAGCATTGCCTGCGGGGTTGACCACGCTGTTGCTCGTGCGGCACGCGAAGGCCGGCAAGCGGGACGAGTGGCGCGGTGACGACGACCTGCGACCGCTGTCCCCGAGCGGCATCCGGCAGGCAGCCGCGCTGCGGGCGTTGTTGCCGCTGTTCGGACCGGACAGGGTGGTGGCCGCCCCCCGGTTGCGGTGCGAGCAGACGGTGCGCGGCGTGGCGGACGACCTCGGTGTGCCGGTCGAGCACGAGGACCTGATGGCGGAGGAACGCTACTGGGACGACCGGGACGCCGGGCTCGCCAGGCTGCTGGCGCTGGTGTCCGTCGGCGGGACGCCCGTGGTGTGCAGCCAGGGCGGGGTGATCCCGGACCTGGTGACGCGGTTGGCCACGCGAGACGGCGTGCGCCTGCCGGTCGATGAGGGTGAGAAGGTGCCGAGCAAGAAGGGCTCGGTGTGGGTGCTCTCGTTCCGGGCCGCGCCCGGCAACGGCGGACCCCAGCTCGTGGCGGCGGACTACGTGCCCACAGCGCTGCCAACCCCCGCCACGAGCCAGGTGTAGCTCAGTCCGCCTGCGACGGTGGTCGCAGCGCACCGACGCCCCCCGCCCACCTCGCCAACGCAAGCCGATAACGCCAGCGGACCGACCAACACACCAGGCCTCGCCCCCACTCCGCAACCGCCGCCCGGCAACGCAAGGGGCCCGACCACACCCCCGCCCCTCCCCCACCCCGCGAACGCAAGCCGGCAACGCAAGCAGACCGACTACCCCAACCAGACCTCCCCCGCCCCCGATCCACAGCCGATCTTTAGTCGCCGACCAGGGTTGTCAAGGCACGCTTTCCC
>NZ_JBHZEN010000016.1:0-158157 GCF_050958625.1 Amycolatopsis sp. 3B14
CGTTGCCGGGTGGCGGTTTGTTAGTGGTGGTCCACTGGGAGGTCCTTGCCCCACGTGGTGTTCGGTGTGGCGCCGACTGTCACTGTGATCGAGCCGCCTCCGTTGATCACAGACTCGGGCAACCATGACCTGTCGGTCGCCTTGCCGTTCACCAATACCGACTGCACGTAGATGTTCGTCGCCGAAGCTTCTGGGGCGCTCACCGTGATCGTCGGGCCGTCGTCGCGCTTGATCCAGGCCTTTGCGAACATCGGGCTGGACAACAGCATCTCCGCGCGGCTCGGCGTCTGCGGGTACATGCCCAGCGCGGCGAACACATACCACGCTGACATGGTGCCCAGGTCATCGTTGCCGGGCAGGCCGCTCGGGCCCGTCCGGTACACCAAAGAGGCCATCGCGCGGACCGTCTCCTGCGTCTTCCACGGCTGACCCAACCCGTTGTACAGCCACGGCGTGTGGATGCCGGGCTCGTTCGTCGGGTCGTAGCGGAAACCGTCGCCGCCCGTGGCCCATGAACCGTCGGGGCGGTGGAAGAACCCGACGAGCCGTGCCGCCGCCACCGACGGGCCGCCCATCGCCGCCGCCAGGCCGGACACGTCGTGCTGCACCATCCACGTGTACGTCGCGCTGGTGCCCTGCGCGAAGCCCACATCCGAAGTCGCCGAGAACGGGCCCACCCAGTTGCCGTTCGCTAGCCGGGCCTGCTGGTAACCGCCCTCGGGGGTGGCCGCCGGGTTGAACGTGTTGCGCCACCAGCTCGCCCGCGGCATCAGCTCGCGGTACTCGGCGCCGCGCCCCAGCCGCGACGCCCAGTCCGCCAACGCGAAATCAGCGGTCGCGTCCTCCAGCGTCTCCGCCGCGCCGCCCCAGCAGTGACAGGTGTCCTGCGGCGCGTAACCGAGCCGCTCGTACTCCGCCAGGTTCGGCCGCTGCCCCTCGCACTGCCCGGGGCAACCCGCGTCCGACAAGCCGGACGGGTGCGGCACCGTCGCCTGGCGCACCAGCGAGTCGAACGCGCCACGCACGTCGAAGTTCCGCACACCCATCGCGTAGAACCCGGCGAGCGTCGGCGCGGACGGGTCGCCGGTCATGACGTGCGTCGGGCCGTTGACGTGCACCCACCGGTCCCACACGCCGCCGTTCTGCTGCGCCAGGTTGTACAGCGACTGCGCGAAATCCCCCGCCACCCCGGGCTCCAGCAGCGCGAGCAGCTGCGTGTGCGCCCGGTACTGGTCCCAGCCGGAGAAGTTGCCGTACTGCGCCCGCTGCCCGCGCGCGAGCCGGTGCACCGCGAAGTCGCTGCCCAGGTAGGTGCCGTCGACGTCGCTGGCGATGTTCGGCTGCAGGAACGAGTGGTAGAGCGCGGTGTAGAACGTGGTGCGCTGGTCCTCGGTGCCGCCTGCGATCTCGATCGACCGCAGCTGCTTCGACCACGCCTCCCGCGCGTCCGCGGCCACCGACTCGACGTCGTCCTTCGGCTTGACCTCGGCGGACAGGTTCTTCCGCGCCGCGTCGAGGCTCGTGTAGGAGATGCCGACCTTCATCGTCACGTCGGTGTCCGCGAAGCTGACGTACCCGCCCGATCCGCGGCCCGCGCGGTCGGCGCCGGTCGCGTAGCCCTCGCCGCCGCCCGCGGTCGTCGTGCCGGGCCGCAGCTGGTCGTTCACCCACGTGCCGGTGCCGGAGAACGCCTTGTCGAACGACGCCACGAAGTACAGGCGGTAGTAGCTCTTGCGGTTGTTGATCCCGCCGTTGGCGCGGCGGCCGCAGAACGCGCCGGTCAGCACGGAACCGGTGACGGTGCGGGTGGCCGGGTCGATGGTGATCTCGGCGTCCTCGCTGCCGTTGAGCGAGTTGGACACCCGGAACAGCAGGTTCGCGGTCTTGCCCGCGGGGAAGGTGAACTCGCCGACACCGGCCCGGGTGGTGACGGCCAGGTCGGCGGTGGCGCCCGAGTCGAGACCGACGCGGTAGTGCCCGGGTTCGGCGAGTTCGTCGTCGTGGCTGAAGTTGCTCGCGTAGATCTCGTCCCGCGTGTCGGCGGTCGGCGAGGACGTCACGTCCCCGGCGAACGGCATGATCGGCACGTCACCGGCGGCGCCGGGGTGGCAGCCGGCGCCGTTGACGTGGGTCAGGGCGAAACCCCGCACACGCGGGGTGTTGTAGGCGTAACCGTTGGCGCCTGCGGCGTTCGTCTGGTCGCCTGCCGTGGTGGTCGGGCTCCACGAGATCATCCCGAAGGGCCGCACCGCCCCGGGATAGGTGTTGCCGCCGCCCGCGGAACCGATGAGCGGGTCGACGTAGCGGGCGGGATCGGTGACCTTGGCGGGCGCCGCGTCAGCGGGCGGCGCGACGAGGAGGGAGCCGGCCATCGCGGCGGCCAGGAGGGTGCGGATCACACGAGGATCTCACCCGGCGGTGCTGTCCAGGACGTGAACGATCTTCGTACTAGGGGTGATCCCTTCGGTACGCGGCGGGTGTGGTGCCCAGCCGGCCGCGCATCACCCTGGTCAGGTGCTCCTGGTGGGAGAACCCGCACCGCACGGCGACTTCCGGGATCGGCAGCGTGCTGCCGCGCAACAGCCGGCACGCGTGCTCGACGCGCAGGCGCATCAGGTACCGGTGCGGGGTTTCGCCGGTCGCGGCCTTGAACCGGCGGGTGAACTGGCTGACGCTCAGCGCCGCGACGGCCGCGAGTTCGGCGAGCGGCAGCGGTTCCGCGAGCCGCTGCTCCATGAGCTCGCGCACGGCGGCAAGCTGGGTCCGGGACAGCGCGGCCGACTCCGGTTCCACGGCCGTCCCGTAGCGGTGCGCGAGGTGCGCGGCCAGTAGCCCGGCGAGGTGGTCGACGTAGGTCCGGGCCGTCGGCGTCCACTGCCGCAGCACTCCGTCCAGGCCCAGCATCACCTGCTCGGCCAGCGGATCGGCGACCACGACCTCCTCACCGAGGCCGACCGGGCCACCGGCCGCCTCGTGCAGCACCGAGTCGGGCAGGTAGGCGTGCACGGTCCGCAGCTTCCCGCCGAGTTCCACGGTGAGATCGCGCCCGGCGGGGTGGAGGAACAGCCCGCCGGCGGGGATATGCGCCACCTGGTGCCGCCCGCGGCGCACGGTCACCGGGCCGTCGAGGTGCAGGATCACCAGGTGGGTGCCCGCCGCGTCGAAGCTCGCGCGGTAGGGCGCTTCGGCCTGCGTCGAGACGTAGAGCCGGTCCCACCCGAGGCCCGCGCTGGAGCGGGCCGGGTGGATCCACGGCTGGCGCAGGATGCCGTTGGTGTCGGCCAGGCTCAGCTCGGGCACGCGTCCTCCTCGGCGTCGAGGTCGTGCCCAGTCTAGGTCGCCGTCAGGCGCGGGAAAGGTGGTGACGAGTCCGCGGAGCCGGGACGGTCCGGATCTCCGGGTGCGCGGCCTCCAGCCGGCGGGCGGCCACCTCGCCCCGGATCCGGAGCGCGTCGCGGTCTTCGATGTCGAAACTGCCGAACATCCGCGACGGCGCCTGACGGCGGTGGTTGCGGTTCAGGCCCCACACGATCAGGGCGATGAGCAGGAGGAACATCAGCAATTCGGTCATGGCAGAAATTATTCGCTCCGCCAGAAGCTGCCAGAAGTGGCAGAACGGTCCTTGTCCGGCAAAATTCTGCCAGCTACTCTGACGGGATGCTCCGCACTGTGGCCGCCGTGCTGGTCGATCGCGCCGCCGTCTTCGAGTTCGGCGTCGTCTGCGAGGTCTTCGGCATCGACCGGACCGAGGACGGGGTGCCGCCCATCGAGTTCCGCGTGTGCGGCGAACGGCCGGGCGAACCCATCCGGGCGGGCGTCGGCGTGCAGTTCATTCCCGAACACGGCCTCGACGGGCTCGACGGCGCCGACCTCGTCGCGATCCCGGCGGCCGCCGTCCGCGACGACTACCCGCCCGCGGTGCTGGACGCCATCCGGCGGGCCCACGCGAACGGCGCCACCCTCCTGACCGTCTGCAGCGGCGCGTTCCTGCTCGGCGCCACCGGCCTGCTCAACGGCCGCCCGTGCACCACGCACTGGAAGCACATCGAGGACTTCAAGCAGCGGTTCCCCGAGGCGATCCTCGATCCGGACGTGCTGTTCGTCGACGACGGCGACATCATCACCAGCGCGGGCACCGCGGCCGGGATCGACGCGAGCCTGCACCTCGTCCGCCGCGAGCTGGGTTCGGCGGTGGCCACCGCGATCGCGCGCCGCATGGTCGTGCCCCCGCAGCGCGACGGCGGTCAGCGGCAGTTCGTCGAGCTGCCGATGCCGGAGTCCACTGCGGACAGTCTGGAACCGGTGCTGACGTGGATGGTCGAGAACCTCGCCGAGGAGCACACGGTGCCGGCGCTGGCGCGGCGCGCCCAGATGTCGGAGCGGACCTTCGCCCGCCGGTTCGCCGCGGAAACCGGGACCACGCCGGTGAAGTGGCTGACCACGCAACGCGTCCTGCACGCCCGCACCCTGCTGGAGACCACGCGGCTGAGCATCGAGGAGATCGCCCGCGAGTGCGGGTTCAGCACGGGAGCCCTGCTCCGGCACCACTTCCACCGCGTGATCGGGGTGTCCCCGCACGACTACCGGCGCACGTTCGCCGGTTCGTGAGGCATGCTGGGCCGCGTGGCCTATGACGTAACCGCAGTACGCAAGCACTTCCCCGCGCTCGACGAGGGCGCGGCGCACTTCGACGGCCCCGGCGGCTCGCAGGTGCCGGACGTGGTCGGCGAGGCCGTCGCCAGGACGCTGTGCGCCGCGATCGCCAACCGCGGCTCGGTCACCGCGGCCGAGCGTCGCGCCGACGCCATCGTCGCCGAGGCGCGCCAGGCCGCCGCGGACCTGCTCGGCGCCCAGCCCGGCGGCGTCGTGTTCGGGCGCAGCATGACCCAGCTGACCTACGACTTCTCCCGCGCGCTGGCGAAGACCTGGCAGCCCGGCGACGAGGTCGTGGTGACCCGCCTCGACCACGACGCGAACATCCGCCCGTGGGTGCAGGCGGCGGAGGCGCGCGGGGTCGCGGTGCGGTGGGTGGACTTCGACCCGGCGACCGGTGAGCTGCCGGTCGGGGCCGTGACCGGGTTGCTGTCGGACCGCACCCGCCTGGTCGCGGTGACCGCGGCGTCCAACCTGCTCGGCACGCGCCCGGACATCCCGGCGATCGCCGCGGCGGTGCACGAAACCCCAGCGCTGCTCTACGTGGACGGTGTGCACCTCACGCCGCACGCGCCGGTCGACGTCACGGCACTCGGCGCGGACTTCTACGGCTGCTCGCCGTACAAGTTCCTCGGCCCGCACCTCGGTCTGGTCGCGGCCGCACCCGAGCTGCTGGAGACCCTGCACCCGGACAAGCTGGCGCCATCGACGAACGCCGTGCCGGAGCGGTTCGAGCTGGGCACGCTGCCGTACGAACTGCTCGCCGGCACCACCGCGGCGATCGACTTCCTCGCGGACCTGGTGCCCGGCGACGGCACCCGGCGGCAGCGGCTGCTGCGGTCACTGACCGAGCTGGAGGAGCACGAGCAGACCCTGCTCGACCGGCTCGACGCGGGCCTCGCGGACATCCCCGGCGTGACCCGGTACGGCTCCCCCACCCGGCGCCGCACGCCCACCGTCCTGTTCTCCGTCGAAGGCGTGCCGTCGCAGGTGGTCTACGAGCGGCTCGGCGCGCAGGGCGTGAACGCGCCCGCGGGCAGCTTCTACGCGCTGGAATGCTCCCGCCACCTGGGGCTGGGCGACACCGGAGCGGTCCGGGCCGGCATCGCCCCCTACACGACGGCCGCCGAGGTCGACCGGCTGCTCGACGGGGTCCGGAGCCTCTGACCGGGCGAGGTGCACAGGCGCGGCGGCGAGCCTGTGCACCTCGCACAGTGACCGGGGCGTTGGCGCTGTTTACGGTGCTGGGAACCGTTTCCTCTCCGGATAAGGAGGTCGGCATGGCCTCGTCAGTCGGTGTCGACGACTACGCCCTCACCAGAGTCCCGGACAGCGCCCGCTACTCGTGGTGGTCCGTCGCGATCCAACGGTTCGGCCAGGTGTCCGCGCTGTCGCAGTTCCTGCTCGGCGCGACCGTCGGTTTCGGGATGGGCTTCTGGCAGGCGTTCCTCGCGTTCACCCTGGGCTCGGTCATCCTCGAGCTCATCACGATCCTCGTCGGCGTGATCGGCATGC
The DNA here is from genome assembly GCF_050958625.1 of Amycolatopsis sp. 3B14. Classification (NCBI taxonomy): domain Bacteria; kingdom Bacillati; phylum Actinomycetota; class Actinomycetes; order Pseudonocardiales; family Pseudonocardiaceae; genus Amycolatopsis; species Amycolatopsis sp. 3B14. Next base: position 6,169 of record NZ_JBHZEN010000016.1, read on the forward strand.
GGGAAGGCCTGTCGACGTCGATGATCGCCCGCTGGACCGGCTTCGGCCGCGGCGGGTCGGCGTTGATCGGGCTCGCGATCGGGATCAGCCTCATCGGCTGGTTCGGCATCCAGTCCGCGGTGTCGGCGCAGGGCCTCGTCTCGCTCATCGGCGGCCTGCCGGAATGGGCGTGGGCGCTGGTGTTCGGCCTGGTCGTGACCGCGATCGTGGTGCGCGGCTTCCACTCGATGGCGTGGACGGCGTACCTGACCGTGCCCGCGTTCCTGATCCTGGTCGGCTGGTCGATCATCTCCGAGCTGTCCAGCCACGACGTCGGCGCGCTGGTGTCGTCGGCGCCGCCAGGTCCGCAGCTCAGCCTGCTGGAGGGCACGACACTCGTCGCGGGCGGGTTCATCGTCGGCGCGGTGATCACGCCGGACATGACGCGGTTCAACCGCACCACCGGGGACGTGGTCAAGCAGACCCTGGTCGGCATCACGCTCGGCGAGTACGTGATCGGCATGGCCGGTGTGCTCCTGGCGCACGCGGTGAAGTCGGCCGAGATCACGACCATCGTCACGTCGTCGGTCGGCTGGGTCGGCCTGCTGATCGTGATCGCCGGGACCATCAAGATCAACGACTGGAACCTGTACTCGTCCGGGCTCGGCGTCGTGAACTTCATCGGCACCGTGTCCGGCCGCAAGGCCCACCGCGGCCTGATCACCGCCGTGCTCGGCATCGTCGGCAGCGTCCTCGCGGCGGCCGGGATCCTCGGGGCGTTCAGCGACTTCCTCACCGTGCTCGGCGTCGCGTTCCCGCCGATCGCCGGGATCATGGTGGCCGAGTACTTCGTGGTCAAGAAGTGGCGCGGCGAGCTGGAAACCGCGCGCGCCAAGGGAACCGTGCCCGAGGACGCCCCGGTGTGGGTGCCTGCCACCATCGTGGTCTGGGTCGTCTCCGCGCTGATCGGCAAGTTCGTCGAGTGGGGCCTGCCCAGCATCAACTCACTCGTCGTGGCCTTCGTGCTCTACGTGGTGGCGGGCAAGCTCGGCCTGGTGCGCGGCATCGGCCGCAGCCGCACCGCCGACGCCGACCCCGTTCCCGCCGTCTAAGGAGGAAATCCCTGGTGATCGGCTTGCATGGCGGTGCGGGTAGCGGAACCTCAGACGCCCCCTCGCTGTGGGATCGCCTCCTCATGAACGCCAGTTCACCACGTCGGCGCTGTCCTCGCGAGGGGACGCCTGAGAACCCGCCGCGGTGCGAGCTGACTGCCCCACCGCAAGCGGCTGGCGCCGCTTAGAACCACCGAAAGGAATTTCCCAGTGCGCATCGGCATCGACGTCGGCGGCACCAACACCGACGCGGTCCTGCTGGACGGGCGGCAGGTGCTCGCCTCGATCAAGACCAGCACCACCGAGGACGTCACCTCCGGCATCGTCGCCGCGATCAACGGCCTGCAGCAGCAGCGCGCGTTCGACCCGGCCGCGGTGCAGGCGGTGATGATCGGCACCACGCACTTCATCAACGCCCTCGTCGAGGCGCACCGGCTCGCGCCGACCGCCGCGGTGCGGCTCAGCCTGCCCGCCGGCGCGTCGCTGCCGCCGATGGTGGACTGGCCGCAGCGGCTGGTCGACGCGGTGTCCGGGCGCAGCTACCTGGTGCACGGCGGGCACGAGTTCGACGGCCGCCACATCGCCGAGCTCGACGAGTCCGAGCTGCGCAAGGCGGCCGAGGACATGGGCGCCCACGGGGTGCGCAGTGTCGCGATCACGTCGGTCTTCTCCCCCGTGAACGCCGAGTTCGAGGCCCGCGCGGCGGAGATCATCGCCGCCCAGCTGCCGGACGTGGCGATCTCGCTGTCCCACGAGATCGGCCGCATCGGGCTGCTGGAGCGGGAGAACGCGACCGTCATCAACGCCGCGCTGCGGGAGCTGGCCGCGCACATCGTGGACGGCCTCGCGGCGTCGGTGTCCGGCGCCGGCATCACCGCGCCGCTGTACCTGAGCCAGAACGACGGCACGCTGATGGACGTCGACTTCGCCCGCCGCTACCCGGTGGCGACGTTCGCGTCCGGCCCGACCAACTCGATGCGCGGCGCCGCCGTGCTGTCCGGTTTGGACACCTGCGCTGTGGTCGACGTCGGCGGCACCACCAGCGACGTCGGCGTGCTGCGGCAGGGCTTCCCGCGCGAGGCGACCACAGACGTGAGCGTCGCCGGGATCCGCACCAACTTCCGCATGCCGGACGTGCTGTCCATCGGCATCGGTGGCGGCAGCCGGGTCCGCGGCGGCGCGAGTGACGTCACGGTGGGGCCGGACTCGGTGGGCTACGAGCTGATCTCGAAGGCCCTGGTCTTCGGCGGCGACACGCTCACCGCGACCGACATCGCGGTGGCCGCGGGCCGCGCCGAGATCGGCGACCCGAGCCTGGTCGCCCACCTCGACCGCGACCTGGTGCGGGCCGCGCTGGAGAAGATCGCGGCGGACGTCTCCGACGTCGTCGAGCGGATGCGCACCTCGGCCGAGCCGCTGCCGGTGGTCGCGGTCGGCGGCGGTTCGGTGCTGCTGCCGGACGAGCTGGCCGACGCGGGCAAGGTGCACCGGCCGGAGAACTACGCGGTCGCCAACGCGATCGGCGCGGCCATCGCGCAGATCGGCGGCGAGGTCGACCGGGTGTACGCGATCGAGCCGGGCCGCCGCGAAGCCGTCGTGGAGGAGGCGAAGCAGGAGGCCGTGGACCGCGCGATCGCCGCCGGGGCCAGCCCGGCCTCGGTCGGGATCGTCGACTTCGACGAGGTGCCCATCCCCTACCTGCCCGGCAACGCCACCCGCATCCGCGTCAAGGCCGTCGGCGACCTGCAGCTGGGAGCGTGACGATGCGCGAGATCACGATCGACCACCTCGACGACATCGCCCGCGGCGCCGCGATCCTCGGCACCGGCGGCGGTGGCGACCCCTACATCGGGCGCCTGCTGGCGTCCTCCGCCGTCCGCGACCACGGCCCGGTCGAGCTGGTGCCGCTGGACGAGGTCGGCGACGACGCCGTGGTCCTGCCCGTCGCGATGATGGGCGCGCCCACGGTGATGGTCGAGAAACTGCCCTCGGCCGAGCAGGTCGGGCTGGCCGCCCGCACCCTGGCCACCTACCTGGGCAAGGAGCTGACCCACATCGCGTGCGCCGAGGCCGGCGGGGTCAACTCGCTGATCCCGGTGGTCGCGGCGGCGCAGCTGGGTCTGCCGCTGGTGGACGCCGACGGCATGGGCCGGGCGTTCCCCGAGCTGCAGATGGTGTTGCCCACGCTGTACGGCATCCGCGCGACGCCGATGTCCATCGCCGACGAGAAGGGCAACCGGGGCGTGCTGGACACCGTGGACAACCACTGGGCGGAGCGGCTGGCGCGGTCGGCGACGATCGACATGGGCTGCTCGGCGATGATCAGCAACTACGCGATGTCCGGCGCGCAGGCCCGCGAATCGCTGGTGCCCGGCACGCTCAGCCTGTGTGCCGAGCTGGGCTCCGCGGTGCGGCAGGCACGGGCCGCGCACGCCGATCCCGTCGCCCGCGTGGTCGAGCGGCTGGGCGGCCGGAAGCTGTTCAGCGGCAAGGTCGTCGACGTCGCCCGGCGCACCGTCACCGGCTTCGCCCGCGGCGAGGCGAAGCTGTCCGGAATGGACGGTGACGCGGGCAGCGAGATGGTGCTGAAGTTCCAGAACGAGCACCTGGTCGCCGAGCGGGACGGGGTCGCGCAGGCGTCCGTGCCGGATCTGATCTGCTGCCTCGACCGCGAATCGGGTGAAGCGGTGACCACTGAGGGCCTGCGGTACGGCCAGCGCGTCACGGTGATCGCGGCGCCCGCGGACCCGCGGTGGCACACGCCGGAGGGCATCGAGCTGGCCGGGCCGCGTTACTTCGGCTACGACATCGACCCGGTCGGGGTGCCCGCGTGAGCTGGACACTGACCGAGGAGCACCTGGAAGACCTCGCGCGGGGCGCGGCCGTGCTCGGCACCGGGGGCGGCGGTGACCCGTACGTGGGCAGGCTGCTGGTGCGGCAGGCCATCCGCGAGCACGGGCCGATCACGGTCCTCGACCCGTCCGAGGTCGGCGACCACGACCTGGTCGTGCCGACCGCGCAGATGGGCGCGCCGACCGTCGTGCACGAGAAGCTGCCCAGCGGCGCGGAACCCGTCCTGGCGCTGCGCACGCTGGAGAAGCACCTGGGCAAGCGGGCGAGCGCGACGATGCCGATCGAGTGCGGCGGCATCAACTCGATGATCCCGCTGGTCGTCGGCGCGCGGCTGGGCCTGCCGGTGGTCGACGCGGACGGGATGGGCCGCGCGTTCCCCGAGCTGCAGATGGAGACCTTCGGCGTCTACGGCGTGCCCGGTTCGCCGATGGCGATCGGCGGCGAGCGCGGCGAGACGACGGTGATCGACACCGGCTCGGACAACCGGCGGATGGAGTGGCTGGCGCGCGGCGTCACGATCCGGCTCGGCGGGGTCGCGCACATCGCCGAGTACGCGATGAGCGGCGCGGAGGTCAAGCGCACCGCGGTGCCGCGCACGTTGTCGCTGGCGCTGACGGTGGGCCGGACGATCCGCGAGGCGCGGGAGAACAACCTGGACCCGATCGCGGCGTTGTCGGAGGCGTTGCGCGAGACGCTGTACCGGAACCTGCGGGTGCTGTTCCGCGGCAAGGTGTCCGATGTGGAGCGCCGCACCGAGGCGGGGTTCGCGCGCGGGCGGGCGCAGGCGGTGTCGTTCGACGGCGAGCACAAGCTGGAGCTGCTGTTCCAGAACGAGAACCTGCTGGCACTGGTCGACGGCGAGGTCCGGTGCCTGGTGCCGGACCTGATCTGCGTGCTGGAGTCCGAGTCGGCCGAGCCGATCACGACCGAGACGCTGCGCTACGGCCAGCGGGTCGTGGTGATCGGCATCTCGACGCCGGACCTGATGCGCACACCGGAGGCACTGGCCACGTTCGGGCCGTCCGCGTTCGGGTTGTCCTACGAGTTCACGCCGGTGGAGGAGTTGGTATGAGCCTGGCGGATCGGGTCGTGGTGATCATCGGCGGCGGTTCGGGCATCGGGTTCGAGGTGGCCCGGCGGGCGGCCGACGCGGGAGCGCAGGTGTTCCTGGGCGGCCGTACCGCGGCCACACTGGAGGCCGCGGCGGCGAAGATCGGCGCGCAGTGGCACGTCGTGGACAACACGGACTCCGACTCGCTGGCCGAGTTCTTCGGCGCCGTGCCGCGGGTGGACCACCTGTTCACGCCCGGGGCGTCGTACCGGACCGGGCCGATGCGCGAGTTGTCCGACGAGGACGCGGCGAGCCCGTTCGTGACGAAGTTCTGGGGCCAGTACCACGCGGTCAAGCACGCGGCGCCGAAGCTGTCGCGCGACGGTTCGGTGGTGCTGATGTCCGGCGCGGCGAGCGTCCGCCCGCCCGGGCCCGCGCCCGCCTACGTCGCGTGCAACGCCGCGATCGAGGGGCTCGGCCGCGGGCTGGCGGTGGAGCTGGCGCCGGTGCGGGTCAACGTCGTCGCGCCCGGCACGATCGACGGGAACCTGTGGTCCCAGCGGCCGGCGGACGTCCGCGAGGCGAGCTTCGCGCAGTACCGCTCGGACACGGTGCTGCACCGCGTCGGCACCGAGTCCGAAGTGGCCGACGCGGTGCTCTACCTGTTCGGCGCCACCTTCACGACGGGCTCGACGCTCTACCCGGACGGCGGCTACGCGTTCCGGTAGGGCCGTTGGTCGGGTGTTTTTCAGCCGTCCGTGAGGTTGACTCTCCCGGATGAGAGCAGCACTCGCATCGGCCGCCGCCGTCGCCGCGATCCTGGCGACGGCGGCCCCGGCCTCGGCCATCAACTCCTACAACGCGACCCCGGCGCCTGAGCGCACCGAGGTCGGCGCGCTCGTCGCGACCTGGGACAACGACGCGAACCCAGCCACGCCGGACCGGGTGGACTGGGTGTGCTCGGGCACCATGGTCGACCGCGACACCTTCCTCACCGCGGCGCACTGCACCAGCGACTGGCCCGCCGGCGTGCGGTTCTACGTGTCGCTCGACCAGGACGTGCAGTCCGGCCTCGACGCCGCCGCCCAGCAGCACCCGGGCGATCCCGCCGCGGTGGCACGGGCGGTCGCGGTGGAAGGCGTGGCGCACTCCGACCCGTCCTACCCGGGCAACTCGGCGGACGCGCACGACATCGCGGTCATCCAGCTGCCCGCGCAGCAGGTCGCCGCACGGTGGTCGTTCACCCCGGCGCAGTTGCCCACCGCCGGGCAGCTGGACCAGCTCGGTCCGCGCGGCCTGAACGGCACGCCGTTCGTCGTCGCCGGCTACGGGACGCAGGAAGCGGTCAACGGCCCCGGCGGGCAGACCCACCCGGGCGGCGGCGTCCGGATGAAGGCGCCGGTCACCTTCGACGCGCTCAACAAGACGTGGGTGCGCCTGGCGATGACCGCGCCGCAGGGCAACGGCGGCGCCTGCTACGGCGACTCGGGCGGGCCGAACTTCGCCACGATCGGCGGCACCCGGACGCTGGTGTCCACGACGATCACCGGTGACGCGCCCTGCTACGCCACCAACGTGACCTACCGCCTGGACACCCCGTCCGCGCGCACGTTCCTGGCGCCGTTCACCGCGCTGCCGTAGGCACGCGGTACTCGCTGTCCCTGCGGTCGGTGATGAACATGTGCCCAGGCGAGTGGGTGATCGCGAACGGCGGCTTCGACGCCATCAGCGCCGCCTGCGGGGTGACCCCGCACGCCCAGAACACCGGCACGTCACCGGGTTCCGCCTCGACCGGGTCACCGAAGTCGGGGCGGGCCAGGTCGGCGATCCCGAGCCCGGCGGGGTCGCCGACGTGCACCGGCGCGCCGTGCACCGCGGGCATCGCACCGCTGATCGCGATCGCCTCGTCGACCCGGCCCGCCGGGATCGGGCGCATCGACACGACCATCGGTCCGTGCAGCCGCCCGGCCGGCCGGCACTCGCGGTTCGTCACGTACATCGACACATTGCGGCCCTGCTCCAGGTGCCGCAGCGGGATCCCGGCCGCGAGCAGCCCGGTCTCGAACGTGAAGCTGCAGCCGATCGAAAACGCGACCAGGTTCTCCTGCCACAGGCCGCTGACGTCGTCGACCTCCTCGGCCAGCTCGCCGTGCCGCCACACGCGGTACCGCGGCAGGTCGCGGCTCAGGTCGGCGCCGGGGGCGAGCGTGGTCGCGGTGCTGCCCGGGTCGGTGACGTCGAGGACCGGACACGGCTGCGGGTTGCGCTGGCAGAACAGCAGCACGTCGTAGGCCCAGTCGCGTGGCACCGCGATCAGGTTGGTCTGCGTGAAACCGGTCGCCCACCCCGACGTCGGCGCCACGGTTCCGGCGCGGAACGCCGCCCGCGCCTGTTCCGGGGTCATGGTGGCTGGATCGTCTACCCTGGTCATACCTCCAGCTCAGCACATGAAGGCAAGCATGCGCATCACCGTGGCGGACGTGCCCGCGCTCGAACGGGGCGTCGCGCTGCTCGGGTCGGGCGGTGGCGGCGACACGATGACGGCCGCGGCGCTCCTGCGCCAGCACGTCACCCACGGGCGTGAACCCGACATCTCCGGCGCGCTGGATCCGTCCACCCTGGTGATGCCGGTCGGGATCGTCGGCGCGACCGCCGCCTTCACCGAGAAACTGCCCAGCGGCGCGGAGTTCGCGACCGCGGTGTCGGCGATCGAGCGCTGGACCGGCGCCCGGGCCGGCGCGCTGGTGTCGATCGAGATCGGCGGGCTCAACGGGCTGATGCCGCTGGTGGCCGCCGTCGAGCTGGGCCTGCCGTGCGCCGACGCCGACCTGTCCGGACGCGGCCTGCCGCGGCTGGACCAGCTCTCCATCGCCGCGACCGGCCGCGGGCTGGCGCCTGCCGCGCTCGCCGAGCCGGGCGGTCAGGTGCTGGTGCTGGCGGCCGGTTCGGACGAGTCGGTCGAGCGCGGCGCCCGCGCGTTCCTGGCCAGCTCCGGCGGCTGGGCGGCGATGGCGTTCGCCCCGGTGCCCGCGGGCGAACTGCCGCGGTGCGCGGTGATGGGCAGCGTCACCGGCGCGCTGGAACTGGGCAGGCGGGTGCTCGCGGCCGGGGAGGGCCCGGAGCCGGACCGGCTCGCCGAGGCCTCCGGCGGGCGGGTGCTCGCGATGGGCCGCGTGCTCGAGGTGTCCCGGCACCCCGGTCCCGGGGCGCACGGCCGCGCCGGGTTCGGCCGCGGCAGCGCGACGCTGACCGACCACCGCACCGGGGCGCTGCTCCGGCTGGAGATGGAGAACGAGTACCTGCTGGCGCTGCGGGACGGTCATCCGGTGGCGTCCACGCCGGACGTGCTGGCCGTGGTCGACCACCGCACCGGCGTTCCGGTGCCCTGCGACGGGATCCGCGCCGGGATCGAGGTCGACGTGCTGCAGCTCGCCGCGGCGCCGTTCTGGACCGATCCGCGACGGCTGCCGGTGCTGCAGCCACGCGCGTACGGCATCGACTCGGATCCGGTGCTCGCATGATCCTGCGCCGCCTGCTGGCCCTCCCGTCGTGGGCCGGCGTCCGCGTCGCCGCGGGCGAATCCGGGTTGGACCGTCCACTGGAGACGGTGCGGGCCACCCTCGACGCCGGGGACAGCCCCGGCCCGGGCGAGCTGCTGGTGCTGGCCCGGGAACTGCGCGGCACGGACTGGCAGATCGACGCCCTGCTGCGGCGCGGGGCGGACAGCGGCGCGGCGGGCCTGCTCCTTCCGCAGGTCGAACCGCTGACCGCGACCAGGCTGCTGGCCGACCGGCTCGCGATGCCGCTGCTGGTGACGGCGGCCCGGCCGCTGGACCTGCTCGTCGACGCCCGCCTGATGCTCGCCGCGCCGGAACTCGACCGCGCGAACCTCGTGCTGGCGACGCACCGGGCGCTCGGCGAACGGCTGCGCTCGCCGGAGGAGGTGGTCACCGCGCTGCGCGGGTTGCTGCGGTCGCCGGTCGCGTTGCTGGACGACCGGGGTGAGCCGGTGGCCGGGGAACTGGCGTCGGCGGGGCGGATCCGGGTCGGCGAGCCGGTGCCACAGCGGGTGGACCTCGACGACGGCGTGCTGCTGGCGCACCCCGCGCTGCTGGCCGGGCCGGTGCTGTGGGTGGCGGCCGAGCTGACCGGCGCGGAGGCGGCGCGGGCGGACGTGGTGCCGCCGGCGCTGGCAGTCGCGGCCGGCGCGGTGCAGCGGTGGCTGCTGGCGAACCGGCTGGAGCTGGAACGGGACGCCCGGTCGCGCACCGCGCTGCTCGGCGACCTGCTGCGGCTGGACGCCGAGCCGGGCGCGGACCTGCGTCGGCGGGCGGCCGACGCCGGGTGGCGGCTGGGCGGCTGGCACGTCGGGCTGCGCATCGGCGTCGCGTCCAGTGTGGACACCGTGGCGCGGACGACCGAGGTGGTGCGCGCGCTGCGGGCCGAGCAGATCGCCGCGGTGGTCGTCGAGCACGGCGACGGCTGGACCGGGTGGGTGACCTTCGACCAGGAGCCGACGGCCGAGCGCGTCCGCACGCTGGCCGCCGGGCTGCGGGCGGCGCACAAGGCGCTGCGGCGGACGCTCGGCGCGCACCTCGGGGTCGGCCGCCCGCACCCGCGCCCGGACGGCCTCGCCGCGACGATCGCCGAGGCCACCGACGCCGCGCGCCTGGCCGCGACCCGGCCGGAGTCGGGACACTTCCTGCACGTCGACCAGCTGGGGATGGCGCAGCTGCTGCTGGAGTGGACGCGGACGGACACCTTCGAACCGGCGGCCCGCGCGCTGGTCGCCCCGCTGCGCAACGCGCCCGGTGACCTGGTGCGCACGCTGGCCGTGTACCTGGACGCCGAGTCCTCGATCGCCGAGACAGCGGCGGTGCTCGGCGTGCACCGCAACACGGTCACCGCGCGCGTCGCCCGGATCGAGCAGCTGCTGGGCGTGGACCTGTCCCGCCCGGACGACCGGCTGGCCCTGCACCTCGCCTCCCGGGCCATCACCCTGGCCGACTGAGCGTGGCGCCGGATCAGGCGGTGGTGAGCTTCGTCAGCAGGCGGTCCAGCTGGGCCAGCTCGTCGGCGTCGAGCGCGGCCAGCGACGCCGGCGGCTCCTTGAGGATCCGCTCCGCCGTGGCCGCCGCCTCCGCGCCCGCGGGCGTCACCGCCACCAGCTTGCGCCGCCGGTCCGCCGGGTGCACCGTCCGCGACACCAGTCCGCGCTGCTCCAGGTCGTCCACCACCAGCGTCACGTACGGGCGGTCGGTGTTCAGCCGCTCCGCCAGGTCCGCGAGGGTGAGCGGCCCGGACGCCAGCCGGCGCAACGCCTTGATCTTGATGAAGCTCAAGCCGAGCGCCTCGGTGACCGCCTTGCGCCGGTCGTGCCTGCCCAGCACGTCCTGCATCCGCTCCCACACCCGCTCCGCGGCGGTCACGTCCGCGCCCCGACCGGCTCGTCGAACAGCACCGTCGCCCGCCGGGCCGTCGCCATCGCCCACGGAGACGTCGTCAGCACGCCCAGGGCCATCACCACCACGCCGCATCCGGCCATGATCCACCACGCGATGTGGCTCGCCGCGGGAAAGCCCGTCGTGAACGCGCCGGTGATGTGCGTCGTGACCACCGCGCCGAGCACCGCGACCCCGAGTGACGCCCCGACCTGCCTGCTCGTCGACGCCACCGCCGCGGCCACCCCGGCCTGGGCGCGCGGCATGCCGGACACCGCGGTGTTGGTGATCGGCGGGTTGAGCATCCCGAACCCGGCGCCGAACACGACGTAGGCGACCACCAGCCACCCGATCCCGGTGTCCGCGCCCAGCCGGGTCAGCAGCACCCCGCTCACCGCGAGCCCCAATCCCCCGGTCACCAGCGGGATCCGCGAGCCGCGCGCGGCGACGAGCCGGCCGGACAGCGGCGCGAGCGCGAAGATCGCCAGCGCGCTGGGCAGCGTCAGCAATCCGGCGTGCAGTGGCGTGAACCCGCGGACGCTCTGCAGGTACAGCGCGTTGAGGAACAGGAACCCGCTCAGCCCGGCGAACCCGCACACCGCGATCACCGTCGCCCCGGAGAACGGCGCGCTCGCGAAGAACCGGGGGTCCAGCAACGGTTCCGCCCGCCGCCGCTCGTAGACGACGAGCCCGGCCGCCGCGGCGGCCGCCACCGCGAAGCACGCCACGGTCAACCCGGACAGCCAGCCGTGGTGCGGCGCCTCGATGATCCCGTACGTCAGGCTCGCCAACGCCACCACGACCAGCAGCTGCCCGACCGGGTCGAGCCGCCGCGCGCGTGGTGCCTTCGACTCCGGCACGAACAACGCGGTCAGCACGAGCGCGGCGACCCCGACCGGGATGTTGATCCAGAAGATCGACCGCCACCCGACGGCGTCCACCAGCAGGCCGCCGACCACCGGCCCCAGCGCCATGCTCAGCCCGACGACCGCGCCCCAGATCCCGATGGCGCGCGCTCGTTCGCGCGCGTCGGTGAAGGTGTTGGTGATGATCGACATGGCGACGGGGTTCAGCATGCTGCCGCCGACCGCCTGCACCATCCGGAAGGCGATGAGCAGCCCGATGTTCGGCGCGACGCTGCACAGCAGGGAGCCGAGCGTGAACAGCACCAGCCCGGTCTGGAACGTGCGCCGCCGCCCGATCCGGTCGGCGGTCGAGCCGGACAGCATCAGCAGGCTGGCCAGCACGAGCGTGTAGGCGTCGATCGTCCACTGCAGACTCGACACGCCGGCGGAGAAGTCGCGCTCGATCGACGGCAGCGCGAGGTTGACGATCGTGGTGTCCATCGAGACGACGAAGAGGCTCAGGCAGCAGATCGCCAGCACCAGGAGCCGACGCCGCTGGGACAGTTCCGGCACGCGCACCCCAAACGTTGTATTTCTATAACAGTTGAGACTGTACAACTTTCTGGCCAGCGGAAGCACTGTGATCTCCAACGCCCCTGGACTTGAATCATCGAATGATTTAACGTTCGGAGCGCACGTACTCGACGGAGAGGAACAGGCTCGTGACGGGGCAGAGGCGCAGCGCGGCGTGGTTCGGGGCGACCGGCCGCGCGGGGATGATCTACCGGTCCTGGATGCGCAACCAGGGCTTCGGGGCCGAGGTGTTCGACGGCAGGCCGGTCATCGGCATCGCGACCAGCGCGTCGGAACTCGCGCCGTGCAACGCGCACCTGACCCGCGTGGCGGAGGCGGTCAAGCGCGGGGTGTGGCAGGCGGGCGGGTTCCCGCTGGAGTTCCCGACGATGGCCACCGGCGAGACGCTGATGCGCCCGACCGCGATGCTCTACCGCAACCTGATGGCGATGGAGGTCGAGGAGCTGATCCGCGCCAACCCGCTCGACGGCGTGGTGCTGCTCTCCGGCTGCGACAAGACGACCCCGGCGATGCTGATGGCCGCCGCGAGCGTCGACCTGCCCGCCGTGATGGTCACCGGCGGCCCGATGCTCAACGGCAAGTACCGCGGCGCGGACGTCGGCTCCGGCACGCACGTGTGGAAGTTCGAGGAGGAGCTCAAGGCCGGGCGCATGACCCAGGAGGAGTGCTTCTTCGCCGAGGGCTGCATGGCGCGGTCGAACGGGCACTGCATGACGATGGGCACCGCGTCGACGATGGCGTGCATGGCCGAGGCGCTGGGCATGCAGCTGCCGGGATCGGCGACCTGGCCCGCGGTCGACGCGCGCCGGTTCGAGATCGGGCAGGCCGCCGGGCAGCGGATCGTGGAGATGGTCGAGGAGGACCTGCGCCCGTCGCACATCCTCACCCGCGAGGCGTTCGAGAACGCGATCCGGGTCAACGCCGCGATCGGCGGGTCGACGAACGCGATCGTCCACCTGCTCGCGATCGCCGGACGCGCCGAGGTGGACCTCACGCTCGACGACTTCGACACGCTCATCCGCGAGGTCCCGACGCTGGTGAACCTGATGCCGTCGGGCAAGTACCTGATGGAGGACTTCTGCTACGCGGGCGGACTGCCGGTGGTGATGCGGCAGCTCGCCGAAGCGGGGCTGCTGCACACCGGCAGTGTGTCGGTGACCGGCAAGCCGGTCGGCGAGAACGTGGCCGGGGCGGAGAACTTCAACACCGACGTGATCACCACCGTCGAGGAGCCGTTCCAGCCCGCCGGCAACGGCACCGCGGTGCTGCGCGGCAACCTGTGCCCGGGTGGCGCGGTGATCAAGCAGTCGGCCGCGTCCCCGCACCTGCTCAAGCACCAGGGGCGGGCGCTGGTGTTCGACACGGTCGAGGACTACCACGCCGTCGCCGACGACCCGGACCTCGACGTGGACGAGACGAGCATCCTGGTGATCCGCGGCGCCGGGCCGAAGGGCTACCCGGGCATGCCGGAGGTCTCGAACGTCGCGCTGCCTGCCAAGCTGCTGAAGGCGGGCGTGACGGACATGATCCGGATCTGCGACGGGCGGATGAGCGGCACCGGGTACGGCACGGTCGTGCTGCACGTGACGCCGGAGTCCGCGGTGGGCGGGCCGCTCGCGCTGGTGCGCACCGGTGATCTGATCACGCTGGACGTGGCGGCGCGGACGCTGAACGTCGAGGTCTCCGACGAGGAGCTGGCCGCGCGGCGGGCGTCCTGGCAGGCGCCGGAGTCGCCGTACACCAGCGGGTACACGTGGCTCTACACGGAGCACGTGCTGCAGGCCGACCAGGGCGCGGACTTCGACTTCCTGCGCGGGTCCCGGGGCCACTCGGTCCCGCGCGACTCGCACTAGGTGTACTCGGCCTGGGTGGTGTCGAGGCAGCAGGCGACGAAGTCGGCGACGACCGGGTTGTCGTCGTCGGCCGGGTGCCAGGCGATGCCGACCCGGGTGGGGCTGAGGCCGCGCACCGGGCGGTAGACAATGCCGGGCCGGGCGTAGAAGCGGGTGGCCGATTCGGGGGCGAGCGCGATGCCGTAGCCGTTGGCGATCGCGCTCAGCCACTCGTCCGGCTGGTCGGTCACCGCGCCGATGCGCGGCTCGCCCTCGCGTTCGTCCGCGCCCAGCCAGTGGTCACGCCACCAGCCGGTCTCGGCCGGGGCGGCGACGTACGGCTCGTCCCACAGCTCGCGGAAGTCGATCTCGTCGCGGCAGGCGAGCGGGTGCGACGCGGGCAGCGCGACCCAGCGGGGTTCGCTGAACAGCTCCCGCACGCGGAGTTCGTCCTGGCCCGGGAACGGGAGGCGCAACAGCGCGACGTCGACGTCGGCCGCGGCCAGCCCGGCGGTCGGGTCCGACCAGGCGGCCTGCCGCATGTCGACCCGCCACCCCGGACGGCGGCGGCCGAACGCGGCGATGATGGCCGGCGTCGCCTCGTTGGCGGCGCTGGCCAGGAAGCCGACGCGCAGCACGCGGCTGCCCGCCGCGCGGGTCTCGCGGCACGCCCGGTCCCACCCGTCGAGCAGGGCCGGCACCCGGTCCGCCAGCACCCGGCCCGCGTCGGTGAGAGCCATCCCGCGGCGGGAGCGGGTGAACAACGTCGTGCCGAGCTGCGCTTCGAGCTGCTTGATCTGCTTGGTGAGCGCGGGCTGGGACACGAAGAGCCGCTCCGCCGCGCGCGTCAGGTGCCCCTCCTCGGCGACGGCGGCGAAGTAGCGGAGCAGGCGCGTGTCCACGTCCATGCCTTCAGGTTATGAGAGCAGGTATTGGACGCGCTGCTGCCGCCGCCCGAACCTGGTGGTCATGTACGTGACGGTGACTGTGCTGACGATCGTGTTGAACGCGGCGATCGCGGTCGCTGACTTCGCCAGGGCGCGGTTCGTGCTGGCGAACTCCGCGGCGATGGACGTGCCGGAATCTTGGCTACCCGCACTGGGCGCGCTCAAAGCCGCCGGCGCCGTGGGGCTGCTGATCGGGCTCCTGGGTGTGCGGTGGATCGGACTCGCCGCGGCGGTCGGGCTGGTGCTGTTCTTCACCGGGGCGCTCATCGCCCACGTGCGCGCCAGGGTCTTCGGCAACATCGCCGTGCCCGCACTGTTCCTCGCCCTCGCCGCGACGAGCCTCGCGCTCACCCCTTGAGCTGCGGCAGCACCTTCGACGACCAGGCGTCGAAGAACTTGTCCTGCTCCGGGCCGATCTGCGACACGTACACCTCGTCGAACCCGGCGTCGGCGAACTGGCGCACCGCCTGGGCGTGCGCGTCGGCGTCCGGGCCGCACGGGATCTGGCCCGCGACCTGCTCCTCGGTCACCACCGGCACGGCCTGTTCGAAATCCCGCGGCGTCGGCAGGATCCGGCCGAGGCTGCCGGGCAGCAGGTCGCTCGCCCACAGCCGGTGCGCGGTCTCCCGCGCCTCCTCCGCCGAATCGGCCCAGCACACCTTGAACCCGCCCTGGATCGGCCCCCGCCCGCCGGCTTCACGGTAGGAGTGGACCAGTTCGCCGTCGGGCATCACCGTGGCGAAGCCGTCCGCGATCTTCGCGATCCGGCGGGCGGTCTTCGGCCCGAACGCCGACACGTAGATCGGCACCGGCTGCTCCGGCAGCGTGTAGATGCGCGCCTGCTCGACCGTGTAGTGCTTGCCGTAGTGGGTGACCTGCTCGCCGGTGTGCAGCTTGCGGATCACCTCGACGGCCTCCTCCAGCATCTCCAGCCGCCGCGGGCCGGGCGGCCACGGGTCGCCGAAGATGTGCTCGTTGAGCGCCTCACCCGAGCCGACCCCGAGCACGAACCGGCCCTCGCACTGCACGGCCGCCGTCGCCGCGGCCTGCGCGATGATCGCGGGGTGGATCCGCACGGTCGGGCAGGTCACCGCCGTCGTGATCGGCAGCGAGACCGCCTGGGACAGCGCGCCGATCACCGACCACACGAACGGGCTGTTGCCTTGTTCACCGGTCCACGGGTGGAAGTGGTCGGAGATCCACAACCGCTCGAACCCGGCCTGTTCCGCCTTCTTCGCCTGCTCCACCAGCTCGCGAGGCCCGTGCTCCTCGCTGGACAGGAAGTATCCGACGCTCACCATGTGCCGGGACTACCCACGGGGGTCAACCCTCACGCACCGCGGCCAGCGGTTCGAACCCGGACATCTCCAGCACCCGCCGCACCGGCGACACGGGCGCGACGACCAGGTCCAGCTCCATCTGCAGCACCTTGAGCCGCCCGGCGAGGGTGAACAGCACACGCAGCCCCGAACTGTCCAAGTAGGTCACATCGGTGAGGTCGATCGAGACGCGCACGGCGTCGTTGCCGATCGCGGCGAAGATCTGGTCCTGCACCACGGACGCGTTCGCGAGGTCGATCTCGCCGCTGACCCGCAGCAGGACGTGACCGCCGTCGTTGTCGGCGTCGATGGTGGCCGTCGTCATTCCGCGGGCCCGATCGTTCGGCGGATCATGACTTCCGTCCCCTGGGGGCGGTGGTCGATGCGGACCTCGTCCCCGCAGCGGTGCATCAGCAGCGTTCCCCGGCCGCGGTTCTCGCCGCGCGGCGGGCGCCAGCGGCCCTCGTCGCACACGGTCGCGATCACGTCCTGCCCCCGCAGTTCCAGCCGCACCTTGATCACGCCGCCCGCGGGCCCGTAGGCGTGCTCCACGGCGTTCGAGGTCGCCTCGCCGACCGCGACCAGCAGGTCGGCCGTGGCGTCCGCGCTCGCGCCGACGACGGTCAGCCACCGCCGCATCGCGGACCGGACCTCCTTCAGCGACTCCGGCACCGCGGGCACGGTGAGCTCCAGCGGACCGACGTCCGCGCCGTTCTGGCGGCGCACGGTCAGCAGCGCCACGTCGTCGTCGGGGGTGTCCTCGCCGATCAGCTCGGCCATCACGTCGGCGCAGACGGTCTGGGCCTGGGCCGGGTGCACGACGGCGCAGAGGCGGTCGAGCCCGTCGTCGAGCGCGACGCCACGCCGCTCGACCAGGCCATCGGTGTAGAAGCAGACCACCGAGCCCGGCGGCATCTCCGCCACCGTGACGCGGCGGCGCACGTCCCGCAGCGCGCCGATCGGCGGGTCGACGGCGACGTCGAGCAGCCTGGCCCGCTCGCCCTCCCGGCCCTGCACCGGCACCAGGTGACCGGCCGAGGACACGTGCAGCCGCTCGAAGTTCGGCTCGATCAGCGCGTACAGCACGGTGGCCATCATGCCCGGCTCGAAGTGCTGCATCTTGCGATCGAGGTTGGCGAGCACTTCGGCGGGGTCGCCGCCCTCCATCGCGAAGGCCCGCAGCGCGCTGCGCATCCGGCCCATCACGATCGCCGCGGGCAGGCCGTGGCCGACGACGTCGCCGATCACCACGCCGAGCCAGCCGTTGGGCAGGAGGAACACGTCGTACCAGTCGCCGGCGATGGCGCCCTCGTCACCGGGCACGTACCGCGCGGCGAGTTCGATGCCGGGCACGACCGGCAGCTGGGTCGGCAGGAGGCTGCGCTGCAGCTCGGCCGCCGCCGCGCGCTCGGCCTTGGAGCGCTGGGCGTGGGCGGCGAGCGCTATCCGGTCGGCGGCCAGCTGGAGCAGCTCGACGTCCTCCGGCGTGAACTCCCGTTGCGAGAGCGACCCGACGTGCAGCACGCCGATGGCCTCGCCGCCGACCAGCAACGGGACGCCCAGCAGGGTCTGCAGGCCCTTCTCCCAGAGCAGCCGGTTGACCACCGTCGTCGAGTCGACCCGCTGCAGCTGCACCGGCTCGCGGCGAGCGACGACCTGACCGGCGAAGCCCTTGCCGACCGGGACGCGGACGCCCTGCGCCACCTCGGTCTCGATGCCGCGCGCCGCTACCGCGACCAGTTCACGACCGCCCGGTTCGAGCAGCAGCACGGCGGCGGTGTCGGAACGCAGGACCTGGCGGACGCGGTCCAGGAGCTCGGTGAGCAGATCCTCGGTGGCGAGGTGGGCGAGCGCGCTGTCGCTGACGAGACCGATGCGCTGGAGCTTGTGCTCAGCTTGCAGTCGCGCGCTGGCCGATGTGGACATGATGCGAGACTAGCCCCTGCCCAGGTCGGAGAAACCTGCGGTTTCCGAGGATTCGGGTCATTCCCGCCACGGTTCCGCCTGAGTCGCCGGGGCGAGCAGAGTCGACGATACCGCAGGCCAGGCGGTGCTGTCCGGGTCGATCAAGGCGAAATGCCCCGCGCCGCGGACGACGGTCAGGCGCGCACCGGGGTGCACGTCGCGGTAGGCGCGGGAGAGCTCGACGGGCACCACCTCGTCCGCGTCGCCGTGCACGAGGACGACGGGCCGGGCAGGCGACGGCAGCCGCGCCGGGTCGAGTCCGTCCGGCGGGACGTCGCCGAGGAACGCGCGGGCGGCGCCGTCGCCGAGGCCGAGCCGCGCGGCCAGGGCGAGGTCGGCGACCGGCGCCAGCGGGACGGTGGCGGTGAGGCCCGGTGGGGGCGCGGTGGCCGCGGCCAGCAGGGCGAGGTGGCCGCCCGCGGAATGCCCGGTCAGCACCACCCGGCCGTCGAACTGCCCGGCGAGTTTCACCGGCAGGTCGCGCAGCGCGGCGGCGACGTCGGCGGTGGCGAGGCTGGGCTCGCCGGGGACGCGGCGGTACTCGATCGAGAGGACGTTGACGCCCGTTCGCGCCAGGGCGGCCGCCATCGGCCGGGTGTGCCGCCGATCGAAGGCGGGCCGCCAGAAACCCCCGTGCACGACGACGATCAAGGGCGATTCCGGACGGCCCCGCCAGTGGTCGGCGACCTGGTCGGGCCCCGGGCCGTAGCGGAGCTGCCCGTCCGGCTCCGGCGCCGGGCGGGTGAGGACCGAACGATCTTCCGTCATGGGCCGGCCGCCTCCAGAAAATCACTCGTTCGGGTGGCCCGGGGCGCGCCCGCGCCGCAGGCCCGGTGGTGTGGGCCTGGTGTTGCCGGCCGGCCTTGCCGGCCCTGGTTGCCGGCCAGGGGTGGCCGGCCAGGTGTTGCAGGCCCGGAGTTTCGGGCTAGGTGTTGCAGGCCCGGAGTTTCGGGCCAGGCGTTGCAGGCCCGGGGTTGCGGGCCCCTGTTGCGGGACGGCCTTGCCGGCCCGCTATTGCCGCCCGTGTTGCACCCCCAGTTGTAGGGCCGGTGTTTGCGGGCCGGTGGTGCCGGCCCCCTGTTGCGGGTCCGATGTTCTGCGAGCCCAGTGTTGTGGGCCCGTGTTGCGGGCCGTCCATGCCGGCCCGGTAAGGCCGCCCCTGTTGCGGCCCCAGTTGCACGCCGGGTGTTGCAGGCCCGGTGTTGCGGGCTGGTGTGTGGCCCAAGTCGCGGGCCCCACTCGCGGCCCCACTCGCGGCCCCACTCGCGGCCCCACTCGCGGCCCCACTCGCGGCCCCACTCGCGGCCCCACTCGCGGCCCCACTCGCGGCCCCACTCGCGGCCCCACTCGCGGGCCCCACTCGGGAGCGCGGGACCCGCACCGAAATCAGCCGCGCTCGATGAGGTGTCCGATGACGTCCGGGCCGGGGTGCGGGGCTCCCGAGGCGTCGCGGCGGAGGGTGGGCTCCGGAAGCTCCACCGGGTCCCCGTTCTTCGACGCTCCGGCAGGCCGGGGGCCCACCCAGCCGACCGTCAGCCGCGTCTCCCCCTTCAGGAAGCGCTGCGCCCGCACCCCGCCGGTCGCGCGGCCCTTCGCCGGGTACTCGGCGAACGGCGTCATCTTCACGCTCGCGCCGGTGGCCGTCACCACCATCGGCTCGCCGTGCTCCGCGTCGTCCGTGCGGATCGCCCCGAAGAACACCACCTCGGCGTCCGCGGCGAGCTTGATGCCCGCCATGCCGCCGCCCTTGAGGCCCTGCGGCCGCACCAGCGAAGCCGGGAACCGCAGCAGCGAGGCGTCCGACGTGACGAACGCGAACGTCTCCTCGCCATCAGCCAGCCACGCGGCGCCGACGACCTCGTCGCCGTCCTTCAACCCGATGATCTCGAACTCGTCGGACCGCACCGGCCAGTCCGGCGCCACCACCTTCACCACGCCCTGCCGCGTGCCGAGCGCGAGACCGGGCGACCCGGCCGCCTGCTCGCCCAGCGGCGCGATGCCGATGACCTTCTCGCCCTTGTCCAGCGGCACCAGCTCCCGCGCGGCCATCCCGCCGCGCAGCGACACCGTCCCGGACTGCTCCGGCAGCACGGGCAGCGGCAGCACGTCCGTCTTGAACGCCCGCCCGCGGCTGGTCACCAGCAGCACCTGGCCACGCGCGGTCGAGTGCACCATCGCCGCCACCGCGTCGTGCTTCACCCGGCCGTTGCGGCGGCGGCCCTCCGGCGCCTCCTCCGACTCGGCCGCGGTGCGGGCGACCAGGCCGGTGGCGGACAGGATCACCTGGCACGGGTCGTCGGCGACCTCCAGCGGCCCGGCCGGCTTGGACGCGGCCAGCACCTCCTTGAGGTCGCCGTCGATCAGCGCGGTGCGCCGCTCGGTCTTGAAGTCCTTCGCGATCTTGGCCAGCTCGTTGGAGACGACCTTCTTCAGCTCCCGGTCGTCGTCCAGGATCTTGGTCAGCTCGGCGATCTCGGCGCGCAGCTTCTCCTGCTCGTCCTCGAGTTCGAGCTTGTCGTACTTGGTGAGCCGGCGCAGCGGCGTGTCCAGGATGTAGGTGGCCTGGATCTCGGACAGCTTGAACCGCTTCATCAGGCCGTCCTTGGCCTGCGCGGCGTCGTCGCTGTTGCGGATCAGCCGGATCACCTTGTCGATGTCCAGCAGCGCGATCAGCAGGCCCTCGACCAGGTGCAGCCGCTCCTCGCGCTTGCGGCGCCGGTACTTCGTGCGCCGCGTGACCACGTCGTAGCGGTGCTCCAGGAACACCTCGAGCAGCTGCTTGAGCCCGAGCGTCTGCGGCTGGCCGTCGACCAGCACCAGGTTGTTGATGCCGAACGACTGTTCCAGCGGCGTGAGCCGGTAGAGGTCGGCCAGCAGCGGGTTCGGGTTGACGCCCACCTTGCACTCGATGACCAGCCGGGTGCCGTTCTCGCGGTCGGTGAGGTCCTTGACGTCGGCGATCCCGGTCAGCCGCTTGGACTTGTTGACCTCCTCGGTGATCTTCTCGATCACCTTCTCCGGCCCGACGCCGTAGGGCAGCTCGGTGACCGTGATCGCCTGGCGGCCGCGGCTGCCGGGCAGCGGGCCGATCTCGACCTTCGCCCGCATCCGCACCACGCCGCGGCCGGTCTCGTACGCCTTGCGCACCTCGTCCAGGCCCAGCAGCATCCCGCCGGTCGGCAGGTCGGGGCCCGGCACGAACTCCATCAGCTTGTCCAGGGTGGCGCCGGGGTGGTTGATCAGCCACCGCGCGGCCGCGATGACCTCGCCCATGTTGTGCGGGATCATGTTGGTCGCCATGCCGACCGCGATGCCGGACGTGCCGTTGACCAGCAGGTTCGGGTACGCGGCGGGCAGCACCGACGGCTCCATCAGCGAGCCGTCGTAGTTCGGCCGGAAGTCGACCGTCTCCTCGCCCAGTTCGCCGACGAGCAGCATCGCCTCCGGCGACATGCGCGCCTCGGTGTACCGCGACGCGGCCGGGCCGTCGTCCGGGCTGCCGAAGTTGCCGTGGCCGTCGATGAGCGGCGCGTTCATCGAGAAGTCCTGCGCCAGGCGGACCATCGCGTCGTAGATCGCGGTGTCGCCGTGCGGGTGGTAGCGGCCCATCACGTCGCCGACCACGCGCGAGGACTTCACGTACGCGTGGTTGGGCCGGTAGCCGGCCTCGTTCATCGAGAACAGGATCCGGCGGTGCACCGGCTTGAGGCCGTCGCGCGCGTCGGGCAGTGCGCGGGAGTGGATGACCGAGTAGGCGTACTCCAGGTAGGAGTCCTCGATCTCGGTCTTCACCGGGTTCTCGAAGACCTGCGCGCCTGCCTGGTCGAACGCTGCCGGATCGACCCGGGTGACGGCTGTCTTGGATCGGCGTGCCATTGCTGTTGTCTCCTAGGGGAACTCAGACGTCGATCGCTTCGCGGTCCACGCGGGCGGCGGATTCGACGAGCCAGTTGCGCCTGGGTTCGACCTTCTCCCCCATCAGCAGCTCCAGCGCGGCCTCCGCGGCCTCCGCGTCGTCCAGCGTGATGCGGCGGACCGACCGGGTCGCGGGGTTCATCGTGGTCTCCCACAGTTCGTCGGCGTCCATCTCGCCGAGGCCCTTGAACCGCGGGACCGGCTTGACGATCTGCTTGCCCGCGGCCTCCAGCTCGGCGACCTTCTGCTCCATTTCGCGCTGTGTGAAGGTGAAGATCGTCTCGGGGTTGCGGCCCTTCGTGACGATCTTGTGCAGCGGCGGCATCGCGGCGAACAGCCTGCCGTCCTCGATCACCGGCCGCATGTACTTCGCGAACAGGGTGATCAGCAGCGTCCGGATGTGCGAGCCGTCGACGTCGGCGTCGGCCATCAGGATGACGCGGCCGTACCGCATCGCGGACAGGTCGAACGTGCGGCCGGTGCCCGCGCCGAGCACCTGCACGATCGAGGCGATCTCGGCGTTCTTCAGCGTGTCGCCGAGCGAGGCCTTCTGCACGTTCAGGATCTTGCCGCGCAACGGCAGCAGCGCCTGGTACTCCGACACGCGCGCCATGCGGGCCGACCCGAGCGCGCTGTCACCCTCGACGAGGAACAGCTCGCTGCGGGAGATGCCGGTGGTGCGGCAGTCGACGAGCTTCGGCGGCATCGCCGCGCCCTCCAGCGCGGTCTTGCGGCGCGCCGCGTCCTTCTGCTGCTTCTGCGTCAGCCGCACCCGCGCGGCGTCGACGATCTTCTGCAGCACGACCTTGGCCTCGGCCTTGGTCTTGCGGTTCTCCGTCCACTCCTTGAGGTGCCGCTCGACGATGCCCTGCACCACGCGGGTGATGCCGGACGTGGACAGCTCGTCCTTGGTCTGCGAGGTGAACTGCGGCTCCGGGATGCGCACGTGGACGACCGCCGTCATGCCCTCGAGCACGTCGTCGAGCGTCGGCAGGTCCTCCTTGGCCTTCAGCAGGCCGCGGGTGCGGGAAATGGCTTCCTGCAACGCCTTCGTCGCCCCGCGGTCGAAGCCGCGGCGGTGGGTGCCGCCGTGCACGTTGCGGATGGTGTTGGTGAAGCACTCGACCGTGCGCTCGTACCCGGTGCCCCAGCGCAGCGCGATCTCGACCTCGGCGTGGCGCTCCACATTGGACCGCATGACCCCGTTGGCGTCGGCCGCGTTCTCCTTGTACGAGCCCTCGCCGCGGATGATCAGCGTGCCGGACACCGGCTTCTCGTCCGACGGCGCGAGGAACTCCACCATGTCCGCGAGGCCGTTGGGGAAGTGGAAGGTCTCCTCGCTGATCGACCCCTCGGTGGCGGTGCGCAGCACGTACGTGACGCCCGGCACGAGGAACGCGGTGTTGCGCAGCTTCGTGCGCACCTGCTCGACGTCGAGCTCCGCGCCCTTCTCGAAGTACCGCGCGTCGTGCCAGTAGCGGATCGACGTGCCGGTGCGCTCACCGCGCTTCATCTTGCCCTTGACGCGCAACCCGGGCTGCGGCGTGAACTTCGCCTTCGGGCCGGGACCGTCGAACACGCCCGGCGTGCCGTGCGCGAAGGACATCTCGTGCACCTTGCCGCCGTTCCGGACGGTGACGTCGAAGCGGTGCGACAACGCGTTGACCGCCGAGGCGCCGACGCCGTGCAGGCCGCCGGAGGTCTTGTAGCCGGAGCCGCCGAACTTGCCGCCCGCGTGCAGCCGGGTGAGCACCAGCTCGACACCGGACAGACCGGACTTGGCGTGCACGCCGGTCGGGATGCCGCGGCCGTCGTCGTCGACCTGGACGCTGCCGTCCGCGTGCAACGTGACGACCACCTTCGTGGCGTGACCTGCGACACCCTCGTCCGTCGAGTTGTCGACGATCTCGGTGAACAGGTGGTTCACGCCGCGGCTGTCGGTCGACCCGATGTACATGCCGGGGCGCTTCCGGACCGCTTCCAGGCCTTCCAGGTGGGTAAGGTCGTCGGCCCCGTAGAGAGGCTCAGCAGAAGCAGTCACAGGATCTTCTCTCCCAGTAGCGATTGGGGCGGGGCGGCACCAGGGCGCCGCGCGTATGCAGGGTAACGGAGGGCACCGACAACCCCGGGGATTGTGGCCTACTGCCGCCGTGCGGCGTGGATCGCGCCGGCGAGCATGTCGAGCTCCGCGTCGAAGACCTCGTCGGCGGTGGCGGCGCGCAGGTGCGGTACCAGTGCTTTCAGTGTAGGCGCTGCCGAGCTCGCCCGTGCGGCTTCGAAGATCCCGGCGTCGCGTTCCGGCGTGGTGGGCTCGCCGTGCACCTCGCGGTGGGCGCGGCCCGGCACGACGGCCAGGAAGACCAGGTAGAAGCACGCCTGGGCCGGTTCGTCCAGGCCGGCGGCCGCGAGGACCTCCGCGAGACGCAGCCCGCCCGGGCCGTGGTTGCCGCGGGTCATGATCAGCTCGGCGAAGCCGGCACGGTCGCCAGCGCGCTGAGCCGGTCGTTCCCTGCCGTCCGCGGTGGCGGCCGTGAACGGCGTCACCGTGGTCGTCGCGGCGGCCATGCTGCCCCGGCTCTCGGCCGCGGCGCTGGCCTACTCGGCGGGGTTCGCGCTGGTCGCCGCGGTGGTGGTCGCGCCGGGCGCGGTGGCCCCTCGCTACAGTGCTGACCGATGAGACGCAAGCCGCCCCCGTCCCCGCTGCCGCCGCGTGACGGGGTCAACGCGGCGCGCATCCGGACCCCGCCGGACGGCCCGTGGGACACCATCCGCGACTACCTGGTCCGCAAGCTGACCAAGCTGGACCCGGCGGTGATCGACGCGATGCTGGCCGAGGGCGCGATCGTCGGGGTGGACGGGCCGATCGACGCCCGCACACCGTTCACGCCCAGCGCCTTCCTGTGGTTCCACCGGGACCGCGGCGACGAGGTGCCGGTGCCGTTCGAGCTGGCCGTGCTCCACGAGGACGACGTCCTGCTGGTGGTCGACAAGCCGCACTTCCTGGCCACCACACCGCGCGGCGGGCACGTCCGGGAGACCGCACTGGTGCGCCTGCGGCACACGCGGGACCTGCCGGACCTCTCCCCCGCGCACCGCCTCGACCGGCTCACGGCGGGTGTGCTGATGTTCGTCAAGACCGCGGCGCACCGCAGCGCGTACCAGAACCTGTTCCGGGATCGCCTGGTGCACAAGGAGTACGAGGCGATCGCGCCCTACTCGCCGGAGCTGGCGCTGCCGCGGACCGTGGAGAGCCGGATCGTGAAGAAGCGGGGTGTGCTGACCGCGCGCGAACTGCCGGGGCCGGTGAACGCGCGGACGCACGTGGAGCTGATCGAGCACCGCGACGGGCTGGGCCGCTACCGGCTGGTGCCGGAAACCGGCCGCACGCACCAGCTGCGGGTGCACCTGAACTCGCTGGGCATCCCGATCCTGGGCGATCCGCTGTACCCGGAGGTCCGCGAGGTGCCGCCCGGCGACTTCCGCCGTCCGCTGCAGCTGCTCGCGAAGGTGCTCGCGTTCACCGATCCGCTCACCGGCGCGGAGCACCGCTTCGAGAGCGCGCTTCGCCTGCGCGCCTGGGATTCGCACCCGGACTGGTAGCACCGTCCACACCGGATCGTGACCGAACTCCTCGCATACGGCGACCACCCGGTCCTGGCCGGCGCCCGCGTGCAGACCACGCTGCGCAGCCGCATCACCGAGGACCGCCTGCACGCCTCGGGCCTGCGCCAGTACGTGGTCCTCGGCGCCGGGCTCGACACCTTCGCCCAGCGGGACGGCCGAGTCCGCACCTCGAGGTCGACCACCCGGCGAGCCAGTCCGCGAAGCGTGAACTCCTCGCCGCGGCCGGGATTCCCGAGGCGGCCACCGGTTGGACGGCAGCAGGTAGTCCGCGACGAGTTCGCTGCCCGCGGCGAGCCGGGCGAGGGCGGTCAGGGTGGCGTCGAGCGGCGTCGAGGTACATGAGCACGCCGAGCCAGCTGACGAAGGCCGGCGGGCAACGCCTACGTCGAAGCCGTCGGCGGGATGACCGCGGGCCGGGGTGAGCCGTGGCGCACGTTCCTCGGCCCGGACGAGATCCGCGCGCTACTCCGGCGGCACGGGTTCGACGTCGTGGAAGACCTCGGCCGGCACGACTTCCTCGCCGGCCGCGCGGACAGCCTGCGCCCCGCGCACCTGTCCCGCGTCGTGCGCGCCGTCAGGAGCGGTCGCTAGGCGGCGCCAGCTCGATCTGCCGGTCCAGCGTCGTCCGGAACACGTCGTGCGCCGCGTCGCCCTGGCCCGCCGTCTCGACGACCACCACGCGGTCGTAGAGCACGTACGCCGCGCCGAAGCGGGCCAGCGGGGCGCCCACCGGCGTGCCGTACACCGTGACGCCCTCCAGCGACAGGTCCCGGTCGGCGGCCAGCCCCTGCAGCTCCACGCCCGCGCCGTACGCCCGCACCGCGCCTCGCGGATCACCCGTCGCCAGCGCGTACAGTCCGATCGTCACCCCGGTCCGCACCGCGGTCTTGCGCATCCCGTCGCTCATCCCGGCCGTGGTCAGCACGTCGACCATCGGCTGCGGCAGCGACACGGTGCTGCGCAGCGCGGCGAGGGTGAACGGCCCGCTCGGACCGGGCGCGCCGGGCGGTTCGACGAGGGCCAGCGCGCTGTGCTCGGGGGCCGGCTTGGCGTCCGGCGGGTCGGCCAGGCCGGCGTTGCGGGTCAGCAGGTACCCGGTGACGGACACGGCGAGACCCAGCGCCAGCACCACGATGATCGCGATCCCGAGGGTCAGCTCCCGGCGCTGCCGGCGGACGTCAGTGGTCACCGTGAGAAATTCCCTCCCCGCCGCAGATTACCGGGCATCAGTATCACCCGGGGCCCCAGTACCGGTAGCCTTCCGGCCCATGGTGGGACCTCGGGGGATCGACTGGACGGGCGAGCGCTGCGTGCCCTGGACGGACGACATCCAGGTGATCTACGAGCACTACCACCGCTACGCCCTCGCCGCCCGCTACGCCTTCGGGCGGCGCGTCCTCGACCTCGCCAGCGGCGAGGGCTACGGCAGCGCGCTGCTGGCCGCCCACGCGGCCGAGGTGGTCGGCGTCGACATCGACGAAGCCAGCGTCGAGCACGCCCGCGCGCGCTACGGCGGGCAGCCGAACCTGCGGTTCACCACCGGTTCGATGACCGACCCGGACCTGCTCGCCGACGCCAGGAAGTTCGACGTCGTCACCTGTTTCGAGGCGCTCGAGCACGTCGCGGAGCAGGACGAGCTGATGGCGCTGGTGCGCGCCCGGCTCGCGCCCGGCGGCGTCTTCTTCACCAGCACGCCGGACGTCCTCGTCTACACGCACGAGCACGGCAACGAAAACCCCTTCCACGTCAAGGAGTTGACCGAGCCGCAGTTCCGCGCGCTGCTCGGCGCGTCGTTCCGGCACGTGACGGTGCTGCGGCAGAACGTGGCGGTCGGCTCGGTGCTCACCAGCGACCGCGAGCACGGCCCGGTGCTGTCGCAGCAGCTGCGCCGCACGGGCGAGGACAGCTGGTCGGTCGGCACCGGCGCGCCGCACACCTACCTGGTCGGCGTCGCCTCCGACAACCCGGTGGAGGTGCCCGCCGCGGCGACGATGCTGGACCCGCAGCTCACGTTGCTCGGCGCGGCCGCCGAACGCGCCGCCGCGCCGCTGCGCGCCGAGATCGAACGGCTCACCAGCGACGACGGCGGCCCGAAGTACCGCAAGGTCATCGAGCGCTACCGGCCGCGGCGGCGCGCCACCGAAGGCCCGGTCGCGGTGTCGACCAGCGACGAACCGCTCGTCAGCATCGTCGTTCCGGTGCACGGGCAGTGGAGCTACACGCGCCGCTGCCTGCAGTCGATCGAGGACAGCGGCACGCGCGTGCCGTTCGAAGTCGTGGTGGTCGACGACGCCTCGCCGGACGATTCGGCCGAGCAGCTCGCCGCGTGCCCGGGTGTCCGGCTCGTGCGCGCCCCGGAGAACCTGGGGTTCCTGCGCGCCGTGAACCTCGGCGCCGCGCAGGCCCGCGGGGAGCTGCTGGTGCTGCTCAACAACGACACCGAGGTCCGGCCCGGCTGGCTGGACGCGCTCACCGACGTCGTCCGCGGCGACGGGAGCATCGGCCTGGCCGGGGCGAAGCTGGTCTACCCGGACGGCAGGCTGCAGGAGTGCGGCGGCATCGTGTTCGCCGACGGCAGCGCCGCCAACTACGGCCACGGCGACAACCCGGAAGACCCGCGCTACCAGGCCGTCCGCGACGTCGACTACTGCTCGGGCGCGGCGATCCTCGTGCGCCGGGACCTGTGGGAGCGGCTGGGCGGGTTCGACGAGCGCTACTCCCCCGCCTACTACGAGGACACCGACCTGGCGTTCGCGGTCCGCGCCGCGGGCCACCGCGTGGTGGTGGTCCCGGACGCGGTGGTCGTCCACCACGAGGGCGTCTCGCACGGCACCGACGTCACGCAGGGCGTCAAGCGGTACCAGGAGGTCAACCGCGAGGTCTTCGCGGCGAAGTGGGCGGACGCCCTCGCGGAGCAGGCCGACCCGGGCACGCCGCTGTGGATCGCCCGCCAGCGCGTGCCCGGCCGGCCTCAGCGCGACGGCGACCTGGTGCTGGTCGCCGACGTCACCGTGCCCACCCCGGACCGCGACTCCGGCTCGGTGCGGTTGCGGTGCCTGCTGGACGAGCTGGTCGCGCTCGGTCACCGCGTGGTGTTCTGCCCGATGGGGCCGCCCGCGGACCCGGCGTACCTGGACCAGCTGCACCGCGCCGGGATCACCGTGCTCGCCGACAACGGCCTGCGCGAGCAGTTCCTGCACGAGGCGGGCAAGCACATCCGGCTGGCGCTGCTGTCCCGGCCGACCGTGGCCTGGCACCTCGCCGACCGGCTGCGGATCTGCGCGCCGCGGGCGCGGATCGTGTTCGACACGGTCGACCTGCACTTCGTGCGCCTGTCCAGGGAGGCCGAGCTGGTGGAGCGGCTCGGCGGCGCGCCGGAGACGTCGACGATGCTGCACCAGCGCGCGAAGCTCTACCGCGAGCTGGAACTGGCGCTGGTGCGCGCCTGCGACCGGACGTTGGTGGTGTCCGAGGCCGAACGCGACCTGCTGGCCGACCTCGCGCCGGGCGCCCCGGTCAGCGTGCTGTCCAATGTGCACACGCCGGGGCCGGAGGCGAGCCCCGATGGACGGCCCGGCGTGTTGTTCGTGGGCAGTTTCGAGCACCCGCCCAACCGCGACGCGGCGTACTGGCTGGCCGGGGAGATCTGGCCGCTGGTGCGCAGGCAGGTCCCGGACGCGGTGCTCGACCTGGTCGGCCACGACCCGACGAACGAACTGCGCACGCTCGACGGTCACGGCGTGAAGTTCCGCGGCTGGGTGCCCGCCCTCGGCGCGCTCTACGAAACGGCCCGGCTGTCGGTGGCGCCGCTGCGGTTCGGCGCCGGCGTCAAGGGCAAGGTCGGCGAGAGCCTGGCCGCGGGTGTCCCGGTGGTCGGCACGACGCTGGCGTTCGAGGGCATGCGGTTGCGCGACGGCGTGGAGGTCCTCGTCGGCGACAAGGCCGAGGAGATCGCCGCGGGAATCGTGTCGCTGCTGACCGATGACGCGCTCTGGCTGCGGCTGTCCCGGGCCGGGCAGGCCGCGGTGGCCGCGCAGTTCGGGCCGGGCGTCGCGCGCGCCGCGCTGACCGAGCTGCTGGGCTGAGCGGTGCCGCGGGACAACTCGGCGGAGCGCACGCAGCAGATCCGCCCCGTCAAGTACGCCAAGGCCGAGACCGGGTTCGCGTGGCTGCGGCTCATCGGCGCGAGCATGGTCGTCGTCGAGCACTCGTTCCCGCTCGTCGACCCGCAGCGGCTGACGATCCTGCCGGCGAGCTGGGACCTGTCCCCCGGTTACTTCGCGCTCATGGGCTTCTTCGCGATGAGCGGGTTCCAGATCACCGACAGCTGGGCGCGCGACGCGTCGTGGTGGCGGTACGCCGCCAAGCGCGTGCTGCGGATCTGGCCGCCGCTGCTCGTCGTCGTCATGTTCACCGCGTTCGTGATCGGTCCACTGGTCACCGTGCTCGATGCCGGCGAGTACTGGACGGACACCGCGACCTGGGGTTACGTGGTGCACAACGCGGCGCTGTACCCGTTGCAGCACCTGCTTCCCGGGGTGTTCGCGGAGAACCCGTACCCGTGGTCGGCGAATGGCTCACTGTGGACGCTGCCGATGGAGACCACCGGGTACGCGCTCGTTCTCGTCGCGGGACTGACCGGTCTGCTCGGTCGCGCCCGCGCCGGCCTGTTCGCGCTGCTGGCCGCGATCGTCGTGCTCGACGGTTTCCTCGGCGCCACCTACACCTTCCAGGGCCGCGGCGGGTCGTTGCTGTCCGTGCCCGTCGGCGCGATGGTCGCGTTCGGTGTCGCGTTCGTCATCGGCATGGTGATGCACCGTTACCACGGAAAGATTCCGCTGTCGCGGGCGGCCGCGTACGCCGGGGTGGCCGGGTACCTGGTGGTCAACTTCGTGCCCGTCCTGCAGCCCTGCGCGCGGATCGTGCTGCCGTTCGCCGCCGGGTACGGCGCGATCGTGTGGGCCCACCACTGGCCGCGCCGGCTGGCGCGTTACGACAAGTGGGTCTACGGCAGTTACGGCATGTACATCTGGGCGATGCCGGTGCAGCAACTCATCGTGTTCGCCGGGGTGCGGAACTCGTACCTGCTGATGGCGCTGGCGCTGCCGCTGGCCTACGCGTGCGGGCTGCTGTCCTGGCAGCTCGTGGAAATCCCGACGCAACGGCTGCGCGTTTACTTGCACCCTCAACCGAAATCTCCTCGTAACGCTCGTCCACGCGATTCCGTCTCCGGAAGGGGGGCACATCGTCGTGAAAGGACGGGCGTATGAAAACATCCCGAATCCTGCTGACAGCCGCCACCGCACTCGCGGTGACACTGGTTCCGCTCGGCGCCGAGGCCGGCGGCAAGGTGTCCACAGTGGCCGGCGGCCTGGACAGCCCGCGCGGGCTGTCGTTCTCGCCTGACGGGGCCCTGTACGTCGCGGAAGCCGGCCGCGGCGGCGCTGGTCCGTGCATGGCGGGGCCCGAGGGCGAGGCGTGCTACGGCGAATCCGGCGCCGTCACGCGGATCGACCACGGGCAGCAGAAACGCGTGCTGAGCGGCCTGCCGTCGCTCGCCGCGCGCGACGGTTCCGGCGCGATCGGCCCGTCGGACGTCTCGTTCCTCGGCAAGGGCAACATGTACGTCACCGTCGGTCTGGGGGCGAACCCCGCGCTGCGCACGAACCTGCCGCCGAAGGGCCAGCAGTTCATGGGGTGGTTGCTGCGCAACGGAAAACCGGTCGCCGACATCGCCGGTTACGAGGCAACGGCCAACCCCGACGGTGGTGAGCCGGACAGCAACCCCAACTCGGTCCTCGCCCTGCCCGGCGGCCGCGTGGTGGCCGACGCGGGCGGCAACTCCCTGCTGTGGGTCCCGGACAAGGGCGGCATCCACACGATCGCCACGTTCCCGACGCGGATGGCGACGGGGCCGGACGGCTCGCAGATCCCGATGCAGTCGGTGCCGACCTCGGTCGCGCTCGGCCCGGACGGCGCGCTGTACGTCGGCGAGCTGACCGGCTTCCCGTTCCCGAAGGGCGCGGCGCGGGTGTACCGGGTGGTGCCGGGCAAGGCGCCGCAGGTGTACGCGGAGGGCTTCACCAACATCATCGACATCGGCTTCGCGCAGGGGAAGCTGTACGTGCTGGAAATCGCGCACAACGGCCTGCTCAGCGGCGACCCGACGGGCGCGTTGATCCAGGTCGGCAAGAACGGCGCGCAGCACATCGTGACGCAGCAGCTGACGATGCCCGGTGGGCTGGCACTGCGTGACGGCAAGGCGTACGTGTCGAACTGCGGCGCCTGCCCGAACCCGCCGGGTTCACCCGGCAGCGGCAGCGTGGTGCGGGTCGGTCTGTGACGCGGAACCGGCCGCCTGCCGTTCGGCGGGCGGCCGGCTTCCGGGGCGTCAGCGTTTGAGCACGCTCCGGATGGCGTCGCGGGCTCGGTCCATCAAGGCGGCCGGCGGGCCGAGCAGCATGTTCTTCGCGGCGCTTTCCGTTCCCGGGTGCGGGCACGTCGGGGCCACGGCCTCGGCCGCCCGCACCGTGTCGGCCATCGCCTCCAGCCGCTTGCTGTCGTAGGCCTGGCGCAGCAGCGGGAACTCCGACCGCTCCTCGTGCTCGGCGTGGGCGAGCACGTCGTCCCGGAGCTGGATCAGCAGGGTGTCGAAGCCCTCCGCGTCCGGGCCCATCTCGTCCAATGTGGACAGCAGTTCCTTGGCGCGGTGCTCCTCGCCGAGGCGGGCCTCGACGATCGGCTCGCCGCCGTCCTGGCGCCGCACCTCGGGGTGGACCAGTTCCTCCTCCGCGGTCTCGTGGACCGACAGCAGCCGCACGAGGTCGCGGAAGGCGTCCTCGCGCTCGTCCCCCTTCGCGCGTTCGACGACGCCGAACAGGCGGCGGATCTCCTGGTGCTGGTCCTCCAGCAACGCGATGACGTCCTTCTTGTCCGTCGACACGGTGACCTCCTTCGCTTCGCCGAGAGGGCTACCCGCGCCGGCGGGGGTTCACTCGCTCAGTGACGAACGCGGACCACGACCTTGCCCACCTGGGTGTTCGACTCCAGGTGCGCGTGCGCCTCGACGATGTCGGACAGGTCGTCGAACACGCGGTCCACGGCCGGGCGCAGGGTGCCGATGCGCAGGCCGGCGTTGATGAAGTGCTCGGCCCGGCGCCGCCGCTCGGGGTTGCGCGCGACGTAGCTGCCGTTGCCGTAGCCGAACAGCGTGACCTGCCGGTCCCAGTTCATCGGCAGCGGCGTGGCCTCGCCGCCCAGCCAGCCGTAGAGGACGAGCAGCCCGCCGACGGCGGTGGCCTCGACCAGGTCGGCCACGCCCGGTCCGCCGACCGGGTCGAACGTCATCGTCGCGCCGTCGCCGCCGGTGAGCGCGCGGACCTCCTTGACCAGGTCCTGCGAGTCGAGCGTGACGACGTGCGCGGCGCCTGCCGCCACCAGCAGGTCCCGCTTGGCGGCGGTGCGGGTCACGGCGATGGGCACCGCCCCGAGGTGGTTGGCGATCTGGATCGCCGCGATGCCGACCCCGCTGGACGCGGCGGTGATCAGCACCGTGTCGCCGGGCCGCAGGCCGCCCCGCTCGACCAGCGCGCCGTACGCGGTCTGGTGCGTCAGCCAGACCGACGCGCCGGTGACCTCGTCGACCGTGCGGCGGACCAGGCTCGACACCGGCACCACGACCCGGTCGCCGTACACCCCGTAGTCCCGCATCGAGAACGAGGCGAGGGTGCTGATCTCGGTGCCCTCGGGGAACTCGTCGACGCCGGTCTCCACCACACCGGCCGCCTCGTAGCCGATCCGGGAACCCGGCAGGATCGGCTGCTCGTAGTAGGCGCCCGCGCGGAACAGCGCCTCCGCCCGGTTGAGCCCGATCGCGTCCACCCGGATGCGGACCTCGCCAGGGCCGGGCTCGGGCACCGGCCGGTCCTCGACACGCAGCACCTCGGGCCCACCGAGCCGGTCGAACAGGACTGCTCTCGCCATGACGTCTCCTCAACGGCGTTCGTTTACTACACGGCGTGTAGTATCAACACGGCGAATAGTAGACCAACGCCGTACAGTGTCAAGGTGGGTGAAGCGAGGACGAGCCGCCGGGAACGGCTGCGGGCGGAGACCGCGCGCGAGATCAAGACCATCGCGCTGGAGCTGATGGCCAAGGGCGGCCCGGACGCGATCTCGCTGCGGGCGATCGCGCGTGAGATGGGCATGACGGCCGGCGCGATCTACGGCTACTACCCCACCCGCGACGACCTGATCACCACGCTGATCTCCGACGTCTACACCTCGCTGGTGGACACCGCCGAAGCCGCGCGGGACGCCGTCCCCGCGGACGACCCGGCCGGGCGGATCCTGGCGTGGGGCCGCGCGCTGCGGACGTGGTCGCTCGCCAACCCCGAGGGTTTCCGGCTCATCTACGGCGATCCGGTGCCCGGCTACCGCGCGCCCGAGGGCGGCGCCGCGGCGGACGCGGAGCGCCGGGCGTGCGCCCTGCTGACCGAGCTGATCGCCGGGGCCTGGCCGACGGTCCAGGCCCCGGACGACTTCGACTGGGACGACTTCGGGCCCGCGCTGGTGCAGCACATGCGCGAGGAGTTCCCCGGTCTGCCGCCCGCCGTGCTGGCCCTGTCGCTGCGGACGTGGGGCCGGATGCACGGCCTGATCTCGCTCGAGGTCTACGGGCACCTCGGCCCGCAGGTCACCGACCCGGCGAAGCTGTACGAGTCGGAGTTGCGGGCGCTGCTGCGCTCACTGGGCCTGTGACCTGCCGTCCGCCCTTCACCCACCGGAGGGAACCGGGCTTGCGGGCCTCGCGTCGGATCTTCAGCACGCCGAGCTTGTACGTCAGCTCCTTGTAGGCCGCGCCGAGGCGGCCGCCGACGTAGAAGTTCTGCGCGGTGTCGTCCTTGCGGGCGAACTGCCGCACGGCCGCGTGCCTGCCGAGGCTGACGCACGACCCCACCAGAGCCACGTCGAGCACCGGCGGTTCGGTTCCGGCGATGCGGCTCAACACGGTGTCGGCGGCCTGCGCGCCGAGCGGCCCGGCGACCTGGCAGCTCATCCGCAGCGGCAGGCCCGATGGCGCGGCGGAGTCGCCCGCCGCGACGATCCGGTCGTCGTCGACGCTGGTCAGCGTCTCGTCGGTGAGCAGACGGCCCAGATCGTCGGTGCTCAGTCCGCTCGCGGCCGCGAGCTCCGGCACGGCGAAGCCCGCGCTCCAGACGGTCAGGGCGCTCGCCCGCGTCGTGCCGTCGTCGAAAACGACCGCGTCCGGCCGGACTTCGGCCACCTTGGCGGCCTCGACCACCGCGACCCCGTGCCGGGACAGCCACTTGGCGATGTACCGGCGGCCGCCCGCGCTCAACGAGGGCGCCAGCGTCCCGCCGCACGCCAGGGTGACCCGGCGTCCCCGTTCGGCCAGCTCGGCGGCGGTCTCGATGCCGGTCAGCCCGCCGCCGACCACCGTGACCGGCGCTTCCGGCGGCAGCGCGTCCAGCTCGTCCCGCAGCCGCCGCGCGGACTCCAGTTCGGCGACCGGGACGGCGAGTTCGGCCGCCCCGGGCACCGTGGGCGCCGCCCCGGTGCTGCCGACCGCGTAGACCACGTAGTCGTAGCCCAGCTCGCGGCCCGAGGCCAGCCGCACGGCGCGGGCGGCGGTGTCGATGCGCGTGGCGGTGTCGACCACCAGGTGGACGCCGTCGTCGAGCATCGTGCCGAAGTCCACTGTGGCCTCTCCGGTGCCTGCGGCGAACTGGTGCAGCCGGATGCGGTCGACGAACGCCGGACGGGGGTTGACCAACGTGACGTCCACGTCGTCGCGCATGCGCAGGCGGTTGGCCGCGAGCGTGCCGGCGTACCCGCCGCCGATGACGATCACCTTGTGGGTCTTGTTCATGGTGGGATTCCCTTCTCTCACCGGAACCGACAACCCACCGCCGCGAAACGTCAGGCCTGACGTTTCGCCCCGCTGTCTTGTCGGAGTGGTGGAGAAGGCACGACCGAGGGAGCCGAGCACACGATGACCGAACCGGACGACGGCCTGACCGCGATCATGAGCGAACGGCGTCAGCTGATCAACCTGGCGTACCGGCTCCTCGGGTCGCTCGCCGAGGCCGAGGACGTGGTCCAGGAGACCTACGCCCGCTGGTACGCCATGTCCCGCGACGAGCAGGACGCCATCGCCTCCCCCGGCGCCTGGCTGACCAAGGTGGCCGGCCGCCTCTGCCTCAACGTGCTGTCCTCGGCCCGCGCGCGGCGGGAAACCTACGTGGGGGAATGGATTCCCGAGCCGGTGCCGGACAGCTCGGAATGGCGCCCCGCCGACCCCGCCGACCGGGTCACGCTCGACGAGTCGGTCAGCATGGCCTTCCTCGTGGTGCTCGACTCGATGACCCCGGCCGAGCGCGTCGCGTTCATCCTGCACGACGTCTTCCGCTACTCGTTCGCCGAAATCGCCGAGGTCGTCGGGCGCACCCCGGCGGCGTGCCGCCAGCTGGCCTCGTCGGCGCGCCGCCGCGTCCGCGACGCCCAGGCCCCCGCCACGCCGGTCTCGCGGCAGGCCCAGGTCGTCCGCGACTTCAAACGGGCCTGGGAAGCACGCGACATCGAAGCCCTCCTCGGCCTGCTCGCTCCCGACGCCACGGCGATCAGCGACGGCGGCGGCCTGGTCAGCACGGTGCTCCACCCGGTCCAGGGCGCCGAACGGATCCTGAGCGCCCTGGCCCGCCTCGAACACCGGTTCCGCGGGCACACGCTGCTGGAGCGCACCGTCAACGGCCAGCCCGGCCTGGTCGCCCAGGAGGACGGCGTCACCGTGTCCGTGTACGCGTTCGAGATCGCGGACGAGAAGATCCAGCGCATCTGGGCGGTGCGCAACCCGGAGAAGCTGCGCGCGTGGACCGCGAGCTGATCACCGGTCGCCGTCGGGCCAGTCCCAGCCGGTGATCGTGTCCCGCATCAGCCGCGCCGCGGGCGAGAGGTGACTGCCCGCGCCCCAGTGCAGGGTGACCCGGCGGCGGCAGTCGGGGCTGTCGACGGCGACCCAGGCGAGCGGGGCCTGGACGGCGGTGCGGCGGGCGAAACCCGGCACGAGACCGATGCCCAGCCCGGCACCGATCAGCTCCGCGATGGCGCCGGGCTCGTCGCTCTCGCAGACGATCTTCGGTGTGAGGTCGCGGGCGGCGAAGACCCGGTGGAGCAGCCGGCGCAGCCAGTGGCCGCGGCGGGCGGTGACGAACGGCTGCCCGGCGAGTTCCTCGATCGTCACGGACGTGCGGCGCGCCAGCGGGTGGTCGAGTGCCGTGCCCACGCCCACGGCGTCGTCGAACAGCTGCACCGACTCCAGCCCGTCGGCGTGGATGGGCTGCGACGCGACGCACAGGTCGACGTCCTGGGCCCGCAGCCGTCGCGGCATGTCCTCGGCAGGCGACCACTGGAGCTCGATCTCGGCCGACGGGTGGGCGCGCTTGTAGGCCGCGAGCGGACCGGTGAGGGTGAGGAACGTTTCCGAGGCGAGCCGCACGGCGCCCAGTCCCGTACTGACGGCCTCGGCCACGGCGCGGCGCCCCGCGTCCAGCTCCCCGAGGGACCGTTCGACGTGATCGCGGAAGAGCCTGCCCGCGTCGTTCAGCCGGAGCCGGCCGCTCCGGTCGAACAGCGGAGTGCCGAGCTCGCTCTCCAGCCGGGCGATGGTGCGGCTCAGCGACGGCTGGGCGACGC
Organism: Amycolatopsis sp. 3B14; assembly: GCF_050958625.1. Lineage (NCBI taxonomy): Bacteria > Bacillati > Actinomycetota > Actinomycetes > Pseudonocardiales > Pseudonocardiaceae > Amycolatopsis > Amycolatopsis sp. 3B14. The sequence continues at coordinate 43,361 of NZ_JBHZEN010000016.1, forward strand.
GCAGTTCCTCGGCCGCCCGGCTGAGGTGCTCCAGCCGGGCCACCACCAGGAACTGCCGCAGCGAGGTCAGCTCCACCATGCCTCCCGCGTCATAACACTATAGCGATATTGATCTTAGACAAGATAGCAGTAGAGAAATAGCTTCGAGCCGTGCAACGAACGACAACGCCCGCCGGATGGGCTTTCCGGGCCGTCGTCAGCGCGCACCTGGTGGCGATCGCCGGTCAGCCGGTGTTCGCCGGGGTGTACCTGACCGGTGACTTCGACAGCCTGCGCTGGCACGCGCTCGGCGCCGACGTGACGAGCTCACTCGGCTACCTGCAGCTCATCGTGGCGATCGTGGTCTGGGTGCGGCTGCGCCGGTCCTGGCCATTCCTCGGGACCGTGGCGGTGGCCGCGGCCGAGACAGTGCAGTACTTCGCCGGGCTGGACGGCGCACTGTGGTTGCACGTCCCGCTCGGCGTGATCACGATCGCCGCGCTGGTCGTGCAGTTCGTCGCCGTCTGGCGCGGTCCCCTCGCACGACGGGAGGCGCGCGATGCCTGACCAGGGCCTGACCCGGCGGCAGGTGCTGGGCATCGGCGGTGCGCTCGGGCTGGTGGCGGCCACCGGCTTGTCGACCGCGGCCGCGCTGGCCCGCCGTCCGCCGGTGACCGGCGCGGAACTGCGCAGCGCGGCGCCGCTGCCGCCGCCGTTCCAGGTGCCGCTGCCGATCCCGCCCGTGCTGCGACCGGCCGGTCCCGGCCGCTACGAGATCACCCAGCGAGAGGCGAGCGCGGAGATCCTGCCCGGCCTGCGCACTCCACTGTGGACGTACGAGGGCACGTTCCCCGGCCCCACCATCGAATCGCGCCGCGGCTACCCGGTCACGGTGACGCACCGCAACGAGCTGCCCGTGCCGACCGTCGTGCACCTGCACGGCGGCCGCACCCCGGCGGACTCCGACGGATACCCCACCGATCTCGTCCTTCCCCGGTCCACAATGCACACCGGGCACGCGATGCACGATCCGCGCGCCGTGGTGACCGAGCTGACGCGCGACTACACCTTCCCGCTGGACCAGCGGCCCGCGCTGCTGTGGTACCACGACCACCGGATGGACTACACCGCGCCGGCGATCTGGCGCGGGCTGGCCGGGCTGCACATCGTGCGCGACGACGCCGAGGAATCGCTGGGGCTGCCCGCGGGATCCCGCGAACTGCCGCTGATGATCGCCGACCGCGCGTTCGCCGCCGACGGCAGCCTGATCTACCCCGCGCTGCCGGACCGGCCGGGCGTGACCGAGGAGTACCTCGCCGGTGTGCTCGGCGACGTGATCCTGGTGAACGGCGCGCCGTGGCCGGTGCACGAGGTCGACGCGGCCCGCTACCGGCTCCGCGTGCTCAACGCCTCCAACGCCCGGCACTACGAACTCGAGGCCGTCACCGACGACGGACGACGGCTCGACCTCGTCCAGATCGGCGCCGACCAGGGACTGCTCGCCGCGCCGGTCACGCACTCGGCGCTGCCGGTCGCGCCGGCCGAACGCTACGACGTGATCGTCGACTTCGCCGGCGTTCCGGTCGGCGGCCGCGTCCGGATCCGGAACCGGCTGGGGGCGGGCCGCACGCGGGACGTGATGGCGTTCCGCGTCGTCCGCCGCGCCACCGACGACAGCCGGATCCCCGGCGTGCTCTCGGCCGACCTGCCGGCCTGGCAGCGGTCCGACGCGGTGCGGGTGCGCGAGTTCGCCTTCCGCGCGGGACGGACGCACGGCCGCCACGGCTGGCTGATCGGCGGGCTGCCGTTCGACCCGGCCCGCTCCGATGTCGTCACCGCGCTCCGCGACGTCGAGGTGTGGCGTCTGGTCGCCGACGTCCACCACCCGGTCCACCTGCACCTGGCCGGGTTCCGGGTCCTCTCGCGCGGCGGCCGCCCGCCGCTGCCGCACGATGCGGGGCTCAAGGACACCGTCTCGTTGCGACCGGGGGAATCGGTGGAGATCATCACCCGGTTCGACGGCTACCGCGGCCGGTACCTCTTCCACTGCCACAACGCCGAACACGAGGACATGGGCATGATGGCCAACCTCGAGATCATCTAGCTGTATGAGGCCGTGACGTTGGTGACGCCGGTGCGGAGTCGGGTTGCTGGTGGCTGGTTTCCGGCGGCGGTGTGTGGTCGATGGTAGTTGTAGTGGATGTTCCAGATGGCCAGGGTTGCGGTGCGGTGTTCTTCGCTGGTCCAGGTGTGAGCGTAGAGGAACTCTTCGGTCAAGATGCGGTTGTAGCGTTCGACTTTCCCGTTGTGGCGTGGGGTGTAGGGGGTGATCCGCTGGTGGCGGGCGCCGCGTAGGACGGTGGCGAAGTCTTTCGCGCGGTAGCAGGCGCCGTTGTCGGTTACCAGGCGGTGGATGTGGGTGATGCCGTGGCGGGCGAAGAACGCCCGGATGCGGTGGACGAATCCGATCGCGGTGCGGGCCTTCTCGTCGGGTAGGGCTTCGGTGTAGGCCAGGCGGGAGTAGCCGTCGATGGCGGAGTGCAGGTAGGTGTAGCGGGGTCGCTGGCCTCGGGTTTTGCCGCCGGCGACCTGCCGGTCGTGGTCGCTGCTTTTGCAGTGGACGCGCCAGCCACCACTGTCGGGGATCTTGATCTGCCGTGGTTGCCGGTTGTTCTGGCCGGTGGGGTCGAGGAACCGTCGCCGGTTCAGCCCGAGCTGCAGCAGGTGCCAGCTCACGGTCCGCGCGGAGATGGTGATGCCCTCGCAGGCCAGCTCGGTGGCGATGCGGCCAGCGGAGTACTTCCGCTGCCGGCGTAGCTGTTCGATCCGGGCCACCACGTCGGCTGGGGTGGCGGTCGGCTGGTGGTGCGGGACGCTGGCCGGTCGAGCAGACCGGCCTCGCCATAGCGGCGCCAGCGGTTGACCCACTTGGACGCGCATTGCCGCGAGATGCCCATTTCGGCGGCGACGTGGGCGATCGGGCGGGTCTGGCAACGCACGACAAGCCGGCGGCGGCCCTCAACAGACAGCGGGGCATCACGGTGGTGCATGGACGGGTCCCCTCCTCTCGGCCCCCCTCAGCCGGCATCAACGTCATGACCCGCAACATCTAGCTGTGCCGGCCAGCCACACCTGCGCCGGGCGCGCCAGCGCCGTGATGTCGGTCAGCGGGTCGCCGTCCACCAGCAGCAGGTCGGCGTCGAAACCGGGGCGGATGCGGCCCTTGCGGTCCAGGCCCGCGACCTCCGCCGCCAGCGACGTCGCCGATGCCAGCGCGGCCTCCGCCGGGATTCCGCCGTCCACCAGCCACTCCACCGCGGTGGCGAGCATCCCGTGCGGCTTGCCCGGGGAGATGCCGGAGTCGCCGCCGGACACGATCCGCACGCCGGCGTCTGCCATCCGCGCCACCTGGCCGATCCGGTCGCGGATCGTGGAACCCGTCCGTTCCAGGAACTCACGCAACGCGGGCGGCGGCGTCATCTCGCCGACCGCGCCGAGCGTGGGGCACACGGTGATCCCGCGGGCGGCGATCGTGGCGGCCAGCTCGTCGCTCATCCGGATGCCCTCGGGCGTGAAGCAGCTGCAGTGCTCGATGCCGTCCACGCCGGCGGCCACCGCCTGCTCCACCGACGGCGTGCCGTGCGCGTGCGCGGTCACCGGCAGCCCGGCCGCGTGGGCCTCCTCGACGATCAGCCGCAGCTCGTCCAGAGTGAACTGGCAGGCCATGATGTCGGTGCCCGGCGTCATGCCGCCGCCGCTGGCCATGACCTTCACGATGTCCACGCCGCGCTCGGCCCGCTCGGCGACGGCCGCGCGCAGGCCGTCGGCGCCGCTCGCCTCGCCGCCCATGTTCCAGCAGTGCCCGCGGGGACTGGTGATCGGCGGCCCCGCGGCGACGATCGACGGCAGGCCGGGCCGGCCCCGCCAGCGCAGCGTGGCGTACCGGCGATCGCCGAGGTCGCGCACGCTGGTCACCCCGGCGGCCAGCTGGGCTTGCAGCGCCCGCTCGATCACGCCGTCCAGCTCGTCCTCGGAGTAGTCCGCGAGCCGGTCGAGCGCGCCGAAACCGCCGTCGCCGGAGAGGTGCGTGTGCATGTCGATCAGTCCGGGCAGCAACGTGCCCGGCGATTCGACCACCGGCCAGTCCGGCACCGGGCCGCCGAGCCGCGCGATGGCGCCGTCCTGGACGAGCACCGGCAGGTCGCGGTGGGCGCGTTCGCCGTCGAAGACCTGGGCCGCGCGGATCACGAAGGTGTTCACCACCGTGAAGTCGCTTCCCCGGCCGCCCGCGTGACAAGATCCCCTCGGTTCACACGACGGAGTGTGCCGGAAGGACGGTCATGAAGCGCTCGTTGCTCGCCCTGCTGGTCCTCGTGTGCGCGGTCCTGGCGCCCGCGTCCGCCGCCGCCGCGGACGGTCCCGCATTGCGGGTCCCGGAGGCCGCGCTCGACGCGGCGCTGGTGTGTTCCGGTGATGTCCGCGGGTCCGGGCACAACCCGATCCTGCTGGTCGCCGGGACGACGCTGACGCCGGAGGTGTTCGCCTGGAACTACGGGCCCGCGCTGACCGCGCTGGGCCGTCCGTTCTGCACGGTCGCCCTGCCGGACAACGGGATGGCCGACATCCAGGTCGCCGCCGAGTACGTCGTGCACGCGATCCGCGCGGTCAGCGCCGCGTCCGGGCGGGACGTCGACATCGTCGGGCACAGCCAGGGCGGGATGGTCCCGCGCTGGGCGCTCAAGTACTGGCCGGACACGCGCTCCCGGGTGGGGGACGTGATCGGGCTGGCGCCGTCGAACCACGGCACGGTCGTGGCTGCGGCCGTCTGCCTGCCGGGCTGCGCGCCCGCGTTCTGGCAGCAGCGCACCGGGTCGGCGTTCCTGACCGCGCTGAACAGCGGCGCGGAAACCTGGGCTGGCATCGAGTACACGAACGTCTACACGGTGCTGGACGAGGTGGTCGCGCCCAACCTGAACGACTACGGCAGCTCGTCGCTGCACACCGGGCAGGGGCGGATCAGCAACGTCGGCCTGCAGGAGGTGTGCCCGGCGCACGTCGCCGACCACCTGACCACCGGCACCACCGACGGCGTCGCGTTCGCGCTCGTGGTGGACGCCCTCACCCACGACGGCCCGGCCGACCCCGCGCGGCTGCCCGCGGACGTCTGCACGCGCCTGCTGATGCCCGGCGTGGACCCGGTGTTCCTCGCCGTGAACGAGGCCCGGATGGCGACGGTCGTGGCGACGCAGGTCGCGCTGTACCCGCACGTTCCGGCGGAACCCCCGTTGGCGGAGTACGCCCGCTGAAACCGGTGATCGGCCTTCTACAACTTCGCCGACGGTGAGGCCGCGCGGCACATCCCGAGCGCGTGGGAGACGATCCCGCCCGAGGCGTCCGCGGCCGCGCGGGAGCGGGGCAGCGCGGCCTCCCTGCGGCGGATCCTCGGCGACGAGCTGGCCGGTTCTCCCGGCCTGGCGCGCGCCGCCTACCTGACCACCCAGGCCGCGACGAGCGCGCCCACCGCGGGGCGGGTGATGTACGCCGGGCTGCGCGCCCGTCCGGTGCCGGGCGATCCGGTCGCCCGGCTGTGGCACTCCGCGAACATGCTGCGCGAGCACCGCGGCGACGGGCACGTCGCCGCTCTCGTCGGCGCCGACGGCCGATTCACCGACGCGGGCCGCGAGACCAAGCGGCGCGTCGAAGCCCTCACCGACGAACTCGCGACCCCGCCGTACGAGGCGCTTTCCCCCGCCGAGCTCGACGAGCTGATCGCCGAACTCGAACCCATCACCGCGAGGCTGGTGGCCGCCGGATCGCGCTGAGGGATTCTCGCCCGCGTCAAGCGCCGAGGGTGTCGATCTGGGTCGACAGGATCGCGGCCTGTTCGTCGAGCTCGCGGTCCTCCGGCTGCTCCCCCACCCGCTGCCGCAGCGTCTCGCGCTCGATGACGGTCAGCGCGCCCTCGTGGCGGGACAGCTCCTCGGCAGGCAACACCGCGAGGCTGCCCTCCTGCAGGACCAGCTGCGCGCCGTTCCCGGCGTCCAGCAGCGCCTTCAGATCACCCGCGGTCACGTTCATCGGGCCTCCCTTCGTCGGCCCCCGGCTACCCGCTCCGCCGCCCCGTCAAGCGTTGCACCCGCAGCGCCAGCTGGATCTCCAGCGCCCGCCCCGGCTCCTGCCAGTCGTCGCCGAGCAGGGTCGCTATCCGGTCCAGCCGCTGCACCACCGTGTTGACGTGCACGTGCAGCGCCTCCTTCGCGCGCGTCAGGTTGCCGCCCGCCGCGAAGTACGCGTGCAACGTTCCGATCAGGTCGGTGCCACGCCGCTCGTCGTAGTCGAGCACCGGGCCGAGCGTGCGCCGCACGAAGCCGGTCAGGTCGCCGCGCTCGCCGAGCAGCACCCCGAGGAACCCGAGCCCGCCCGCGGACGCCCCCTCGCCGGACCGGCCCAGCGCCAGCAACGCCCGCAGGCACCGGACCGCCTCGGCATGGGCCGCGGCGATCGCCGCCGGGCCCCGCGCCGGGCCCGCCGCGCCGACCGTCACCGGCGTGTCCGTCGCCGCGGTCAGCGCCTCCGCGATCCGCGCGGCGACCACGTCGGGGTCGCCGCGGACCAGCAGCACGACCTCCTCCGCGTGGATCCCGGCGAGCGCGGCGTGCCGGGCCGCGGCCACCGCCAGCCGCGCGCGGGACACCGACTCGGCGTGCGCGACCAGGACCGCGTGCGGCTCGGTGAGGTCGACGCCCAGCCGTTCGGCGCGCGCGAGCAACGCGCCCGGGTTGCGGTCCGGCGCGGTGAGCAGGTCGGTCAGCAGCTCGCCGCGGACCTCGTCCTCGGCCTTCGCCACCGACCGGCGCAGCAGCAGCAACAACGCGGTCACCACGGCCGCCCGCTCGAACAGTCGCCGGTCGGCGTCGAGCAACGCCTCCCGGCCGGCGAGCACCATGCTGCCGAGGAGCTCGGGCCCGGCCTGCACGGCGCACACCAGCGACCCGCCGCCCGACACCGACCGTCCGGTGCTCCGCGACAGCGCCACCACCTCCGGGTCCGGTGCGGGCGGGGCGGTCCCGGCGTGCGCCAGCTCCTCGCCGGCAGCGTCGAACAGGCCGATCGAGCCGCGCAGGACGTCGGCCACCGCGGCCGCCACCTCCGGCACGTCCCCGCCACGCAGCACCAGGTCCATGAGCCGGTCGTGCGCCTCCTCGGCGCGGTGCATCGCCGCGGAGTGCGAGCTGATCTCGTCCAGCAGCCGGGCGTTGTCCAGCGCGATGACCGCGTGGTCGGCCAGCGAGGACAGCAGCGCGACCTCGTCCGGGGTGAACTCGCGGGGCGTGCGGTCGGACGCGTAGAGCACCCCGATCACCGCGCCGCCCAGCGACAACGGGACGCCGAGGATGCCGGCCAGGCCCTCGTCGCGCACCGCGTCGTCGATCGGCTTGGTGTGCAGGAACCGCTCGTCCCGGAAGTAGTCCGGTGTCGCGTACGGGCGCGCGCTCTGCGCGACCAGGCCGCCGAGCCCCTCGCCCATGCCCAGGATGACTTCCTTGAACAGGGGGGACACGCATCCGTCGGTGACGCGCATGTAGGTGCGCCCGGCGGCCTCGTCGTTGAGGCTGAGGTAGGAGACGTCCGCGCCGAGCAGCGTGCGGGCCCGCCGCACGATCGACCGCAGCACGGCGTCCGGATCGCGCAGGCGGGCCAGGTCGCTGGCCGTGTCGAACAACGCGGTCAGCTCGGCTTCGCGGCGGCGGTGCGCGGTCAGCGTGGCGTGGATGCGCAGGGCCAGTTCGGTGGCCTTGGGATGCGCGGCGCCGGCGTGCGCCAGCTGCTCGCTGCTCGCCCCGCCGGCGAGCAGGTCGAGCAGCCGGAGCACGTCGTCGTCCACGCCGATCATCGTCTCATCGCGTCGCCGGTTCCGGGGCGGTCGCCGGCTGCTCGTCGTGCAGCGAGCTGCCCGCGGTCTCCTTCGCGCTGGTCACCGCGATCACCGTGAGCACGCACATCACCACCACGTACAGCGAAACCGCCAGCGTGCCGCCGAACTCCTTGAACAACGCGACCGCGACGATCGGCGCGAGCGCGCCGGCGGCGATCGAGGACAGCTGCCCGCCGATCGACAGGCCGGTGTAGCGGACGCGGGTCGGGAACTGCTCGGCGAAGAACGCCGCCTGCGGGCCGTACATCGCGCCGTGCAGCACCAGGCCGATGGTCGCGGCGAGGATGATCATCCCGGACGAGCGCGTGTCCATCAGCGCGAAGAACGCGAACGCCCAGCCGGCCATGGCGACCGCGCCGAACAGGTACACCGGGCGGCGGCCGATCCGGTCGGACAGCGCGCCCCACAGCGGGATCGTCACGAAGTGGATCGCCGACCCGATGAGCACCGCGTTGAGCCCGGCCGACTTGCTGAGCCCCAGCGGGCCGGTGACGTAGACCAGGATGAACGCGGTCAGCACGTAGTAGGACACGTTCTCGGCCATGCGGGCGCCGATGGTGATCAGCACCCGGCGCCACGCGCCGCGGAAGACCTCCACCGCCGGGGCGCGGTGCTGCTCGCCGCGCTGACGGGCCTTCTCCTGCGCGGCCAGGAACACCGGCGACTCGGTGACGGTGAGCCGGATCCACAGGCCGATGATCACCAGCACGCCGGAGAGCAGGAACGGGATGCGCCAGCCCCACGCGGTGAACGCGGCGTCGGACTGAACCGCGGCGAGGATCGCGAGCACCGCGGTGGCCAGCAGGTTCCCGCCGGGCGCGCCGCACTGCGGCCAGGACGCCCAGAACCCGCGGCGGCGGTCGTCACCGTGCTCGGACACGATGAGCACCGCGCCGCCCCACTCGCCGCCGAGCGCGAAGCCCTGCACCAGCCGCAACGCCGTGAGCAGCAGCGGCGCGGCCACGCCGACCGTCGCGTAGGTCGGCAGCAGGCCCATCGCGCAGGTCGAGCCGCCCATCAGCAGCAGGCTGAACACCAGCAGCTTCTTGCGGCCGACGCGGTCGCCGAAGTGGCCGAACACCAGGCCGCCGAGCGGCCGGGCGAGGAAGCCGATGGCGTAGGTGGCGAACGAGAGCAGGGTCCCGGTCAGCGGATCGCTGCCGGGGAAGAAGAGCTTGTTGAAGACCAGGGCCGCGGCCGATCCGTAGAGGAAGAAGTCGTACCACTCGATCGTGGTGCCGATGAGGCTCGCGCCGACCACTTTCGCGATCGAGCGGTTCTCGCTGCGGGGCATGGGGCAACACTCCTTTGTGCCGTGGCGGAAAACCTCAGGCGGCGGTCCAGCCGCCGTCGAGGGGCAGGGAAATCCCGGTGATGTGGCCGGACGAGGGGCCGCACAGCCAGCGCACCGCGTCCGCGACCTCGGCCGGGCCGATCAGCCGCTTGATGGCGGCGCGCCCGAGCAGGACCTCGCCGAGGATCTCGTCCTCGGGGCGTCCGTGCGCGGCGGCCTGGTCGGCGATCTGGTCGCGCACCAGCGGGGTGTCCACGTAACCCGGGCTGACGCAGTTGCTGGTCACCCCGTGCGGCGCACCCTCCAGTGCGGCCACTTTGGACAGTCCTTCGAGTGCGTGCTTGGCGGACACGTAGGCGGACTTGAAAGCGCTTGCGCGCAGGCCGTGCACGCTGGAGACGTTCACGATCCGGCCCCAGCCCTGCGCGTACATGTGCGGCAGCACCCGGCGGATCAGCAGGAACGGCGCGGTCACCATGACCTGGTGCATGCGGATGAACACGTCCGGCGGGAACTCGGTCAGCGGCGCGACGTGCTGGAAGCCGGCGTTGTTGACGAGGATGTCGGCGTCGGCGGGCAGGGCGTCAACGGCCGCGGGGTCGGCGAGGTCCGCGGTGTGCGCCCAGCCGCCGGTCTCGTCGGCGACGCGCGCCGCCGCGCCCGCGTTGATGTCCACCACGTGCACCTTCGCCCCGGCCTCGGCCAGGGCGTGCGCGCAGGCGCGCCCGATCCCGCTGCCGGCGCCGGTCACCAGCGCGACGCGCCCGTCCCAGTAGCCACTCATGGCGACAGACGGTAAGCGGCCTGGAGCGGGTTGCCTATGTGTTCGATGAACATAAGTTCCGAGGATCTTGTGGTGACCGGTGCTACCCGGAATAGGTGACGTCCGGGGCGTGTTGCACCGCTCATGGCGACGGTAACGCTGACCAAGGACAACTTCGAAGAGGTCGTCAACTCCGACGGCATGGTGCTCGTCGACTTCTGGGCGGCCTGGTGCGGGCCGTGCCGGATGTTCGCGCCCGTGTTCGAGGGTGCGGCCGACCGGCACGACGACATCGTGTTCGGCAAGGTCGACACCGAGGACCAGACCGAGCTGGCCCAGGCCTTCGGCATCCAGTCGATCCCGACGCTGATGGCGGTGCGGGACGGCGTCGTGCTCTACGCCCAGCCGGGCGCGCTGCCCGAGCAGAGCCTCGAGGAGCTGATCGGCAAGCTGCGCGAGGTCGACATGGACCAGGTGCGCGCGGAGATCGCGAAGCAGCAGCAGGCCGAATGACGGTTTGCCGGTGGTCGCCGGCGAGCCGATGATGGAGGCATGACGTCCCGGGGGTTCGACGCGGTCGCCGACGAGCTGTACGCGCTGCCCCGGGACGAGTTCACGCCGGCCCGCACCGAGCGGGCCAAGGAGGCGAAGGGCCGCCACCCTGAGCTCGCCAAGCGCATCAGCCAGCTGCGCAAACCGACCGTCGCCGCGTGGCTGGTGAACCAGGTGAGCCGGCGGCATCCGGACGAGATCGGGCAGCTCGCGGACCTGGGCGCGCGGTTGCGCACGGCGCACCAGAAGCTGGCGGGCGACGAGCTGCGCACGCTGTCGCGGCAGCGCAACGAGCTGATCCGGCGGCTGAGCGGACGGGCGGGTGGCGTCGCCGGCGAGGCGGGCGTCCCCTACAGCGACGTCGCGATGCGCCAGGTGGAGGACACATTCGAGGCGGCGGTGTCCGATCCGGACGCGGCGACGGAAGTGGCCGCGGGACGGCTTTCCGCGGCGTTGGAACCGTCCTCTTCGGAGGATTGGCTGGCGGCCGCGCTGGCTGCTTCCCCAAAGCGCAAAGCCGCGCCTGCGCCGGCCCCGAAGCCGCCGAAACGGGACCCGGAAGCCGAGCGTCGGCAGGCCGCACTCGAAGAGGCCCGCGCGAAGGCCGACGAGGCGGAGGCAGCCCGCGACGAGGCTCAGCAGGCGCTCGACGAGGTGAGCGCCCGGGCCGACAAGGCCACGGCGCGGGTGGCCGAGCTGCGCTCGCAACTGGACGACGCGAGCCGCGAAGAACGCGCGGTGCGCAAGGAGCTCGCCGCCGCCCGCAAGACCGCGACCGCAGCGAACAAGACCGCCGACGAGGCGCGACGGCAGGTCGCCGAGATGGAGTCGTTCGGCAAGCGACGGAAGCGCTGAGGCGCACGCGCCAAGCGATCAGCGGACGGAAACTGTTCCCGGCAGCGGCCGGATGCTGAGCACGACCCCCGGCAGCAGCGCCGCGAACTCAGCCGTGCTGTGGGCCAGGTCCAACGCCCGGGCCGCCCACCCACCAGCGACCAACAGGCAGAGGCCGCCTCCCCACCGGCCAGGCGCCGCCCCCAGGCAGCAGCGCCGCGAGTTCAGCCGTGCTCAACCCCAGCTCCGCCAACTCCGACGCCCGAGCCGCCCCACCCACCGGCGATCAGCAGGCGAAGATCACCGCGCCACCGGCCAGGCACCGACCCCCGGCAACAGCGCCACGAACTCGGCCGTGCTCAGCTCCAGCTCCGCCAACTCCAGCGCCCAGGCCGCCCACCCACCAGGGATCAACACGCGAAGATCACCGCTCCACCGGCCAGGTACCGACCCCCGGCAACAGCGCCACGAACTCGGCCGTGCTCAGCTCCAGCTCCGCCAACTCCGGCGCGCGAGCCACCCCGGCGCCGGCCACCGAATCGAACAGCACCCCGTCGCACCAGGCGATCAGCATCCGCGTGTGCCGCGCCGGGTCCGGGGAGCCCGCGCGCGCCAGCAGTTCGGCGCAGCTGTCGCGGAATCGCTGCCCCACCCGGTCGTAGATCGCCCGCAGCTCGGGCCGTCGCGTGGCCTCCAGCGCGAACTCGTAGCGCGCCACCAGCCGCGTGCGGCCGGTCGTCATCGCGGCGTGCAGGAACCGCGCGAGCGCCGGCGCCAACTCGTCGTCCGCCACCGTCAGCGACGCGTCGTCGAGTTCGGCGATCCGCCTCACCGCCAGCTCCAGCAGCGCCGCCCTGGTGCGGGCGTAGTACGAGGTCGACCCGGGCGGCAACCCCGCGGCCCGGTCGACGGCGCGGTGGGTCAGGCCACGCATCCCCTCCGCGGCGACCACCTCGATGGCCGCGTCGGCGATCGACGTCACGCGCACGCCGGTGACTCTACAGGCGTAGAGTCACCGGCGTGCGAACAGCAGCGGTGATCGGCGGCGGCATCGGCGGCCTGAGCGCGGCGATCGGGTTGCGCCGGGCGGGCTGGGAGGTCGCCGTCTTCGAACGAGCGCCGCGGTTCGCCGAGGTCGGCGCGGGCATCACGTTGTGGCCCAACGCTTTGCGCGCCCTGGAGTCACTCGGTTTCGACCTGGCGCCGCTCGCCGTGCCGCAGGTCAGCGGGCGGCTGCGGGACCACCACGGGCGCCTGCTGACCGAGGTCGACGGCGCCCGGTTCGAACGCGCGCTGGGCAAACCGCTCCTCGGCATCGCCCGCGCCCAGCTCCTCGACCTGCTGCGCGAGGCCATCCCGGCCGCGGACCTGCGGGCGGACACCACCGTCACCGCGGTGACCGGCGACGGCCGGGTGCGCTGGGACGGCGGCGAGCTCAGCGCCGATCTGGTCGTGGCGGCCGACGGCGTGCACAGCGCCGTCCGCTCGGCGCTCTGGCCAGGCCACCCCGGCCCGGTCCACACCGGGCACACCGCGTTCCGGGCGATCCTCGACGATCCGGGGCCGCTCGAGCTGTCCGGTCTGCTCGGGCCGGGCACCGAGGTCGGGATGGTGCCGCTGACCGGCGGCCGGCTGTACTGGTACCTGGCGTGCGAGTCGCCGGGCGGTGTCCGGCCCGCGGACCCGAAAGCCTTCCTGCGGTGCCACTTCGGCGACTGGCCCGAACCGCTGCCGAGCCTGATCGAGGCGACGCCGGGCGAGCGGTTCCTCCAGCACGATCTGCTCGCGCTGCGCACTCCCCTGCCGACGTACGTCCGCGGGCGGGTCGCGTTGCTCGGCGACGCCGCCCACGCCATGTCGCCGTACCTGGGCCAGGGCGGCTGCCAGGCCGTCGAAGACGCGGTCGTGCTCGCCGCCGCGACCGTCCGGCACGCGTCGGTCCACGACGCGCTGAGGGTGTACGACCGCGAACGCCGCCCGCGCAGCCAGGCGATCGCGCGCCGGTCCGACCAGGCCGGGCGGCTGGGCGCCCAGCTGAAGAACCCGCTTGCCGTCGCGGCACGCAACGCGGTGCTCCGGCTCATGCCGGCCGGGCTGTCGGTCCGCGCGGCCACCGCCGCCGCTCGCTGGAGCCCTCCCGGACCGTTGACCGCCGTGCCAGACTGAGCGGGTTCGCAGCACGCCGGACCGGTGGTGATCGCCGATGACCCAGCAGGAACGCACCACGGCGACGGCCGCGGGCGTGTACGACTGGTACCTGAACGGGCACCACCACCTGCCATGCGACGCCGAGGTGGCGATCGCGGCCCAGAAGATCTTCCCGCTCGCCGGGCGCGTCGCGCGCTACAACCGGGACTTCCTGCAGCGCGTGGTCCGCTGGATGACCGGGCACGGGATCCGGCAGTTCCTGGACATCGGCTCCGGCTACCCGGTGGCGGGCAACGTGCACGAGATCGCCCAGCGGTACGCGCCAGGTTCGCGGGTGGTCTACGTCGACCTGGATCCACGCACGGTCGAGGTGAGCAACGACCTGCTCGCCGGGGAGCCGGACGCGGCCTGCCTACTGGCCGACGCGCGCGAGCCGGAGGCGATCTTCGAGCGGGCCGGGCTGCTCGACTTCGGCGAGCCCGTGGGGCTGCTGATGGTGTCCGTGCTGCCCTTCGTGCCGGGCGACGTGCGCCCCCTGGTGCGGCGCTACCTCGACCGGCTCGCGCCGGGCAGCTACCTGGCGCTCACGCACATCACGACCCCGGAGGACGAAGGGCTGCAGCGCAAGCAGGAGGACGTGCGCGACACCTACAACGCCAAGGTGCGGCAGTCCGCGCAGGTGCGCGGGCGGGCCGAAGTGGCGGCGCTGTTCGACGGCACCGAGCTCGTCCCGCCCGGGCTGGTGCTCGGCACGCACTGGAACCCGCCGCGGGGCTACCTCCCGGACCCGGGCGACCAGGCGAGCGCCGTGTTGCTCGGCGCCGTCGGGCGGGTGCTCAGCGGGGCTTAGCCCTGGGCCGCGACGCAGCGTCGGGACGGCGCGAGATTCGCGCGCGCCTGGTCTTCGTGCGGCGTGCCGCCTCGGCCAACGCTGATCGCGCATGCCGAATGCCCGGCGGGCGCGCGGCGCGCCCGGCCTGGGCGGCGTGCCGCCGCCACCCCGGCCGACTCCCTGCGGCCAGGCGTGCACCCTGCTGCTCGGCTTCGGCCCAGGCCAAAGGCAGGACCTGGCCAACGAACCAAACCAGCGCCCACCCACTCGGCCATGCCTGCCGAGGCGCTACCCCCTGGCCGCGTGCGGGAGTCCACCGCCTCCCGCACCGCCCATGGCCGACGCCCTACGGCAGGCGAGCACCCCGCTGCCCAGCTTCAGCCCAGGCCAAAGGTAGGACCTGGCCAACGAACCGAACCAGCGCCCACCCACTCAGCCATCCTCACCGGGCGTGGGGCACGCACTGGCCTGGGCGGCGTTCCGCGGCCACCTCCCGCGCCGCCCCGGCCGATGGTGCGGCAGGCGAGCACCCTGCTGCTCGAGCGGGTGCCTACGTGGGACCTGCGCGGCAAGCCGAAACAGCGGTCGCCGACTCCGCCGTCCCCGCCGGGGGCGCAACCGGCCTGCCGTCCGGAGCTCCGGCCCGGCGAGCCGCGTCAGCGTCCGCCCACCCGCGCCGCCATGCCTGCCGCGCGCACCGGCTTGGCCGCGGTGCGGTGTTCCGCCGCCACCTCGCGCGCCGCCCTGGCCAGGGCCGAGATCGCGGGTGACCGGGTGCCCTGCGGCCAGGCGAGCAGCAGCCGGGCGGGGGCGGCGTCCACCACCGGCACCGTCACCAGGTTGTGGTCCAGCGCGTCCAGCACCGACTGCGGCAGCAGCGCGACGGCCCGCCCGCGCGAGGTCACGCGCAGCAGCTTCGCCAGGTCCGTCACCTCGACACCACCGTCGTCCGGGTAACCCGCCCATCGCCCGACCGGCTCGCCGCGCAGGTCGCTCAGCTGCAGGATCGACCGGCGCGCCAGGCGGTGTTCCGGCGGCAGCAGCGCCGACCTCGGCTCGGCGCGCAGCTCATCCGTCTCCAACCCACCCGCGTCGTCGAAAGGGGTGTGCAGCAGGGCGACGTCCGCGCGCCCGTCGCGCAGCAGGGACACCCTGTCCTCGTGCGCGGTGACGAGTTCGACCGGCACCGCGGCGGGGTCGCTCTCGTAGCGGCGCAGGATCGGCGGCAGCAGCCCCGCGTCGCCGCCGGGTTTGGCGGCCAGGGCGAGGTAGGGCACGCCACGCCCGGCCCGTTGCGTGCGCCGGGCCGCCGCCGCGACGGCCGCCAGCGCCTTCCGCGCCTCGTCGAGCAGGACCTCGCCGGCCGGGGTGAGTTCGACCCGCCTGCTCGTGCGGTCGAACAACGTGACCTCCAGCCGCCGCTCCAGCGACCGCACGGCCTTCGACAGAGCAGGCTGGGCCAGTCCCAGCCCTTCCGCCGCGCGACCGAAGTGCAGGGTCTCCGCCACGGCGACGAAGTAGGCGAGTTCTCGCGTCTCCACCCGATCCATTCCGGGAGGTTATCGGATGTCCGTTTTCATCAGACGTCTGAGGACTTGGTACCGTGCGGACATGACGCCCGTGCTGCAGGTGAGCGATGTCGATCTCGTCCGCGACGGCCGGTACCTGCTCCGGTCGATCTCGCTGACCGTGCGCGAGGGCGAGCACTGGGCGCTGCTCGGCGCGAACGGCGCGGGCAAGAGCACACTGCTCGGGCTGCTGGGGGCGCTCACCCACCCGACACGCGGGACGGTCGACGTGCTCGGACACCGGCTGGGCCGGGTCGACATGCGCAAGCTGCGGTCGTTCCTCGGGCACATCAACCCGCGGCACCCGCTGACCTCGCCGCTGTCGGTGTTCGAGGTGGTCCTGACCGGGCTCACGAACACGACCGAACTGGTGCCGCGCTGGCAGCCGGCCGCGGCGGAGCGGGAACGCGCCGAGCGCCTGATCCGGATGCTGGGCCTCGCCGGACAACGCGACGCCCGCTGGCCGACCCTGTCCCAGGGCGAACGCGGCCGGGCGCTGATCGCCCGCGCCCTGATGCCGTCGCCGCGCCTGCTGCTGCTCGACGAACCGGCGACGGGCCTGGACGTCGCAGCGCGCGAGCAACTGCTGTCCAGTGTGGACGCTCTGCGGCGGGACCACCCGGAGCTGGCGACCGTGCTGGTCACCCACCACCTGGAGGAGTTGCCCGCGAGCACCACGCACGCGCTCCTGCTGCGCGAAGGCCAGTGCCTGGCGTCCGGGACGGCGGACGACGTGGTGACCACCGACCACATCAGCAAATGCTTCGACCACCCCGTGCGCATCACCCGCACCGAAGGCCGCTGGACCGCCCGCGCCGAGCCGTTGGTCTGACGGGCTACAACTCCGAGAACACGTCCGCCAGCGCCTTGCGCCCGACCGGCACGGCGGACCGGCCTCGCAGGCGCTCCCCCGGCCAGCCCAGCGCGAGCGCGTGGTGCGCGCGCCACGGGTGCCCGTGGCCGGTGAGCGCGGCCGCCTCCACGGCGTTGGCCTTGGGGTACAACGAGACCGGACAGCTGCCCAGTCCGGCGAAGTGCGCCGCCACGACGAGTGTCTGGCACAGCCGCCCCAGGTCGAACTCGGTGTCCGCACCGGCTTCCGAATCGGACAGCAACACGAGCGCGACCGGGGCCGCCGACAGCGGCAGCGCGTACTGCCCGAGGCGGGCCAGCGCGTGCCGCACCGCGGCGTCGGTCACCGAGACGAGCCGCCACGGCTGGCGGTTCCGCGCGGAACCGGTCCAGCGCGCCGTCTCGACCAGGTCCACGACGAGGTCCCTGGGCACCGGCCGGTCGGCGAACACTCGGGTGGCGCGGATGGCGCGCAGCGGGTGGTCCATGGCCGAGAGCATGCCGGACGAGTGAAAAGGGACCTTAGGCCCTGGATCCGGCCTGAGCCATCGGGCACTGTATGGGGCAGACCCCGAGGTGCCCGGGCACTACGAGGTCCAGGCCCTACGGTCCCGCCGACGGCGGCTCCGAAGGCCGCAATCGCCGATTGGATACCGGACCTGGTTCACCTCCCCGTCGGCGAACCAGGCCGGAACTAACGTGTCGACACGCAGTGAAGGGCCCTTCGCACCGTCGCGAAGGGCCCTTCAGCGTGTTCCGGGAATCGCGGCCCGACGTCGCCAGTTCAGCGCGGTTCGCCCCGCCCTTCAGCGCGTTCAGGGGATCGTGACCCCAGCATCGCCAGCGGCGAGGCGCGCGGCGCGGTTCGCCGCGGCCAGTTCTTCCGCCGTCGTCCGCGGCGGGACCCCGTCGGCGAACCAGGCGGCCAGCAGCAGCGCCACCTTCGACCGCATTTCCGTCTGCAGCCGGTGGAACGAGTCGACCGGGTCGGCGCCCACCTGCCCCAGCAGCAGCCACCACGCCCACGCCGCGGCGCCCGCGTTCGCCACGAAGTCCGGGACCACCGGGACACCGCGGGCGGCGAGCATCGCCTCGGCCTCGGGCGTCGTCGCCGCGTTGGCCGCTTCCACCACGACCTTCGCCGCGACGTCCGCGACGTTGTCCGGCGTCAGCGCGTAGGAAATCGCCGCCGGCACCAGGATGTCCGCCGACACCCCGACCACCGCGTCGCGCGCCAGCTGCCGGACCGAGCCGGGCAGCCGCGAGCGGTCCACCTCGCCGTAGGCGTCCCGCAGCTCCAGCAGCGCGGGCACGTCCAGCCCCGCCGGGTCGTACAGCGTCCCGGCCGCGTCGGCGACGGCGACCACCCGCATGCCCGCCTCGTGCAGGTACCAGGCCGCGCCACCGCCCATCGTGCCGATGCCCTGGATCGCCACGGTCGTGGCGGCCGGCTCCCAGCCCCACGCGCTCGCCGCGCCGAGACAGGCCTGCGCGACGCCGTAACCGCCGACCACGTCACCGAGCAGCAGCCCGCCCGGCACCGGCGCGTTCAACCCCGCGTGCACGCGCCGCAGCGTCCGCGCCGGATCGGGCGAACGGCGGATGGCGGCGTGGTACGACTGCTCCAGCCCGAGCCGCTCGAAGACGTCGTCGATGAGGTGCTGCGGCACCCCGAGGTCCTCGGCGGTCACCCAGTGCGCGTCCAGCCACGGGCGCATCGCCTGGCAGAACCGCTCCAGCACCCCGACGGCCCCCGGGTCCTTCGGGTCGAAGTCGATCCCGCCCTTCGCCCCGCCCACCGGCAGGTCGAACGTCGCGGTCTTGGCCGCCATGCCGCGCGCCAGGTCCTCGACCTCGGACATCGTGCAGCCGGCGCGCATCCGGGTGCCGCCCGTGGCCAGGCCGGAAACCAGGGTGTGCACCACGAGGTAGCCGTGGGTGCCGGTGACCGGGTCGGTCCAGGTCAGCCGCAGCATCGGCTCTTGCGTGCGCGGGCTGGTCCGCTCGCCGGCGAGCCCCCGCGGATCCTGCATCGTGGTCAACTGTCCCCTCCAAGCCTGTCGCCGATTCCGGGCGCAGCACAGCCGGCCTCCGCCACGCGCGGTGGCTTCGGTCGCCGGTCTGGGTGGAATCGGGAGATCCATTCCCGCTGACACCAGGGTGCGGCAGGCTTCCCGGAGACGTCCAGTTAGGGATCATGCACGGTTCCGTTCACGTTCCCTGCACAGCAGGTGATCCTTACCTACCCTGGGCGGCATGGAGCTGTCGCTGCACCGGTTGCGGATGCTTCGGGAGCTGCACCGCCGCGGGACGGTCACCGCGGCCGCGGCCGCCCTGCACTACACCGCATCGGCCGTCTCGCAGCAGCTCGCGCAACTGGAACGGGACGTCGGGGCCAAGCTGTTCGAGCGGCTCGGCAGGCGGGTCCAGCTGACCGAGCTGGGCGTGGTGCTGACCGAGCACGCCGAGGAGATCCTCAAGTCCGTCGAACGGGCGACCATGGCTCTGGAGGAGGCTCAGGAGGGCGTCACCGCGCGGTTGACCGCGGGGGTGTGGGCGTCGGTGGCGTCCGGGTTGCTGCCGTTCGCGTTGTCCGCGCTGGCTCGGGAACACCCGGGCATCGAGGTGCGCACGAAGGAGCTGGCGCCGGAGGAAACCGCGGGCGCGGTGCGGGACGGCGCGCTCGACTTCTCGTTCGTCATCGACTACTCCGACTACCCGATGCCGTGGGACCCGGCGCTGACGCGGGTGGTGATCGCGGTCGAACGGCTGCACGCGGCGGTTCCGGGCGGCACGGTGCCTGCCAGCACGGTGAGCCTGACCGAGCTGGCCGAGCACCCGTGGATACTGGCCGGGCCACGCTCGCACTTCGGCCGGGCGGTGCGGCTGGCGTGCCAGCGGCACGGGTTCGAGCCGAAGATCAACCACGAGGTCGGCGAGCAGGCGACCGCGCTGGCGATGGTGGCCGCCGGGCTCGGGGTCACGCTGGTGTCGGACCTGGGCCTGTCGCTGCGGCCGCCCGGGGTGGACATCCTGGCGCTGACCGAACCGCCGATGCGCACGGTGTCGATCGCGCACCGCACGGCGTCCGCGCGGCCGTCCCTGCAGCTGGTGATCGACGCGGTCCGCGCGGCGGCCGCGGAGCAGGGGCTGGGCGCGGCGGCGCCGCTGCCGTGAAAGGGCTTTCCCCGGCCTCGACCGCAGTGCCGCGGGCCGGGACGGCGCAGGCTGCTCGCCGGTCAGCCGGCCAGCGCGTCCTCGCACGTCGGGTAGAGGGGGAACTCCTCGTCGAGGCCGACGACCTCCATCGCGCGCACCACGACCGGGTCCGCGGCGGCGAGGCGGATCGGCAGGTCGTCCCCCGCGGCCTGCCGCACGGCGACGAGCGAGGCCATGCCGGCCGAACCCAGGAACGTGACCCCCGTCAGGTCGAGCACCAGCAGCGACGGCTGCTCGCGCAGCGCCTGGCTCGCCGCGTCGTCCAGCCGCGGCGTCGTCAGGAGGTCGAGTTCGCCGCTGACCTGGACCACGACGGCCTTGCCGTGCCGTTCGACGGCGACCGCGACGCCGTCGACGGGGTCGCCGGCCGGATCGCGCGGGTTCAGTGGATCGGGTGCCTGCACGCACTCATCCTCCACTCCCGCGCGCCCCGGCGGAACACCTCCTTCGCCGGATCCGCCGCCCGGGTCAGGCCCGCACCTCCGGCAGCCACCGCCGCAGGCATTGGAGCAGCTCCTCCGCGTCGACCGGTTTCGTCAGGTAGTCGCTGGCCCCGGACGCGAGCGCCTTCTCCCGGTCGCCCTGCATCGCCTTCGCGGTGACGGCGATGATCGGCATGTCGGCGAACCGCGGGATCTCCCGGATCGCCGCCGTGGCCGCGTAGCCGTCCATCTCCGGCATCATCACGTCCATCAGGACCAGCTCGATGCCGTCCTCGGCGAGCAGCACGTCGATGCCCTTGCGCCCGTTCACCGCGTGCCGCACGTCCAGCCCGTAGCTCTCCAGCGCGCCGCGCAGCGCGAACACGTTGCGCGGGTCGTCCTCCACGATCAGCACCTTGTGCCCGCGCAACGGCTCGTCCACCGGCCGGTCGTCGACCGGCCGGGTCAGCGACGACAGCGGCGAGCGCGGCTGGGTCAGCGGGATGACGTCGTCCGGCTGGTCGGCGGACAGGTGCAGCGCGATCCGCTCGCGCAGCTCGTCCAGCGAGGGCAGCAGCTCCAGCGGCTGCATCGCCGCGCGGGTCTGGACCAGGCTCTCCTGGTCCGGCGTCAGCTTGCGGGACGGGTGCGCGAGCACCGGGACCGAACGCAGGTCGGGGTGGTCGGCCAGCGCGTCCAGCACGGCGAACGCGCCGCCCTCGGGCAGGCTGACGTCCAGCACGACGCAGTGGTGCGGGCGGCTGAGCAGGACGTTCGTCGCCTGCTCCGCCGTGCTCACCGTGGCGACCGTGACCGTGCCGTGGGTGTCGGCGAGGTCGGCGGCGGCGCTGCTCGCCAGCAGCGACAGCAGCCCGGTGCCGGCCGACTCGACGACGAGCACCTGCCGCTTGCCGGGCGTCTCACGTGAGACCTCCGCCGCCGGCTCGGGCACCTCGACCTCGGCGGCCACCGGCGCGGGCAGGCCGTCGCCGGGGGGCTTGCCCAGCGGCAGGAACAACGTGAACGTGCTGCCCTCGCCGAGCTCGCTCTCCGCGCGGATCTCGCCGCCGAGCCGGTAGACCACCTCGTTGCTGATGGACAACCCGAGCCCGGTGCCGCCGTAGCGGCGGCTGGTGGTGCCGTCGGCCTGCTGGAACGCGGCGAAGATGGCGCTCAGGTTCTCCTTCGCGATGCCGATGCCGGTGTCGGTGACCGCGAACGCCACCACCGGGCCGCTGGTGCCTGCGGGCAGCTCCTCGTCGCGGGCCATCCGCACGCGCAGTTCGACCCGGCCGTGGTCGGTGAACTTGACCGCGTTGGACAGCAGGTTCCGCAGCACCTGCCGCAACCGCTGCTGGTCGGTCACCAGCTCGCGCGGCACGTCCTGGTCGGCGGTGACCGCGAAGGTCAGCCCCTTCTCCGCGGTCAGCGGCTGGAACGTGGCCTCGACGTAGTCCAGCAGCTGGTTCAGTGCGAACGGCTCCGGGTGGATGTCCATCCGCCCGGCCTCCACCTTGGACAGGTCGAGGATGTCGTTGATCATCTGCAACAGGTCCGAACCGGCCGAGTGGATCACCTCGGCGTACTCCACCTGCTTGGCGGTGAGGTTGCGGCTGGGGTTCTGAGCGAGCAGCTTCGCCAGGATCAACAGGCTGTTGAGCGGCGTGCGCAGCTCGTGCGACATGTTCGCGAGGAACTCGGACTTGTACTTCGAGGCGAGCGCGAGCTGTTCGGCGCGCTCCTCGATCTCCCGCCTGGCCTGCTCGATCTCGGTGTTCTTGACCTCGATGTCGCGGTTCTGGCGGGCCAGCAGCGTCGCCTTCTCGGCCAGCTCGGCGTTCGAGCGCTGCAGTTCCTCCTGCTGGACCCGGAGCTCGGCGGCGAGCCGCTGCGACTCTTCGAGCAGGGAGTCCGTGCGCGAACTCGCCACGATCGTGTTGACGTTGACGCCGATCGTCTCGCCCAGCTGGTCCAGCAGGTCGCGCTGCGCCTGGGTGAACCGCTCGAACGACGCCAGCTCGATCACGCCGAGGGTGCGGTCCTCGAACGTCACCGGCAGCACGACGAGGTTCACCGGCGGCGCCTCGCCGAGGCTGGAGGAGATCCGCACGTACCCGGGCGGGGTCTTGTCGACGATGATCGGCCGCCGGGTGCGGGCCGCCTGGCCGATGAGCGTCTGACCGACCTCCACCTCCCGCACCAGCTCCTCGGTGGAGTGCGCGCCGTAGGTGGCGATCAGCCGCAGCCGCCCGCTGCCGTTCTGCCCGCTGCTCAGGAAGAACGTGCCCTGCTGCGCGTTCACCAGCGGCACCAGCTCGTCCAGCACCAGCTCGGCGACGGTGGCCAGGTCGCGGTGGCCCTGCATCAGCCCGGCGATGCGCGCCAGGTTGGTCTTGAGCCAGTCCTGCTCCTGGTTCGCGTGCGTGGTCTCGCGCAGCGACCGCACCATCGAGTTGATGTTGTCCTTGAGCTCGGCGACCTCGCCCTGCGCCTCGACCGAGATCGAGCGGGTCAGGTCGCCGGTGGCGACGGCGCTGGCCACCTCGGCGATCGCGCGCACCTGGCGGGTCAGGTTGCCCGCCAGCTCGTTGACGTTCTCGGTGAGCCGCTTCCAGGTGCCGGACACGCCCTCGACCTCGGCCTGGCCGCCCAGCCGTCCCTCGCTGCCCACCTCGCGGGCCACGCGGGTCACCTCGGCGGCGAACGAGCCGAGGGTGTCGACCATGGTGTTGATCGTCGTCTTCAGCTCGAGGATCTCGCCGCGGGCGTCGACGTCGATCTTCTTGGTCAGGTCGCCGTCCGCGACGGCGGTCGTCACCTGGGCGATGTTGCGCACCTGGTTGGTCAGGTTGTTCGCCATCGAGTTGACGTTGTCGGTGAGGTCCTTCCAGGTGCCCGCGACGTTGGGCACGCGGGCCTGGCCGCCGAGGATCCCTTCGGTGCCGACCTCGCGGGCCACCCTGGTCACCTCGTCGGCGAACGCGCCGAGCGTGTCGACCATCGTGTTGATCGTGTCGGCCAGCGCGGCGACCTCGCCCTTGGCCTCGACGGTGATCTTCTTCGACAGGTCGCCCTGCGCCACCGAGCTGGCCACCTGCGCGATCGAGCGCACCTGGCTCGTCAGGTTGGACGCCATCCCGTTGACGTTGTCGGTCAGGTCCTTCCAGGTGCCCGACACGCCGCGGACGTTGGCCTGCCCGCCCAGGTTGCCGTGCGTGCCCACTTCGCGGGCCACCTTCGTGACCTCGTCGGCGAACGCGGACAGCTGGTCGACCATCGTGTTGATGGTCTCCTTGAGCTCGAGGATCTCGCCGCGCGCGTCGACGCGGATCTTCTGCGTCAGGTCGCCCTTGGCGACGGAGGTGGTCACGTCGGCGATCGACCGCACCTGGTCGGTCAGGTTGGCGGCCATCACGTTCACCGATTCGGTGAGCGCCTTCCAGGTGCCCGACACGCCCTTCACGTCCGCCTGACCGCCGAGGCGGCCCTCGGTGCCGACCTCGCGGGCCACTCTGGTGACCTCGTCGGCGAACGCCGACAGCTGGTCGACCATCGTGTTGATGGTGTTCTTCAGCTCCAGGATCTCGCCGCGCGCGTCGACGGTGATCTTCTGCGACAGATCACCGTCGGCGACCGCCGTGGCCACGGAGGCGATCGACCGCACCTGGTCGGTGAGGTTGCCCGCCATGAAGTTCACCGAATCGGTGAGTGCCCGCCACGTGCCGCCGACGCCGGGCACCTGCGCCTGACCGCCCAGCCTGCCGTCCGTGCCGACCTCGCGGGCCACTCTGGTGACCTCGTCGGCGAACGACGAAAGCTGGTCCACCATCGTGTTGATGGTGTTCTTCAGCTCCAGGATTTCCCCGCGCGCGTCGACCATGATCTTCTGTGACAGATCGCCGCGCGCCACGGCGGTGGTCACCTGCGCGATGTTGCGCACCTGATCGGTGAGATTTCCCGCCATGAAATTCACCGAAGTGGTGAGGTTCTTCCAGGTTCCGGAAACGCCGGGCACTTCCGCCTGGCCGCCCAGAATTCCTTCGGTGCCGACTTCGCGGGCCACTCTCGTGACTTCGTCGGCGAACGACGAAAGCTGGTCCACCATCGTGTTGATGGTTTCCTTCAGCTCCCGCATTTCGCCCTGGACGTCCACCGTGATCTTCTGCGACAGGTCGCCCTTCGCCACCGCGGTCGCGACCTGCGCGATGTCGCGCACCTGAGCGGTCAGGTTGCCTGCCATCGCGTTCACCGAATCGGTGAGGTCCGCCCAGGTCCCGGACACGCCGGGCACCCGCGCCTGGCCCCCGAGCTTGCCCTCCGTGCCCACCTCGGTCGCCACCCGCGTCACCTCGGACGTGAACACCGACAGCTGGTCGACCATGCCGTTGAAGACGGCCGCGATCTCGTCCATCAGCTCGTCGCCGACCTGCGGCAGCCGCGTGCCGAAATCGCCGTCGCGCACCGCGGTCAGCCCGGCCAGCAGCTGCTGCAACCGGGGATCGGCCAGCTCCCGTTCACCGCCTCGGCCCGGGTCCCGCTTGGCCTGGGCGGTCCGGCTCTCAGCCATCAGCGCACTCCGATTCCGTGAGGCTCTGGGAACCGCTCTTGCGAACAATCCCCGCAGAAGAGGAATCTACTGGTAGCGCGACACGTATCCCAGCGCCACTTCACTAGACTTGTTTCGTCCGCCCACCGCGACCGAGGGGCTCGAGTGACGGCCCAGTACCCGCCGCAGACCAGCGACCTCGATCCGCGAGTCGCCGGGCTCGCCGCCGTCGTGGAATGCCAGCAGCAGGAAATCGAACGGCTGCGCGCCGAACGGGACGGCGGGCTGCTCGTCCCGGTCGCCGAAGGCATCCTCGTCGAACGGCTCGGCTACTCCCCCGCCGAGGCCGCCACGCACCTCGCCGAACTCGCCACGCGCACCGGGATCACCGTCGCGGAGCTGGCCGCGGACCTGGTCGCGGGCGCGGTCCGGCCGCCGCGGACGCTCGCCGAGCCCGGCAACGCTCCCGACTTCGCCCGGCTGCCCGACGCCTCCGCGGAGAATTCCGCTCTGCTGGAGGAAGTCCGGCGCACCGCGGGCGCGGCCGCGGTCGCCGTGTGGCAGGTGCGGCCGGACGGCGCCCTGGGCCTCGCCGGCCACAGCGGACTCGACCTGCTGGAGGCCAGCCGCTGGCGGCACCTCCCGGTGCTGATGGACTGCCTGCCGCAACGCGCGGCGCGGGAACGGCGTCCGCACTGGATCCCCGAGGTGGAATTCGCCCCCGCCGTGCCACTGCTGGCGGACGAGCGGCGCGGGGCGCGGGCGGTGGTCCCGGTGACCACCGCGCGCAGCATCGCCGGTGTCGTGGAGTTCGTCTGGGCCGCGCCGCTGCCGCTGTTCCCGCCGGAGCAGAAGCGACGGCTCACCGCGCTCGCCGCGTTGTGCGGCCGGGAAATCGTGCTCAGCACGCAACCGGCGGGAGCGCTGCCGTCGACGGTGGGCCTGCTGGACTCCGGCCTGTTCGCCCGGCCGCGCTCGGACGAGTCCGGCCAGGTGACCGACTTCGAGATCGCGCAGGTCGGCGAGGACTTCGAGGACCCCCACGGGCGGCAGCCCGCGGAACTGATCGGCCGCGGGCTGACCAGGGCGTACCCGCTGCTGTGCGCGTACGGGCTCGCCGACCGCGCGGTGGAGGTGCTCACCACCGGCGCGACCGCGCGGCTCGGGCCGGTCCCGCTGGTCGCGCGGACCGGCGGCGCGGCCACCCCGGCGACGGTGGACGTGCGGATCACCCGGTTCCTGGACGGGGTGCGCATCGGGCTGACCGTCGGCCACGACGACCACAGGCTGGCGCAACTGCTGCACAACCTGCAGCACATCGCCCGGCTGGGCAGCTGGGAGCACAGCGTGCTCACCGGCGAGATGACGTGGACCGAGCAGACCTTCGAGCTGTTCGGGCTGCCGACGTCGGCGGGCCCGGTCGCGTGGGACGAGCTGTGCACCTACGTCCACCCCGAGGACCTGCCGATCGCCGAGGCGTTCCAGACCACGCTGCTGGCGCGTCAGGAGGCCGCGACGGTGTTCCGGCTGATCCGGCCGGACGGCACGCACCGGCAGATCCGCGCGCACGGCGAGCCGGTGCTGTCGGAGAGCGGGCAGCTGGTCGCGGTGCGCGGGATCTACCAGGACCTGTCCGCGCAGTACCAGAGCCAGGTCGCGCTGACCGCGACGCGCGACCGGCTCGCCGACACCGAACACGAGGCCCAGCAGCAGAACCGGATCGCCCGGGAGCTGCAGCAGGCGATCCTGCCGTCCGCGGCGCGGCCGGTGGAGATGGACGGGCTCGACGTCGCGGTCCGGTACCGGCCCGCGGCGCAGGAGCACAAGGTCGGCGGCGACTGGTACGACGCGACGGTGCTGCCCAGCGGGCGGATCCTGCTCGTGATCGGCGACGTCGCCGGGCACGGGATCGGCGCGGCCACCGGCATGATCGCGTTGCGCAACGCGCTGCGCGGGCTGGCGGTGACCGGGGCGAGCCCGGGAAAACTGCTGGAATGGCTGAACACGACGACGTTCACGGTGAACCGCGGCGTCACCGGCACCGCGTTGTGCGGGCTGTACGACCCGGAGAGCCGGACGCTGACCTGGGCCCGCGCCGGCCACCTGCCGCCGATGCTGGTGCGCGGCGGGGTGACCGAGCAGCTGCCCCTGCCGCGCGGCATCCTGCTCGGCGCGCGGCCGACCGCGCGGTTCGAGGAGTCCGTGCTGGAGCTGCGGCCGGCGGACACGCTGGTCCTGTTCACCGACGGGCTGATCGAACGGCGCGGCGTGCTGCTCGACGACAGCCTGGACCGGCTGGCCGCCGCGGCCTGCCACGCGGGCACGGACGTGGAGCGGATCAGCGACCAGCTGCTGGCCGAGGCGACGTCCGACACCGAGGACGACTCGTGCCTGATCGTGATCCGGGTGTCCGAGCCGGTCACACCGGCGTGACGGGATCCGTCAGAGCGGTATGACCGAGAACGAGTGGCTGGCCGAGCGGTTCGAGTCGCACCGGGCGCACCTGCGGGCGGTGGCGTACCGGATGCTGGGTTCGCTGACCGAGGCCGACGACGCGGTGCAGGAGGCGTGGCTGAAGCTCAGCCGCAGCGACGCAGGCGAGGTGCGCAACCTCGGCGGCTGGCTGACGACCGTGGTCGGCCGGGTGTGCCTGGACATGCTGCGGTCGCGGTCGGCGCGCCGCGAGGAGTACCCGGAACGCCTGCCGGACCCGGTCATCGTCCCCGAGGACGGCTCGCACCCCGAGCAGCAGGCGCTGATCGCCGACTCGGTCGGGCTGGCGCTGCTCGTCGTGCTCGACACGCTCGACCCGGCGGAGCGGCTGGCGTTCGTGCTGCACGACATGTTCGCGCTGCCGTTCGACGAGATCGCCCCGATCGTGGACCGGACCCCGGCGGCGGCTCGCCAGCTGGCGAGCCGCGCGCGGCGGCGGATCCAGGGCAGCCCGACGGTGCCGGATGGGGACGTGGCCCGGCAGCGGGAGGTGGTGGACGCGTTCTTCGCCGCCGCGCGGGACGGGAACTTCGCCGCGCTGGTCAGCGTGCTGGACCCGGACGTGGTGCTGCGGGTCGAGGCCGCCGCCCTGCCGGCGAGCGCGTCCCGGCTGGTGCGCGGGGCCGAGGCGGTGGCCGGGCAGGCGCTCACCTTCCGGCAGTCCGGCCAGGGCGGGCAGCCGGTCCCGGTGCTGGTCAACGGCGTCGCGGGCCGCCTCATCCTGCGCGACGGCCGCCCGCAGACGCTCTTCGCGTTCACCGTGGTGAACGACCTCATCGCGGCGATCGACATCATCTCCGACCCGGAGCGCCTCGCCGAGCTGGCCTACTGAGCCAGCAGGTCTGCCACCTCGTCCACGGACCAGAAGCCCGCCGCCCCGCGCAGGCCGCACAGGTATTCCGCCACGCGGGGCCGCGGCCAGCCGTGCGACTCCCGCAACCCGTCGCCGAGCATCCGCAGGTACACCGCGGACGGCGGGTTCCACGGCACCTCGTCGGCGGCCCACGGAGCGGTGAACGTCAGCACCGGGAACCCCTCCAGGTCGCCCACGTGCAGCAACGTCTCGTACCGTCCCGGCCCCAGCACGTCGCGGCCAGCCGACAGCACGGTCGTCAGGTCCAGGTCGCCGTCCGGTGCGCGGTACATCTCCTGCGCCGCCAGGTCCGAAAACTGCCCGACGGTCAGCAGGTACGCCCGGCAGGCCGCCGTCCCCGGCAACGACGGGTCGTAGAACGCGCGGCCACCGCCCCACGTCGCGGACTCGGTCGCGAAGTACACCCCGCCGGGCATCGAGTGCGGGACGATCCGCTCCGGCGGACGCGGGTCACGGCACCCGGGGCACGACCGCCGCCCGCCCGGCGGCGTGCCGCCCTCCAGGTAGTACCGCAGCCGCGCGGCGTGCAGGTTGGACCCGTAACCCACGTACCAAACCGACCCGGTCACGGGCCGATTCTGGCGGAGTTTTTCCTACCCCGCAGGGTGTTGTCGCAGGCAGGGCGGTCTGCGAGGATTGGCCCCCTTCGCGATGGAGGGAGACCCGAAATGGCTTCGCGGCTCAACCCGTACATCAGTTTCGCCGGCGACGCGCGGCAGGCGATGGAGTTCTACCGGCAGGTCTTCGGCGGCGAGCTGAACCTCAACACCTTCGGCGACTTCGGCGGCATGGAGGGCGCCGACGCGGACAAGGTCATGCACGCCCAGCTCGAAACCGAGCGCGGGTTCACGCTGATGGCCTCGGACACCCCGCCCGGCATGGAGCACCAGCCCGGCAACAACATGTCGATCAGCCTCAGCGGCGACGACGCCGGCGAGCTGCGCGGCTACTGGGACAAGCTGTCCGACGGCGGCACGGTCACCGTCCCGCTGGAGAAGCAGATGTGGGGCGACGAGTTCGGCGCGTGCCTGGACCGGTTCGGTGTCTCGTGGATGGTCAACATCGCGCAAAGTTCGTGATCCGGGACCGGTGATCGGGAGCGCGCCGCCGGGTTACCGTTCGGTATGACCTCTCTCGATCACCGGACGCCGGTCCTCGTCGGCGTCGGCCAGGCGTCCGAGCGCATCGACGACCCCGGCTACCGCGGGCTGTCCGCGGTCGAGCTCGCGGCCGCGGCGGCCCGGGACGCCCTCGCCGACACGGGCGCCGACCCCGGCGACATCGCGTCCGCCGTCGACACCGTCGCCGGCATCCGCCAGTTCGAGATCTCCACGCCGATCTCGCACTCGCCGCTGGGCCGGTCGGACAACTTCCCGCGCTCGGTCGCGAACCGCATCGGCGCGGCGCCCGCCCGCGCGATCCTGGAGGTCACCGGCGGCCAGTCGCCCCAGCACCTGGTCACCGAACTGGCCGGGACGATCGCCGCGGGCGGGGCCGAGGTCGCGTTGATCGCGGGCGCGGAGGCCATCTCCACGGTCCGGCACCTGCAGCAGGCGGACGACAAGCCGGACTTCACCGAGCACGTCGACGGCGACCTGGAGGACCGCGGGTTCGGGCTGAAGGGCCTGGCCAACCGCCAGATGCTGGCGCACGGCCTGCTCGAACCCACCAGCCAGTACGCGTTGTTCGAAAACGCCCGCCGCGCCCGGCTCGGCCTGTCCCGCGAGGACTACGCGCTGGCGATGGGCGAGCTGTTCGCGCCGTTCACCGCGGTCGCCGCGGCCAACCCGCACGCCGCCGCGCCGGTGCGGCGCGACGCCCGCGAGCTGGCGACGCCGACCGAGCGCAACCGCCCGATCGCCGACCCGTACACGCGGTTCCTGATCGCCCGCGAGCAGGTCAACCAGGGCGCCGCGGTGCTGCTGATGTCAGTGGGCGCCGCGCGGCGGCTCGGCGTGCCCGAGGAGAAGTGGGTGTTCCTGCACGGTCACGCCGACCTGGAGGAACAGCCGCTGCTGGAGCGCGAGGACCTGAGCGGCTCGCCCGCCGCGGTGCTGGCGGTGCGGCACGCGCTGGACCTCGCCGGCATCGGGGTCGGCGACCTGGCCACCATCGACCTGTACAGCTGCTTCCCGGTCGCCGTGTTCGCCGTCTGCGACGGGCTCGGCCTGGCCCCGGACGACCCGCGCGGCCTCACCGTCACGGGCGGCCTGCCGTTCTTCGGCGGCCCCGGCAACAACTACTCGACCCACGCGATCGCCGAGACCGTCGTGCGGCTGCGCGCGCAGCCGGGGGCGTTCGGCCTGGTCGGCGCCAACGGCGGCATGCTGTCCAAGTACTCCGCCGGCGTGTACTCCACGACCCCGGCGCCGTGGCGCCCCGGCCGCAGCGCCGAACTGCAGGCCGAGCTGGACGCCCGCCCCGCGGTGCCGACCGCGGTGCACCCGGACGGCTGGGCCACGCTGGAGACCTACACCGTCCAGCATGCCGCGGGCAGCGCCGTGGTCATCGGACGGCTCGACGACGGCCGCCGCTTCCTCGCCTCCACCAAGGACGAGGAGACGCTCGGCCGCCTGCTGGACGGCGAGCCGATCGGCAGCAAGATCCACGTGCGCTCGTTCGGGTTCGGCAACCGGGTCACGATGACGGCCGAGCGGATGGACGAACTGTTCCCGCCGCGCTCGCCGGGCTTCCGCGACGACTACGAGCACATCCTGGTGCGCCGCGACGGGCACCTGCTCGAAGTCACCATCAACCGCCCGGACTCGCGCAACAGCCTGCACCCGCCCGCCAACGCCGAGCTGGACGAGGTGTTCGACGCCTACTTCGCCGACCCGGACCTGTGGGTCGCGATCATCACCGGCGCCGGCGACAAGGCGTTCTCCGCCGGCAACGACCTCGTCTACTCCGCGAGCGGCAAACCGATGTGGGTGCCCAAGAACGGGTTCGCCGGGGTCACCAGCCGCGAATCCATGCCGAAGCCGGTGATCGCCGCGGTCAACGGGTTCGCGCTGGGCGGCGGCTGCGAAATCGCCCTCGCCTGCCACCTCGTGGTCGCCGACGAGACCGCGCAGTTCGGCCTGCCCGAGGTCCGGGTCGGCCTGGTCGCCGCCGCGGGCGGGCTGGTCCGGCTGCCGCGCGCGATCCCGGCGAAGGTCGCAGGCGACGTGATCCTCACCGGGAGGCGCTTGTCCGCCGCGGAGGCCGAGTCCTACGGCCTGGTCAGCCGGGTCGCGCCGGCCGGGCAGGCGCTGGCGGTCGCGCGCGAGGTGGCCGCCGCGATCCTGGAGGGCTCACCGACGTCGGTGCGCACCTCGCTGCGGATCATGGCGGAGGCGGACGGGTTCGCGGACACCGTGGAAGCCGTCCGGCACCCCTCGCCCGCGCTCGACGAACTCCTCGTCAGCCAGGACGCGTTCGAAGGACCGGCGGCGTTCGCGCAGAAAAGGAAGCCGGTGTGGCGAAACCGCTGACCCGAGCGGTTCCGTGCTGACCGGTGTGAGTAACCGCGTCCGGTTGCCGTGACCCTGTGTCCCGGCGCCGGACGCGGTTTGCCAGGTCACCACGTTCAGGGGTCGTTCGACCCGGCGAAAAGCCGTTCCCGCACTTTCCGCCGTCCACCTCCCGGCACAGACTGAATATGGATTTCCGCATTTCCGGAAACCGTTTCGAGAATTCCTTTCGGGAGGCGAGATGACGGTGCCTGCGACCGTGCGCCTGCGGGAGAAGTCCGTGCCCATGCGGGATTTCCTCGCCGACTGCGTCAGCGCGCTGTCCGAGGGGCGGACCAGCCGCGAGCTCACCACGTTCCTCACCGCGGGCGCGGCCGCGCTCGCCGCCGAGGAGGACCGGTGGGTGCAGTGGGGCCTGGAAACGCCGGATCTGCCGGAACTGCACGGCGCGATCGCCGCGCTGGCCCGGGTCTGGTTGTGGCAGCAGACGATCGACGACTTCTTCGTGATGCACAAGCCGCCGGGGCTGCGCCTGCGCCTGGCTCCCGCGCCCGGACAGGCCGAGCACGTGGAAGCGTTGCTGCGCAAGCGGATCCGGCTGTGGCAGGACATCGGCCTGGTGACGAGGGCGGTGCCGTCGGTGTACGAGCCGGAGGCGCACCTGTTCGGCGGTCCCGCGTCGATGGCGTGGGCGCACCGGCTGTTCACCGTGGATTCGCTGACCTGGCTCGACCACCACACCCGCCCGTCCGGCTGCCCGCCGTGGGCGCTGTCGATGCTGATGCTGCGCGGCGTGTTCGACGGGCTGCGGATCGCCGGCTGGGAGGACCGGGACGTGTGGGCGCGGGTCCGCGAGACCGGGCGGCGGCACCCCGAGCCGGTCGACACCGCCGTCGCCGCGGCCGGCCTGCGCCGGTGGTGGAACCACCCGGACGAGCTGGCCGCCACCGTGCCGGGGCCGGCCCGGCGGCTGGCCGAGCGGCACGCCGAGGAGGTCCGGCCGCTGCTCGACGGGTGGTGGGCCCACTACTTCACCGCGGACGGCGCACGCGTCGGCCCACGCGAGGCGGCCTGCTACTACGTGGTGTTCCACTGGAACCGCGGGAAGCTGAGCTTCGGCAGGCAGGTCCTGATCGCCGAGTCACTGGCGGCAGGCGATGACTGATCCCGCCCTGGTCGGTGATCCCGTGCTGGTGAGGGTCGCGGGCCTGCCCGCGGCGCTGCCCGCCGCGCTCGGCACGCCCGACCTGACCGAACGGATGCGTCACCTGATCCGCGCCGAGACCGCCTACCGCGCGTGCGCCGCGGACGTGGCCGAGCGCATCGGCGTGGAGCTGGTCCCGGCCCTGCCGCGCGAGGCGCGGCGGCAGGCGCTCGACGTCCGGCGCCGCCTGCACCGCGGCGAGTTCGTCCAGCCCGGGGACCTGGACTTCCGGCCGCTGGCGCGGATCGCCGAGTGGGGCGACGCGCTGGCCGCCGAGACCGCCGCGCTGCACGACGCGGTCGAACAGACCGCGCGGATGCACCACGGCCTGGTGTGGGATTTGATCAGCGGCGACCCCGAGGCGGCGCGCATGGTCGCCGCCACCGCGCCCGGGGTCGTCGAGGACATCCGCGCCCGGCTCGCCGCCGGTGAGCCGTGGACCGGCAAAGCACTGCGCAAACGCGCCGACCACCTGCTGCGGCTGCTGTTCCGGGCCGCGTTCAAGACCACCCCGCGCGGCTGGCTCGCGCACGTCGCCCTCGCCGGGACCGGGCCGGGGCCGCTGACGGTCGGCGACCACGCCGTGCACCGGCTCAGCAACATCCAGGAGGACCGCCGCAGGTTGACCGCGGCCCCGATCCTGCCGGACGCGTGGCTGAGCCTGACGGCACTGCGGTGGACGGAGGGCGACCGGCTGTGCTGGCACGTCGCCGACCACGACGGGCCGGACGCGGTGCGCCGCGGCGACATCCGGCGCACGCCGGTGGTGGACGCGCTGTGCCGGGTGCTCGGCGCGCGGGCGATGCGCACCCGGGACGTCGTCACGCTGCTCGCGCCGGACGCGCGGCGCAAGCCGGTGCTGCGCGAGTTCCTGCGGCACCTGGCGCAGCTGGGGCTCGTGCAGGTGTCGTCGGCGCCGACCGGGCGGCTGCACCGCTGGCGGGTCGCCGCCGGGCCCGGCTCCGGGTTCACCGACGTCTACCGGCGCGCACACGGCGGCGTCGCGGTGCCGTCGCGGCTGCCCGAGCTGGTCGCCCACGCGGGACGGCTCGCCGCGGTGATCGCCGACCGCCGGTCGCACCCGGCGCTCGACCTCGTCGGCCCCGAGCCGCGGCCGCTGTCCGAGATCGTCGCGCAGGCCCTGGACTCCGGCGAACCGTCCCGGCCCGCCCTGCCCGGCTCGGCGTGGCCGGAACCGCGGCCGCGGACCACTTACCAGCGGTTGTGCGAGTGGATGGCCCGGCACGCCGGCGAAAGCGAGATCGAGCTGGGCCCGGCCGTGCTGGACTACCTCGGCGCACCGCCCGCGCGGCCGTCGCCGTGGCCGGTCGACTGCCTGCTCCGCCCGCTGCCGGGAGGCCGGGCCGTGCTGGAGGCCGTCACCCCGGCGGGCGTGACGGACGCGCGGTTCGCCGCCGCGCTGCAGAGCCTGCACGGCGAGGTCCCGCAGGTCAGCGCGCACCGCGCGTTCCTGACCGAGACCGCGGCCCGGTGCGGCGCGGAGCTCGTCGAGGTCCTCGTGCCGCCGCAGGGCAGCCAGGGCGCCAACACCGTCCGCCGCCCGCGCTACACGCGAACCTGGACCGGCGACGCCGACCCGGCGACCTATGTGGACGATCCGGCCGGGATGCGCCGTTACCTGCCGCTGGACGAGATCACGCTGCGCCGCGACGCGCGCGGGGTGATCGCCGAGGACCGCGCGGGCCAGGTGCTGTGGCCGGTCTACCACGCGACCCGGCGGCCACCACCGCCGTGGGACCTGGTGGTTTCGCTGCTCACCGCCGCGTCCCCGGCCCGGCGGCTCGCGGTGTCGCACGGATTCGGCGATCCGCGCGCCGCGTTCCCCGGCCGCGCCCGCACGCCGCGCCTGCTGGCCGACCCGGACCTGGTGATCGCCCCGGCGACCGTGTTCGCGGGCCGGGACCTGCTGCCGGAGCCGGGCGGCGACCGGTTCGCGCGGATGCGGGCGCTGGCGAACGTGCGGCTGGCGACCGGCGCGCCGCGGTGGGTGTTCGCCCGCGACGGCCGCCGGTCCCAGCCGGTCGACCTGGACAGCGTCGCCACGCTGCGGGTGTTCGACCGGATGCTGGCCGACCCCGCGGTCGGCGGCCTGGTGCTGGAGGAGATGCTGCCCGCTCCCGACGACCTGACAGTGTCCGATGTGGACGGGTCGCGGCGAGCGGCGCAGGTCGTGGTGCGGCTGCCGCTTGGCGCCTCGCCGGGCCGGCTGGCCGACGACGTGACCGCCGCCTGGCAGCGGATCACCACCCGGCGCGCGCGGCGCGCCCCCGAGACCACCGCAGTCGGTGGGTAGAGGAAAACCAACGGAAGGAGTTCATCATGGAGTCCACGCTGGAGCTGTCCGAACTGGACGGTCTGGTCGAGCGGCTGGACGCGCGGATCAGCAGTTCCGGGGACCCGGAAACCGGTAAGCCGCCCTCCCTGCTGCTGTGCAGCGGGTATTGCGGTGACGAAGAGTCGAGCTGGTTCGTGTGCTGACCGGTACGGGATGGCGCGGGAGCTGACCGGCGCCGCCGCCACGGTCCTCACGACCTGGACCGAGCAGCAGGAAGCGAGCACGGCCGCACCCGATGCCGGGGCGGCCGTGCTCGCCGCGCTGCTCGGCGACCACCCGGCGAGCCGGGCGGCGCTGCGGGCCTGGTTGCGGGCGATCCCGCGCTGCTCGGGCGCCGGCCTGCACGGCGGGTTCGCCGCGGTCCTGGCCGGACTGCGCCTGGCCGCGCGGGTCGATCCCGCGCTGGGGCCGCTCGCTGACCGGACCGCGGCGCGGCTGGCGGCGCGCGGCCGCTGGCGGTCGCGCGACGTCGGGTTCGCCGACTACGACCTGGTTTCCGGACCGGCCGGGCTGCTGGCGGTGCTGCCCGGCGCGCAGGCGGCGCGGGAACACCTGCTCGCACTGGCTGTGCCCGAGGGTTTCCGCATCGGCGGGGCCGCGCCGGCGTGGGCGCGGGGTGGGGTCGTCACCGGGCTGGCGCACGGGGTGGCGGGCCCGCTGGCCGTGCTGGGGCCGGGCGGGGCGCCGGATCTGGCGTCGTGGCTGGTCGAGCACCAGGAGACGGACGAACTGGGCGTCGTGTCGTGGCGGTCCCGCCCGGACGGCGCGCGGCGTGCGGTGGTGCGGCGGCAGGCGTGGTGCTACGGCACGCCCGGGATCTCGTGGGCACTGTGGACGGCGGGCGGCTCGTTCGCGGAAGCCGGCCTGCGGGCGATGGACACGTTGTGCGCGGCGTACGACGAGGAGGTGCACCTGAGCGACAACCCGCTGAGCCTCTGCCACGGCGCGGCGGGGGTCCTGCTGATCGCCGACGCCTTCGCGAGACGCTCCCCCGTCGGCGGCGTCCTGCGGGACCGCCTGCTCCGGTTCCTGCACGCGCGGCTGCCCGAGGTGCTCGCGATGGCGGACCTCAGCCTGCTCACCGGAGCCATCGGAGTGCTGGCCGCGCTGCTCACGGCGGAGGGTGCCAATCGGGAGTGGCTGCCGTTGCTGGCCTTGGCCTGAACTTCCATCGCAGGCCCGACCTCAACCACCGCTCATGAGCGGCGCCGGTGACCGGAAGACGTGCAGCCGCGCCCGACCAACGAACATCACCCGCCCCAGCCGTGCAGGCCCACCACTACGCGCCCCGCGCCGACCACAGTTGCCGCAGCGTGAAGCCGCGCCCGGCGGGGTCCAGCGCGCGCGTCGCCTGTTTGAACAGGTACTCCGCGCGCTCGTAGGACAGCCGTCCGCGGCCGGTGTCCGGGCAGAGGTCCGCCGCGGGCCGCATGCGTGCCGGGCCGGGGCGGCGGTCCGCCAGGAACAAGGGGCCGCGGGTGCGCCCGCCGAGCAGTTCGGGCAACAGGCGCGCCGTGCCGGACCGCCAGGTCACCCACCGCGCACCCGCCCGCGCCCGGCGTTCCGCCAGGTCCAGGTCCTCCACGTTCAGCGACAGCACCGGCCGCACCCCGGCGGCCGACTCGTGCAGCAACCGCCACAACGTCCGCTCCCGCACCGGCGCCTCCACCGTCCACAAGCGACTCAGCTGGTCGTCGGCGAGGCCCGGCACGCGCGACCGGCTCTCCGCGCGCCGCTCCAAGCCGGCACCCAGTTCCGGCCGCCCGGCCCACGCCCCGAACGACCGGACCGCGGACCGGTGCCGGTTCCACGTCTTCGCCGCCGCATCGCCCCACGCCACCTCGAAGACGCCCGTGACGTCGTCCCCGGTCAGCGACTCCAGCGGCCGCCGGTCGCCCAGCGCCAGGCACAACCGGCGCAGGGTCTGGCCGTAGGACCGCAGCGTCGAGGCGTCCAGGTCGTCCCGCGCCAGGAAGTCCGCCGCCGCCCGCCCCAGCGTCGCCACCGGCGCCTCGGGACCCAACTCGTCCGCGCGCCGCAGCAGGAAGTCGCGCTCGGCCGCGTTCTTCGCCAGCGCCGCGGCTCGCGCGAACTCCACCCGCGCCTCGGCGTTCCGGCCCAGCTCGGCCAGCAGGTCGCCACGCACGCTGGGCAGCAGGTGGTAGTCCCGCAGCGCGCGGTCGGCGAGCAGTTCGTCGGCCAGCGCGAGCCCGGCCGCGGGGCCGTGCGCGCGGCCGACCGCGACCGCCCGGTTCAGCCGCACGATCGGCGTGGGCAGCAACCGGACCAACGCGTCGTAGAGCACCGCGATCCGCCGCCAGTCGGTGTCCGCCGCGGTGCGGGCCTGCGCGTGGCACACCGCGATCGCCGCCTGCAGCACGTACGGCCCCGGCGGCCCGCCGAGGTCGCGCGCCCGCAGCATCGCGGTGAACCCGCGCCGGATCAGCAAGGGATCCCAGCGCCCGCGGTCCTGCTCGTGCAGCTGCACCGGTTCTCCGTGCGGCCCGGTGCGCGCGGCCGACCGGGAGGCCTGGATCTCCATCAACGCGACCAGCCCGTGCACCTCGGCCTCGTCCGGCGCGAGCTCGGCCAGCAGGCGGCCCAGCCGCAGCGCCTCCTGGCACAGGCCGGGCCGTATCAGGTCGTCCCCGGCGGTGGCGGAGTAGCCCTCGTTGAAGATCAGGTACACCACACCGAGCACCGACGACAGCCGCTCGACCAAAGCGGCACCTTCGGGCAGCTCGATCGGCACTCCGGCAAGCGTTTGCTTCGCCGCCGCGATGCGCTGCGCGACCTGCTGCTCGGTGGTCAGGAACGCTCGCGCGATCTCCGCCGCCGACAGTCCGCCGACCACCCGCAGGGTCAGCGCGACCCGTTGCTCGGTCGGCAGCACCGGGTGGCAGGACAGGAACATCAGCCGCAGCACGTCGTCGTGCTCGACGTCCCGCGGCTGCGCCAGCTCCCGCGCGAGCTGCTCGTGCCTGCGCTCCAGCCGCTCGGTCCGCCGCAGGTGGTCGATCGCGCGACGCTTGGCGGTGGTCATCAGCCACGCGGCCGGGTTGTCCGGCACGCCCGACGACGGCCACTGCTCCAGCGCCGCGACCAGCGCGTCCTGGGCCAGCTCCTCGGCGAGACCGACGTCGCGCACCAGGCGGGTCAGCCCGCCGACGAGGTTCGCCGACTCCAGCTTCCAGACCGCGTCGACCGTGCGGCGGACGTCGGTCACCCCAACACCTGGTGGATCCGGCTCTCACCGTCCCCCACGATCCGGCGGAAGCGGCGGGCCAGCTCGACGGCCTCCTCCTTGGATTGCACCTCGACCAGCGCGAAGCCGCCGACCGACTCCTTGGCCTCGGTGAACGGGCCGTCGGTCACGGTGATCTCGTCGCCCTCGGAGGTCACCCGCGTGCCTGCCGGGTCGAGCCCGCCGGTCGCCAGCAGCACACCGGCGGCGGTCATCTCCTCGATGAACTTGCCCATCTCGGCGAACAGCTTCTCGTCGGGCGCCCGACCGGTCGCCATCTGCATCATCAGGTATCGCATCGGCCCAGCTTAGCGGCGCATTCCCTGTCACATCGCCCGAACGACGTGTGGGTGAGCATCCGAGAAAGGAACCCGAGATGACCACCGCCCTCCGGCCCACCGCGTCCCGTCCGACCGCGCTGGCCGTCGCCGGCCCCTTGTGGGCCACCGTCTCCCTGGCCCAGGCCGCCACGCGCGACGGCTTCGACCTCACCCGGCAGCCGCTCAGCTTGCTGAGCACCGGCTCGCTCGGCTGGCTGCAGATCGCCAACTTCGTGGTCGCCGGCGTCCTCACCGTGGCCGGCGCGAAGGGGCTGCCCGGCCGGTGGGCGCCACGGCTCGTGCTGGCGGCCGGCGTCGGCCTGGTCGCCGCCGGGGTCCTCCCGATGGACGCGGTCGGGTTGTCCTGGCACGGCGTCGGGCACATGATCGCCGGCACCGTGACCTTCGCGTCGCTGATCGCCGCCTGCTACGTGCTGGGACGCCGGTTCTCGGGTCGCGACGCGGTGTTGTCGCACCTCGCCGGCACCGCGCTGCTCGTCGGCGACGGCTGGGCGATGGCCGGTGGCCCCGCCGGTTCGCTCACCCTCGCCGTCGGCGCCATCGCCGCCATGCTGTGGATCTCCGTCGTCGCCGCCCGTCTCCGCTGAAAGGTCTTGCCATGACTGTCACCGAATACGTCGAGAAGCTGCCCGCCACCCAGCGCGAGATCGCCGAGCGCCTGCTCGGCCTGATCGAGACCGCGCTGCCCGGAACGGGCGCCGTGTGGCACGGCCACCCGGTGTGGAGCCTCGGCCCCGCGCCCGGCAAGCAGGCGGTGTGCCTGGTCAAGGCCTACCCCAAGCACGTCACGTTCGGCTTCTGGCGCGGACAGGAGATCACGGACCCGTCCGGGCGGCTGCAGCCGGGAGCGCGCGGGATGGCGAGCGTGAAGCTGCGGGAACCCGCCGAGATCGACGACGAACTGTTCGCGAACTGGCTCGAGCAGGCTGCCGGACTCGAATCCTGAGCGGAGCGCCGGGCGACCCCGCCCGGCGCTCCGTCACGTCTGCGGACGGCACAGCACCGGGTTCGCCAGCTCGGCGCAGGGCCGGTCGCCGTGCGAGCGGACGATGTCGGCACCCACCTGGTTCGTCAGGTACCGCAGGAAGCTCGCCGCGAGCGAGTCGGCCTTCGGCTCGCCGTAGGTGTAGGCGTACTCGGTCTGCCAGAACGGGTACACGCCGTGGTCGGCGCCCTGCACACTCGCCTGCTGGCCGTCGATCCAGACGGTGCGCACGTCCGCCCGCTTCGCCGCGGCGCCGAGTTCGCTGTAGCCGATCGCGCCCGGCGTCGCGGCCACGGCGTCGAGCAGCGACTCGGTGTCGTTGCGGCGGCAGCGGATCACGTCGGCGCCGGTGCCCGGGCGCCGCGGCTCGACGCAGTCGTTGGAGTTCTCCCCCGGCTCGATCGCGTCGAGCACCTGCTGCTCGAACGTCGTCCGCGTGCCGGAAAGCGCTTCCCGGTCGACGATCCGCACCTCCTGGTCCGCGCCGCCCAGCTCCTGCCAGTTCCGGACGCGCCCGGCGAACACGTCGCGCACCTGCGCCGCGGTCAGGTCCCGCACCCCGGCGTCCGGGTGGATGACGATCGTGAACAGCAGGAACGCGATCGGCCGCGGCAGCAACTGCGGCGACCGGTCCCCCTTCACCCCGTCGGAGAACGCCAGCACGTCCCCGCTCTTGGCCTCGTTGAGCCGTTCCAGTCCGTCGGTGCTGCCGCTCATCTCGATGGTGAACTTCGCACCGGGGCAGGTGCGGCCGTAGGAGTCCGCGGCTTCTCGCACGACGGGGGCGAACGCGGTCGAGCCGGTGACGGTGAGCGATCCGGAGGCGCAGTCCAGCGGCGGCGGGTCCTGCGTGGCCAGCCCGATCACGAACGGTTCGGCGAGCGCGACCGACACCAGCAGGTACACCAGGACGGTCAGCCAGCGCGGGATTCCGGTGCGGCTCTTGGTCTCCCGGATCGCGCCGTTGCGCACACCGCCCTTGATGCCGGCGATCACTTCGGGGTCCGGGCACTTCTTCACCTTCGGCCCGGCGCGGTCGAGCACCGCGAGCACCTTGTAGTGCTGGCCCTGGTTCAGCGGCACCTTCGGCAGCTGGATGACGCCGACGTTGCGGCCGTCGCTGTCGACGATGTTGTCCACGCCGAGACCGGAGTTCTCGCCGAAGTTCTCACGCAGGAAGTCGTCGCTCAGCTCGGTCACGACCATGCCGGCGACGCGGCGGTCCGGGAAGTTGATCTTCACGCCGGCCTGGACGTTGCCGAGGACGGCGTAGTCCTGGCTGTCGATGTTCGTCGTGCCGGTGTTTTCGATGCGCACCAGCACGAACGACGGGTCGGTCAGCGCCTTGCCGTCCTTGTCGTCGAGGCGTTGCAGCGCGCCCGCGTTCTCGGCCGCGACCTCCTGCCGCGCGGTGGTGTCGACCTGCACGCGGTAGCCGAGCCGTTTGCGCCCGACGAACACGAACTCCCACAGGAACGCGAACACCGGCACCACGAGGGCCAGCACGGCCAGGACGATTTCCCAGGGAAAGTTGGACAACCGGGCCTCCGCGCGGGGGACACAGGACGAGACACCCATCTTGTGCGAGCGCGAGCCGGAAGATCACTTCTCCCCGAGCTGTTCGGCAGTTGTTCATCCGGGCGTCAGCCGCAGGCGACCGACGAGGGGGTGTCGTCCTCCGGGCCGGGCAGGTCGACGCGGTAGCCGTCGAGCATTTCGTGCGCCCTGCCGTAGAAGTCGGGGCTCTCGTACCAGGTGCAGGTGACGCCGGTGTCATTGGTCCAGGACGAGATCCGGTCGGCGAGGTCGTAGGTCGCCAGGTCGCCGATCCGGTCACCCGGTCGCAGGGCCAGACCGCCGCCGGTGAAGCCGTGGTCCCGGTACAGGCACAGACTGTCCCGCGGGCAGTCGCGGCCGTCGAACGTGGAAACCTCTTGTGCCGCAGCGGTGGCCGGCACGAACGCGATCGCCAGTACGGCGAGGAACACCGATGCACGCATGGCTCGGCGATACCCGCGTCCCCCGGATCGACGCGCTCATCACCGCATCGAGCTAGGGTGCCGGGATGGCTGACCCCTACCGCTCGTTCGGCCGCGGCTACTCCGCGGTGCGGCAGCCGGATCCGCGGATCGCCCGCCAGGTGCATGCCGCGCTCGGCGCGGCCGCGACGGTGCTGAACGTCGGCGCGGGCGCCGGATCGTACGAACCGGACGGCCGGGGCGTGCTGGCGGTCGAGCCGTCGGCGACGATGCTGCGCCAGCGACCGCCCGGCTCGGCCCCGGCCGTGTGCGCGGTCGCCGAGCACCTGCCCTGCGTCGACGACCGGTTCGACGCCGCGCTCGCCGTGCTGACCGTGCACCACTGGCGCGACCCGGCGGCCGGGCTGGCCGAACTGCGCCGCGTGTCCCGGCGGCAGGTGGTGTTCACGTGGGACGTCGAGGTGATGGCGCGGTACTGGCTCGTCCGCGAGTACCTGCCGGAGATCGCCGAGCGGGAACGGGGCCTGGCGAACCTGGACGCGGTGGTCCGCGGGCTGAGCGGCCCCGACCGGCGGGTGGTGGTCCAGCCGGTCCCCGTCCCGTGGGACTGCACCGACGGTTTCCTGGCCGCCTACTGGCGCCGCCCGCACAGTTACCTGGACGACGACGTGCGGGCGGGCATGTCCGGCGTCGCGGCGCTGCCGTCGGACGTGGTTCGCCCCGCGGTGGGCAGACTGGCCGAGGACCTCGGCTCCGGCGCGTGGCAGCGCCGGCACCGCGACCTCCTGGACCGGGATTCGCTGGACGTCGGCTACCGCCTGGTGATCGGGACAGCGATCAGCTGAGCGCGCCCGCGATCCCGCAGATCAGCGAACCCAGCCGAGTGTCCGACACGCAGCCGCCCGCCGGCTGGGTCGGCGTCGCGTCCGGTGGGGGCGCCGGGGACGGGGTGGGCGTCGGGGAGGTGGGTTCCGCGGGCGCGGACGGCTCCCCCGGCTGCTGCGGCGCACCCGGCGGCACTTCGGGCGCTGGCATCCCGGGCACCGGCGTGCCCGGCACCGCGGGCCCCGGCATCGGCGGCAGCGGAACCAGCGGAGCCGCCGTGCCCGGCCGGTTCACCGGCAGGACTCCGCCGACCTGGTCCGGCACGGGCCGGGGGACCTCCGGCGCGGACGGGACCGCGGGCGTCTCGGCAGGCGGCGCGACCGCGGGCGGCCGGGCGCCGATCCCGAGCGCGATCGCCGGCGCGTCGTCGCTCAGCCCGTCCAGCCCGGGGCCCAGCGACCACGCCACACCCGCCGCGACCACCAGCGCCGCCCCGGCGGTCCCGATCTTCGCCTTCACTCCCAT
This sequence comes from Amycolatopsis sp. 3B14, assembly GCF_050958625.1. Classification (NCBI taxonomy): domain Bacteria; kingdom Bacillati; phylum Actinomycetota; class Actinomycetes; order Pseudonocardiales; family Pseudonocardiaceae; genus Amycolatopsis; species Amycolatopsis sp. 3B14. Next base: position 86,584 of record NZ_JBHZEN010000016.1, read on the forward strand.
GCGCGCAGTTTAGCTTGCGGCGCAAGGCTTTCCGAGCAGTCAAATAGGTTACACCCCGACCGCGGTGAGCCGCTCGGCCGCATCCCAGAGCTCCCGCTCGCGCCGCGGGTCGTAGGACTCCGGGGACGACGGGACCACCGCACCACGGTCCACATAGGACCCGCTCGGTGCGTCGATCGTCCCGAGGACGACGTCGGCGAGGTGGCGGCCGGCGGCGGCGGGACTGGTCGCCCACGGCGTCCAGGTCATCGCGGGCAGGATCCGGCGCACCGCGAACCGGACGACCGGACCGGCGTCGCGGGTGAGTCCGGTGCCGGGCACGAACGCGGGGTTGTACGCCACCGCGGCGACCCCGGGCGGCAGCCGGCGCGCGTACTCGTGCACCAGGTGGATGGTGGCCAGTTTGCTCGTCGAGTACGCGGTGCGCCCGGCGGCCGCGCTCGACGGATCCGGGAATGCGCCGGGCCGCGCGAGCACGTCCGGGGACCGCCACACCGGGCCGGGCACGAGACCCAGGTTGTGCCGGAAGTCGCCGAAGTGGGTGTCGCTGGTGGTGATCACGACCCGCCCTGGCGTGGCGAAGCGGTCCTGCAGCACGCGGACGAACACGTGGTTGGCGAGCACGTTGACCGTGAAGGTCGACTCGAACCCGTCCGGCCCCGTCGTGAGCGCGTTCGTGTGCTGGATGCCCGCGTTCCCCACGAACGCGCGCAGCGGCGGCAGGTCGCCGCGGTCCAGCCGGTCGCGGATCGCGGTGGCGGCGTCCCGGACGCTGCGCAGCGAACTCAAGTCCGCGGTCACCGTGCCGTCGCCGAGGTCCGTCCGCGCGACGACGACCACGTGCGCATCGGGGTCCCGCCGGCGGATCTCGTCCAGGGCGACGCGCCCGATGCCGCGGCTGGCGCCGGTCATGACGATGGTGTGGCTCATGCGACCACCGTCCCGCCCGGCGCGGACATCAGCCAGGGACCAGCAGTACCCAGGCTGATCCGGCTGGGAGCGGACAGAATGGACCCGTGGCTGTCCCCCACTCCGGTTTCGGCAGGCTGGTGCGCGCCTGGCGCGACCGCCTGTCCCCGGCCGACGCCGGCCTGCCCGTCACGACCGGCCGCCGCGCTCCCGGCCTGCGCCGCGAGGAGCTCGCCCAGCTGGCCGGGCTGTCGGTGGACTACGTGCTGCGCCTGGAGCAGGGCCGCGCGAAGAACCCGTCGGCGCAGGTGGTCGGCGCGCTGGCGCGGGCACTGCAGCTGTCCCGGCCCGAACGGGACCAGCTCTACCGCGCGGCCGGCCTCCTGCCGCCGCAGGACGGGACGGTGAACACGCACGTGCCCCCGGGCGTCCAGCGGCTCGTCGCGCGCCTTGGCGACGTGCCGATCGGGGTGTTCGCCGCGGACTGGACGCTGGTCTGGTGGAACGCGACGTGGTCCGCCCTGTTCGGCGACCCGGGGCCCGACCGCAACCTGGTGCGGGCGGTCTTCACCGGCGCCGCCCCGCCGGTGCGGCCGGAGCGCGGCGCGGAGGCGTTCGCGATGTCGCTCGTGGCCGACCTGAAGGACGCCGTGTCCCGCTACCCGGCCGACGCCCAGCTCGACCGCCTGGTGCGGGAGCTGCGCCGGACCTCACGCGCCTTCGCCCGGTACTGGGACACGCAGACCACGGCGGCCGTCCACGAGTCCGAACGCAAGACGGTCACGCACCCCGAGGTCGGCGACATCCTGTTCGACTGCGACGTGCTGCTGGTGCCGGGCGCGGACCTGCGGGTGGTCACCTACACGACGGCGGCCGGCAGCGCGGACGACGGCAAGCTGGACCTGCTGCGGGTGACCGGCGGGCGACCGCTGACCACGTCCTAGAGGTCGTCGCAGACGGACCTGGCGCGGTTCATCGCCGCGTCGAACTGCGGTCCGGACGCCTCGAAGGTCCGCATGACGATCTCGAGCGGCGCCTTCAACGCGTCGGCGAGGGCCTGGTAGCGCGGCTCCTGCTCGGCCGCCGCGGCCGCGAGCTGCGACGCCGCGCCCCAGCGCTGGAAGCCGGCGTACTGGGTGTCGGGCTCGAGCGACGTGGTGCGCGCCACTGCCGCGCAGGCAGCGTCGGCGTCGGCCGCGGCGGCGCCCGGCCCGGACCCGATCCAGACCAGCCCGACGATTCCCGCGCCGACCACGAGCCCCACCACGAGTGCGGTCACGACGAGCGGCCACCGGCGACGCGGCGGCGGGACGGGATACGGCTGAGCCATGGAAATCCTTCCGCGGGTGGGCTGTCCTCACCTGGACGCGCCGGCATCGCGCCCGGTTCCGCCGGGCGAGTCAGCGCACGGTCACGTTGCTCCGGTCCGGAACGCCGGCTCGTGACCGGCGGGCGCACGCGTCGCAGGTCCGGTCCGGTTGCCACGCCCGTGCCGCGGCACGCAGGGCGCGCCGAAGGCTGCGCGGCGAACGGACAGCGCCGGTCTCGTCGTGCAGGGGCGTGCCGAACACCTGCAGCCTGCGCTGCTTGCGCCCGCACCCGCACACGGTGCGGCGGTAGCACCGCAGCACAGCGGACCCGTTCGTCACCCGCACCCTGCCGCGCCAGATCATCCGTGCCCCCTCGGGTTCGTTCCTCCGGTGTGGAGACGGCGCAGCCCCGGCCGCCATGTCGCGGAACCGACCGACACGTTCGGATGCGACCCGGGTCACAGCCGGAGGCCGTCAGGTGTTGCGGCGCCGCAGCCGCCGCCACGCCAGCTTGTAGGGGTCGACCTCGAGGACCCGCCCGGCTCGCACGTCGGTCCGGGCACGGGCCAGTGCACGCCGGGCTTCCTGCACGTCGATGCCGTACTCACGACACCGCGCGAAGAAGGCGCGCAACGCGTCGTTCCCACCCACCCGATGATGATCGTCCGCAGCGCCGTCCCGAAACCTTGATCAACTGATCGTGTCGGGAAAGCCAGAAATCACGCCGGCACGACGACGGTCACCTACTCGGTCAGTGACCTTGCCGCCTGCCCGAGGTGCCCGATCTGTACCGCAAGCTCCAGGCGGGCAGCCGGGAGGAGGCGCTCGCGCTCGGCCTGCTCCCCGTGGAACCAGCGTTGACCACGGTCCCGGCCTGACCTCGACAGGCCACGCACACCGTGAGTAGCATCACGGGCGATTCGAGGTGGATCGCGCGAGGGGTGGTTCGGTAGTGGAGAGCCCGCCGGCGCACCGTCACGACGACAACGAACGTGAACGGACCTCACGACCAGCGGGAGACGCGGTGTCCGCGGCGGTGACGACGCTGCTGACCACCTGGCGGGCGCGCTCACACGAACTCGGCTGGCCCGCAGACCTCACCTGGGAAACCGACGCGGCGCCCGCCGTCGTCGAGGCGTGCCTGACCGGCAGCGGCCTGCTCCCCGCGCTCCGCGACCTGGCCGACCAGCGCCTCGGCTCGGCCGCCACGGACGGCGACTTCGAACGCGACGTGGACGCACTCGCCTCGTGCCTGCCCGGGGCCGCCCTGGGGCCCGCCCCCGCGGACCTGGTGGCCGCCGCCGCCCGCGCGTTACGGGAGATCGTCGCCCGCGACGCCCTCCTCGCGCAGGCCACCGATCCCGTGACGGGGCTGCGAACCCGCTCCGCCTTCGTACACGACCTGACCTCCCCCGGCTACGCCGACGTGGACCCGCACGTCGTGGTGGCGCGGTGGGAACCGGCGGCGGCGCCCTGGTCCACGATGTCGGCGCGGACGACGATCGCCGACCACCTCCGGCCGCACCTGGGCCCGCGCGAATCCGCCGGATCGGTCGGCCCGTGCGAGATCGCGGTGCTGGTGACGAGCCCGGAGCGGGCCGAGCAGCTCGGCGAGCTCCTGCGCGGCCTGCCGGGGGCGCCGAGCCTCACGGTGTCGATCGCCGGGTGGCCGCGGGGCGCCGATCCCGCTCGACAGGCCGAATGGCTGCTCGACCTCTTCCCGTCCCTCGTGGACGAACCGCTCATCTGAGCAACGAACCGCGGTTCCGCGCGCAAAAATGGAGTAGCGTTACCGTTTCGTGATAAGGCCCCGGATGCGGTCGTGCCGTATCGGCCCGCCCAGCACAGCTGTTATCCGTAAAACCCGTCAATCACCCGTTGAGCGCACAGAACGCGAAATGATCCGCTCTCAGTAGTCCGAGTTCACCCAATCGGTTCGCCAAACCTGTAGTTGCATTCTTCACCTGGAAGTGCATGGAGGAGGGGCTGATGGGTGACACCGCGACGCGGGAGCTGGCCGGCATGTCGGACGACGATCTGCTCGGGGAGGCTCGTGGGGGTGATCGCGAAGCGTTCGCGGTCCTGGTTCGCAGACACCAGGCCGCGGTGCTGAGATACGCGTCCTCGGTAGCCCGCTGCCCGGCGGACGCGCAGGACCTGACCGCCGACGCGCTGGTGCGGACGATGCTGGCGCTGGAGGGCGGCGGCGGCCCGGCCACCAACTTTCCCGCCTACCTGCGGACCACGGTCCGCCGCCTGGCCATCGACCTCGGCGCGCGGAACGGGCGCGCCGTCGCGGCCGGCCTCTCCCCGGTCATCGTCGAGCCGAGGACTCCGTCCCTGGACGAGCAACTGGAGGGCGACCGGAACCTGGCGGAGGCGTTCACGGCCCTGCCCGCCCGCTGGCGCCAGGTCCTCTGGATGGTGGAGGTGCTCGGACACCGCCCGCAGGACGTGGCCGCCGAGCTCGGCATCGCGCCCGCCGCCGCGTGCTCGCTACTGTGGCGGGCGCGGACGGCGCTGCGGCGGCAATACGAACTCCTCGCGTCCCGCGATTCGTGACCGCCGGATTTCATCACGCGTTTCATCAACCGTCCGCATTGTCCGGACTTCCCGGCGCAGGTATACCGGAAGAGAAAGCGCATTCCCGTCGACGGCCACGGAGGACCAACCCGGTGCGGATTTCGGTGCTGGGCAGCGGGATCGTCGGTCGCACCCTGGCCGCGCGGCTGGTGGAACTCCGGCACCGCGTCGTGATCGGGAGCCGCGACCCCGGGCAGCCGCACATCAGCCGGTGGGTCCGCGCGGCCGGCGAGCTGGCACGGTCCGGCACCTACGCGGAGGCGGCGCGATCAGCGTCGATCGTGGTCAACGCCACCGCCGGAACGGCCACTGTGGACGCCCTGCGCGCGGCAGGCGAGGCCGAACTCGCCGGCAAGGTGCTGATCGACGTGGCGAACCCGGTCAGCGACCCGGCGGCGGACCCGCCCCTGATGCGGACCGGCGAGCGCAGCCTCGGTGAGGAGATCCAGGCGTTGTTCCCGCACACCAGGGTGGTCAAGGCGCTGAACACGGTGAGCCCGTCGGTGATGGTGAACCCCAAGCGCGTGCCCGGCGGGCACGTCGCGTTCCTCGCCGGCGACAGCAGGCAGGCCAAGACGATGGTGACCGGCTTGCTGCGCGAGTTCGGCTGGCCCGCGGACGCGATCGTCGACCTCGGCGACATCACCGGGGCGCGGTCGATGGAGATGCTGTTCCCGCTGCGGCAGCGGCTGAGCAGGTCCCTCGGGCACACCAACTTCAACCTCGGGGTCCTGCACGCCTGAGGGCGTCAGGACGCCTGCCGCCGCTCGCCGTCGGGCTGCCCAGGCACGACCAGTAACCCCGCCCGGAACGCGAGGGCGACGGCGTGGGTGCGGTCCCGCGCGGCGAGCTTGCGCAGCACGCCGCGGACGTGAGTCCGGATCGTCTCCACCGAAAGCAGCAGGCTCGCCGCGATCTGGGTGGTGCTGAGCCCTTCGGCGATGAGCTGCAGCACCTGGTACTCGCGCCCGCTCAGAGCGGGCCGCGGCGTGACCGGGAGGGGTTCCTCGCCCGCGACCTCCCGCGGCAGCAACAGTCCCCGCAGTTGCCCGTCGACGTGGATCTGCCGGGTCGCGGCGGTGATCGCCTCGGTGATGCGCAACGGGTCGGCGGCGCGCGCGACCACCCCGCGCGCCCCGGCGCGCAGCAACTCGCCGAGGTGGGCGCGGTTCAGCTGGCCGGGCTCCAGCAGCACCACCACCGCGACCGCGTTCCGCACCCCGGTCAGCAACGGGATGAGCTGCGGCTGGCGGTTCACGCCCGCCCCGAGGAGGACGACGTCGGGGTGCGCGTGCTCGACCAGGCGGAGCAGGTCCGGCGCGGTGCCCGCGTGCCCGGTCCACCGCATCGTGGTGCTGCGCCGGACCAGCGCGAAGAGCCCCTCGCGGAACAGCGGGAGCGAGTCGGCCACCGCGACGCGGATGCCGGTTCTGCCGTGGACGGCGGAAGTCGTGGACAAGATTGTTCCTCCTCTTGGTTGCGGTTGTCAGCGCAGCAGCCGGTGGATCCCGGTGACCGGGCCGATCGCGTCGATCTCCGCGATCCGGACCGGCTCACCGGGACGGGACGCGTGCACCGCACGCGATCCGTCGATCGCGACGGCGACGTGGCTGACGGGCTGGTAGAAGAAGACGAGATCGCCGGGTCGCACCTGGTCCCGAGGCACGGGAACACCCACCCCCGCCTGCGCCGCGCTCGTGCGCGGCACGGTCAGGCCCACGGACCGGAACGCGGCAAGCACGAGACCCGAACAGTCGTAACTGCCGGGTCCCTCTGCGCCCCACATGTACGGTTTGCCGAGCTGCGCCAACGCGAACCGCACCACGTTCCCGGCATCGCCCTCGGCGACCGGCGGCAGCGCGTCCACCCGGCGCTGTGCGTCCTGGACACCGCGAAGGGCGGCATCCCGCCGTGCTCCGGCGGCGGCGAGCGCGTCGGCCGCCGCGGTGCGGGCGGCCTCGGCCTGTGCCAGGGCATCCGCGGACGCGGTGACCGCGGATTCGGCCTGGCGAACGGATTCGTCGGCCGCCCGCACCGCGGCGAACTGGTCGGCGGCGACGAAATCCAGCAGGGGCAGGGCGGCCCGGTAGTCCAGCGGGGCGCGGTTGTCCAGCACCGCGAACTCCCGGCCGCGGCGGAACTCCGCGGAGACCCCGGAGTAGAAACCGGACACGCGCGACCGGGCCTCCGCCGCAGCGGACCGCGCCGCGCGCAAGGCCTCGCCGGTGGACCCGCTGCCGGCCCACGCGGCAGACAGGTTCCGCTCAGCCGCCCCGAGTTCGGCTTCCTTGCCGCTCACTTCGACCTGCACGGCGGCGAGTTCGTCCTGGGCCCGCCGGAGTTCCTGGTACGCGTTGTCCGCGTCGCGGTGCGGTGCGGCCAGTGCCGGCGCGGCCCCGAGGACGGCCGTCAGCCACACCACGACCAGCAGCGTCATCCTGACCACACCGAACAGACCGGCCGGCCCGGCCGAACCTGACGCGGGGCCGCGGATCAGGCCGGGAAGAGACCGGCCCGGATCGCGACCGCCACCGCGTGCGCCCGCGACGACGCACGCAACTTCGTCTTCGCCGTGCGCAGGGCGGAGCGGACGGCGCCCGGGGTGAGACCGAGTTCGGGCGCGGTCTCGTCCGCCGTCATCCCGTGCGCCGCGCATTCCAGGACCGCGATCTCCTGCGCCGTCAGGCCGGTCACCCGGTCTCCGGGCGCCCTGGTTACCGCGGCAACCTCGGCGAGCGCGCCGAAGACGTTGCCCGGCAGGCCGTTGCGGAGCAACGTCCAGCTGATGACACCGTCCACGCCGGGCGGCGGTGGGGTGTCCTCGGCCAGCAGCAGCACGACCGCGGACGGCGCCGCCGCGCGGACCTCGCGGCACAACAAGGGGTGGTCGTCCACGTCGCCGTCGACGATCACGATGTCCGGATCGGACTGACGCACCGCGCGGAGACCCGCGACGCCCGGGCCCGCGATCTCCCACCGGGGCGCCGGACCTCCCGGCTGGGCCGACCGCAGCGCGCGCACGCGAGCCGGATCCTCCCCGACGTACATCGCGACGAGGGCGGCCGCGGGCATCCACCAACTCCTGTGTGTATTCCGACTGGTGACACGAGATTAGTTGATCTTGGGTGTTCCGGGCGGGTGAACCACTGGGACACTGTCAGTAGCAGTAAGCGCTTCCAGCAATGTCGTTTCCCGCGGTGATTACTATCCGAAAAGTGCACGACCGCAGCTCGCTCGACGAGTTCCCCGCAGAACTGCGCCGGATCGTCGGCGCGCAGGACTGGGACGAGCTGGAGGACTTCTGTGACCGGCACTGGCTGGCGTTGCCTGCTGACCTGGCCGCGATGCTCGTCGCCGCGCTCGGGTCGGTCCCGCCCGAAGTCCTGCACGGCAGGCCACGGCTGGTCATCGCTTGGCTCACCAACGGCGACGCGCTGGCCGGCCCCGCGGACCCGGAACTGCGCGCGTTCCTCCGGCGCTACATGGAAGTGGGTGCGCGGATGGCCGCCGAGTTCAACCTGACCGCGGACGTCCCGCCTGCCACGCTGATTGCTCTGGGCACCGCGAAGCTCATCCAGTTGCGGGCGCAGGGCAGCCTGGACGAGGCGGACGAGCTCGGCGACGAGCTCGCGCGGCGGGTGGACGAACTCCGCCCGCTGCCGCGGGAACGGTCCACCCTGCGGCCGGGATGGCTTGCGCTGCAACGGGGTCTGACCCGCTCGCTGGCCGGCGACCTCGACGGCGCCACCGCTCTCTACCAGCTGGCGCACGAGCAGGCGCGGGCCGAGCCGCTCACGCACTTCGCCGGGATCAACGCCGCGGCGAACCTGGCCATGGTGTTCGCGCACCAGGGCCAGCAGGAGGCGGCCGCCCGGTGGATCAGGACGATGCGGTCGTACCCGCCGCCGATGCCGTCGGTCGCCTTCCTCGGCACCGTCGGGGCGACGATCGCCGAAGGCTGGCTCGCACTCGACCGGCACGACCGGGACGGCGTGGCGGCCGCACTGGCGGTGACCGGCGACGGCACCAAGCCGATCGAGGTGTGGCCGTTCGTGGCGGCCCTGGCCGGCGCCGCGGCGCTGCACTTCGGTGATCCGGCGGACGGGCTGGACCAGCTCGAACGGATCCGGATCAGCAGGCACGCCACCGCCGGACCGGGCATCGCGCAGCAGGTGCTGGACCGCGCCAGGGCCGACCTGTTGATCGCCGCCGGACAGGGCAACCGCGCGCTGCGGATGCTCCGCCGCGAAACGGCCGCGGTGCCTGCCTGGCTGGCGGTCCCGTCGGCCCGGCTGCACCTGCTGGCGGGCGACCACCGGCAGGCCAGGGCGATCGCCGCGCACAGCGTGTGGGACGCGGGCACACCGCGCCGCGACAAGGCCCAGCTGCTGCTCGTGCACGCAGTGGCCGCGCTCCGGATGGGTGACCGGGAAGCCGCCCGCGGCGCCGTCCGGATGCTGTCCGCGGTCCGCGAGCCGGACGAGGTGGCGTCCCTGGCGACGCTGCCCGCGGCCGAACGCGCGGAACTCCTCGGCGAGGTCGAATTGACAGAGTCCGCGGCCGCCCGCCTGGCCCGTGCGCGGCCGCTCTTCCCGGAGCGGATCGACCTGGTGGCGCTGACCAACCGCGAGCACAAGGTCCTGACCGAGCTGACGCAGGGCCACTCGCCGCAGGAGATCGCCCGCAGCCTCGTCGTCTCCGTGGCGACGGTCCGCTCCCAGTTGCAGAGCGTCTACCGGAAGCTGGGGGCCTCCAACCGCGACGAGGCGATCATGCGCACCTACGAGCTCGGCCTGCTCTGAGCCGGAACCGCGCACGCTCGCCGGGAACACCACCCGTCCCACCCCCTTCGACCCCAGAGCCGGACGGCGTCCGCCGGCGAGCTTCGCGGCCCCCCGCACCACTCAGACCGGGCGAGGGTCGCCGACATGACGCGGGCCGGTCAGCGAGTTCGGACTGCGTCGGTGAGAAACGCGGTGAGGTGCCGGGCCTCCTCGTCGACCCCGGTCCGCTCGGCGCGGGTGAAACGGCGCAGCGGCGTGACGGTCACGGTGTCCGCTTCGACGGTCCAGGTGGCGGCGACCCGGCCGTCGACCAGTACGACGCGCTCGCCGGCCACCGACAGGTTGCGGTGGGCGTCGTCGATGATCCGGCTGCGGTCCTGGTAGCCGAGGATCGCGTTGTCGAACGCGGGCAGGAACCGGACCGGGGCGGGTGTGCCGCGGTCGGGGCGCGGCGCGCCGGGCAGGTCGAGGAGTTCGCGGCCGTGTTCGTCGCGGAAGGCGACCAGTTCGTCGCGGATGGCGGCCACCGCGGTGGGAAGGCCGGCGAGGCCGCTCCAGGCCCGCAGGTCGGCCACGGTGGCCGGACCGAAGGCGGCCAGGTAGCGGCGCGCGAGCACCTGTCCGACGGGGTCCGCGCCGTCCTCGGGGAGCGGGTCGACGTCGCGTCCCAGCCAGGAGGACAGCCGGACGTTGCGGACGCCGGCCTTGGCGCGCCACAACCCCCGGGGTGGTACCTGCACCGTCGGCACGAGGGCGGCGATCGCGAGTTCACCCAGCGGCCGTGGCCCCGCGGACGGCCAGCGCCCGGCGAGCGCCCGCCCGATCTCGGCCATCGTGCGCGGCTCGTCACGGGCCAGCTCCGCCTGTGCGGCCGCGGCCACTTCGCCGGGGTCCACGCCGTCCAACTCGCGGCGGTAGACGCCGAACACCCGCTGGCGCAGCATCGCGTCGTGGCGGCTCCGCCAGGCCCGGACGTCGTCCGCCGTGACGAGGTGAATGGTGCGGCGCATGAGGTGCGTGCGCACGACGTGCCTGCCGGTCAGCAACTCGTCGAGGGCGGCCGGCCGGAAGCCCCGAAGCCGCGACCACAACCCGACGAACGGTTCCTGCGGCTCCTGGGCCTGCAAGCCGCACAAGTGCGACACCGCGTCCACGACGGGCAGGTCGGCCCGCTCGAGGAGCAACTGACGAGCCAACGTCGCCCGGTTGAGGGCTCTGCTGTCCAAAGTGGTCACCGCGGCATGATCCCAGGGGAAGCGGTCAGGTTGTGTCCTTTTTCAGCGACCACTCACCTCGGCCACTCGACCGGCCGCACCTCGCGGGCGTGTCCCGAGTGGGGCAACCAGATTTCCTCCGCGCGCTTGCTGGCTTCGGGGTCGAAGTCGTCGCCGGTCTTGAGGTCCTCCAGCAAGGTCGCGTGCGTCGGCGCCCAGCCCAGCATCGCCTGGGTGTGCCGGCTGGAGACCGGCACGTCGAGGGAGAAGAACGTGGCCAGGAACGGGTTTCCGAGGTGCTCGGTGGCCTGGTCGAGGGTCAGTGAGGCGGTGGGGATGCCGAGGACCTGCGCGATCTCCTCCGCGATGCTCTTGATCGTGACGGCGCCTTCGCCGGCGCCGTGCAGCACGCTGCCGGCGGGAGCCTTCTCCAGCGCCAACCGGAAGAGGCGGGCGGCGTCGGCGCGGTGGATGGCCGGCCAGCGGTTGGCGCCGTCGCCGATGTAGGCGGAGGCGCCAGACCTGCGGGCGGCCGCGATGAGCGCCGGGATGAACCCGTAGTCACCTGGTCCGTGAACGGTCGGCGCGAGTCGCACGACGCTGGCTCGGACCCCGCGATCGGCGAAGCGCAGACAGGCCTGCTCACCCGGAATGCGAAAGGCGGCAACGGAATCGGGGTCCGGCGCGTCCTGCTCGGCGCTGACCCGGCCGGCCTTGGTCACCAACGTGCCCGACGTGCTGACGAACGGTTTGCCGGACCCGGCCAGTGCCTGACCGAGCGCTTCGATGGCCGCGCAGTCGCGGCGGATCAGGCCGTCCGGATCGGCGTAGTCCCCGCCATAGGCCATGTGCAGGACGCCGTCGGCAGCTTCCGCGCCGCTTCGCAGGCTGTCCAAGTCGTCCAGGCTGCCGCGGTGTGGTGCGGCGCCCAGCGACTCCAACCGGGCAGCGGCGGCGGCCGAGCGCGCCAAGCCGGTGACGGTGTGGCCGGCCGCGACGAGCTCGGCGACGACGGCGGGACCGGTCTGCCCGGTGCCACCGGTGACGAAGACATGCATCAAAACTCCCCAGGTAACGTCAGTGACTGGCACTACGTTACGCGTAGCGCCAGTCACTGACGCAACGTGACGCCAGTCACTGACGTAATGGGGTAGCCTCGCAAGGTGCCACGGAGTGGAGCAGAAGCCCGTCGCCGCCTGCGACAGGCCGCCTTGGAGCTGTACCGGGAACGCGGGTTCGACCAGACCACGGCGGCACAGATCGCCGCACGGGCCGGGGTCAACGAGCGCACCTTCTTCCGGCACTTCCCGGACAAGCGCGAGGTGCTCTTCGACGGCGAAGCAGACCTGCGAGCCACGCTGCAGCGAGCAGTGGCCGAGGCGCCTGAGGGGCTGGAGCCGTTCGAGGTACTGCTGCACGCCTTCCGCGAATCCGCGCGGAACCTGGAGAACAACCGCGCGTTCGCCGAGCCGCGGTGGAAGATCATCGCGGCGACGCCGGCCCTGCGCGAACGTGAGCTGGCCAAGCACGCGTGGCTGACGGACGCAGTGGCGGAGGCGTTGCGGCAGCGCGGTCTCGGCGACGGACTGGCCGACCTGACCGCCCGCACCGGCTGGGCCGCCTACCAGCACGCGGTCCAAGCCTGGATCGACGACCCCGCCCAGCGTCTGGCCGTGTGTCTGCAGCGGGCGTTCGACGATCTGCGCGCTCTCATCACGGCCGTCCCATCGGGACTGGCTCGGACCGAGAGCTGACCCTGATCCACAACGGGTCACCAAACAACAATCGCCCGGCCTGCCACCGTGAGCAGATCGGGCGATCTCAAGGAACCTTGCTCGAACACGGAAAAACACCGATGGGGGGCCGGGAACCGCCCCGAGCGGGGTCTGAGGGCTGCGCCCCAGAAGGAATTACGAGGATTGAACACAGCGAAGGCGCATCCCGTCGAACGGAATGCGCCTTCGATCGAGTGGAGCTAAGGGGACTCGAACCCCTGACCCCCACACTGCCAGTGTGGTGCGCTACCAGCTGCGCCATAGCCCCGGAGCGAAGTTGTACTCCGCATCTCGTCTGCGACTACTTTACATGACACCGGGATGGCCGTTGCGCGGGGGGTCGGTCATGCGGGACCGCCCCCCGCGGCGACTCATCCGGCCTGGTTGACCAGGTTCGTCAGCCAGCCGTCCTGCGTCCAGTTGATGACCTGGCCGTTGTGCATGACCGTGGGGGTGCCCTGGAAGTTCGGGTCCTTCGACACCTCGGTCAGCGCGTCGTCGAGCTGCTGGTTGTAGGTGCCGCCGTTCACGCACGTCGCGAACTCGGGCGCGGTGATGCCCAGGTCCTGGCCCAGTTTGATCAGCTGGGCCTTGTCGTAGCCACGCTTGCCCTCCTCCGGCTGGGAGGCGAACAGGCTGTCGTGGAAGGGCGTGAACTTGCCCTGGTCCGCGGCGCACAGGGAGGCGTTCGCCGAGTCCAGCGAGTAGCCCGCCGGGTCCGACCGGTTGTTCAGCAGCGGGATCATGTGGTACGTGACCTGCACGTTCCCGGCCTTGATCTGGTCCTCGATCTGCGTGCCGTACTTCTGCTGGAGCTGTGCGCAGTAGGGGCACAGGAAGTCGGCCCAGATGTCGAGCTTCACCTTGGCGTCGGCCTTGCCCGAGACGACCGTGGCGCCCTGGCGCTCGTCCGCGGTGTCCAGCGCCGCCGACGCCGTCTGAGGGGTGATGGTCGTGCCCTCGGTCTCGTTCTTCGACGCGTTCGTCCAGATCACCCCGCCGATGACCACCGCGGCCAGCACCACCACCGCGACCACCGACACGATCGTCTTCCGGCTGGGGCCGCCACCACCGCGGGCCTGGGTCACCGCCTTGGCCGCCGCGGACTGCTGCTGGCGGCGCTTGCGCGCGGACCGTTCCGCTCCACCCACGTTCTTCAGATCCTCTCTTTTTCCAGCTCGGCCTGCGGCGCGCCGCCGCGGAGCCAGCCGTCCAGCGCGAACCGGCTCGCCGGGCGCACGACCAGCCAGCAGGCCAGGACCAGGAAGCCCACGTCACGGGCGATCTCCTGGGGGTACCGGGTCTGCCCCGCCGCCACCTCGCCACCGCCGCCGAAACAACCGCAGTCGATGGTCAGGCCCCGCGCCCACGACTGGGCCACCCCGGCGATGAACACCAGCAGCAGCACGGCCGAAGCGACGGCCACCCAGCGCGTGGCGAGCCCGAGCAGCAGGAAGGCGCCCAGGACCAGCTCCAGCAGCGGCAGCGCGGTCGCCACCGGGTGCAGCAGCGCGTCGGGCAGGACGTCGTAGGCCTTGACGGCCAGGTACGTCTGCCCGGAATCGCTGATCTTGGCGATCCCGGAGACCAGCCACACCGCGGCCAGGCCGAGCCGCACGAGGGTGCCGACGGCGTCGAGCACGGAGGGGGACGGGCGGAACACGGACCCAGGCTAGCGGCCTGCCCTGAGAAACCTGTGAGTTCCGGGGCCAGCGCGCGAATGCCATACGTCCGGGTGACGAGGGACTCAGCCACCGCCCACCGTCTACGGTTGCTCACGCCATGAACCTGCCCGATCTCCCTGTCCGCGCGGTCCTCGGCGAACTCGCCGCCGCGCTGTCCGGCCACGGCACCGCGGTGCTGGTCGCACCGCCCGGGACCGGCAAGACGACGCTCGTCCCGCTGGACCTGATGACCCGGACGGACGGCCGCGTCGTGGTGGCGGAGCCGCGCCGCCTCGCCGCGCGCGCGGCGGCCGCCCGGATGGCCGCGCTGCTCGGCGAACCGGTGGGCGAGACCGTCGGCTACGCCGTGCGCGGCGACCGGAAGGTGTCGAAGCGCACGCGCGTCGAGGTGGTCACCTCCGGCCTGCTGGTCCGGCGGGTGCAGAACGACCCGGAACTGCCCGGTGTGGCGACCGTGCTGCTCGACGAGTGCCACGAGCGGCACCTGGACGCCGACCTGCTGCTCGCCCTCCTGCTGGACGTCCGTGCCGGGCTGCGGGACGACCTGCGGCTGCTCGCGACGTCGGCCACCGTCGCCTCCGGGCGGCTCGCGGACCTGCTCGGCGGGGCGCCGGTGGTGACCGCGCAGGCGCGCATGTACCCGGTCGAGACGACCTACGTCCCGCCCGCCCGCGGCGAGCGGATCGAGGCGTGCGTCACCCGGGCGGTGCGCAGGGCGCTCGCCGACGGCGACGGCGACGTGCTGGCGTTCCTGCCCGGGGTGGGCGAGATCGCGCGGGTCAGCGGGATGCTCGACCTCCCGGGCGTGGACGTGCTGCCGCTGCACGGCCGGCTCGCGCCCGGCAGGCAGGACGCGGCGCTGCGTCCCGGCGACCGCCGCCGCGTGGTGCTGGCGACGGCGGTGGCCGAGTCGAGCCTGACCGTGCCGGGTGTGCGGGCGGTCGTCGACTCCGGGCAGGCGCGCGTGCCCCGGGTGGACCATCGACGCGGCCTGCCCGGCCTGGCTACCGTCCGGGTGTCAGCGGCCGTGGCCGAGCAGCGGGCTGGCCGAGCCGGCCGGGAGGCGCCCGGCCGGGCGTATCGCTGCTGGCCGCAGCACGAGCAGGCCGGCCTGCCCGCGTACCCCGAACCGGAGATCCGGACCGCCGAGCTGGGCCGGCTCGCGCTGGAGCTGGCCTGCTGGTCGACGCCCGACGGCGCCGGTCTGTCCTGGTGGGATCCGCCACCGGACGGGCCGCTCGCCGCCGGCCAGGACCTGCTCCGCACGCTCGGCGCCCTGGACGGCGACACCGTCACCGAACGCGGCCGGCGCATGGCCGAGCTGGGCCTGCACCCGCGCCTCGCCCGCGCGCTGCTCGACGGGGCCGCCCAGGTCGGCGCCCGGTGCGCAGCCGAGGTGGTGGCGCTGATGGACGCCGGTGGCACGCTCACCGACGTCGAGGCCGAGCTGCGCCGCCTGCGCGAGGACCGCGGATCACGCTGGCACGCAGAGGTCCGGCGCCTGGAGCGGCTGGTGCCCGGCGGCCCGGACGCGCCCGACCCGGCGCTGGTCGTCGCGCTCGCCCACCCGGAGCGGCTCGCCCGGCGGCGGGGGCCGGATTCGCCGGTCTACCTGATGGCCGGTGGCACCGCCGCCGAGCTGCCGGCCGGCGGTGGGCTTGGTGACGCGGAATGGCTCGCCGTTGCCGAGGCGACGCGTGACCCCGGCCGCGCGCACGGCGTCATCCGGCTCGCGGCGCGCGCGGACGAAGAGCTCGCGGTGCGGGCTGCCCCGAACCTGGTGACCGAACACGACGACGTGTCCTGGAACGGCGACGTGGTGGCGCGGCGGGTCCGGCGGCTGGGCGCGATCGTCCTGCGTGAGCGGCCGCTGCGGGACCCGGACCCCGTTCTCGTGCGCGAGGCCCTGCTGACCGGCCTCCGCGACGGGAACGTCCTGACGTGGCCGGCCGAGGCCGAGCGCCTGCGGGCGCGGATCGCCTTCCTGCACGACGTCCTCGGCGACCCGTGGCCGGCCGTGGACGACGCCGCGCTGTTGTCCAGAGTGGACGAGTGGCTGGAGCCGGAGCTGTCCCGTGCTCGCCGTCGCGCCGACCTCGCCCGGATCGACACCGCCTCGGCGTTGCGCCGTCTGCTGCCCTGGCCGGAGGCCGGGCGGCTGGACGAGCTGGCGCCGGACCGGATCGAGGTGCCCTCCGGGGCGCGGCTGCGGCTCGACTACTCGACCGGACGGCCGGTGCTCGCGGTGAAGCTGCAGCTCGCGTTCGGGTGGCGGGAAACCCCGAAGGTCGCAGACGGGCGCGTGCCGGTGGTGCTGCACCTGCTCTCCCCCGCCGGCCGGCCCGCCGCTGTCACCGGCGATCTGGAGTCGTTCTGGGCGAACGGCTATCCGGCTGTGCGGGCGGAGCTGCGCGGGCGCTACCCCAAACACGCCTGGCCGGCGGATCCTCAGGCGCCGTAGGACCGCTCCGGCCGGGCAGGCAGGTCGCGCTCGAGCTCCTCGTCCTCCCCCTCGTGCAGGCCGAGCACCACCGCCTGCCGGATCTGCTCGCGGTTCTCCCGCACGACGTGGGCGAAGAACGCTTCCGTCCGCGGGTCGATCAGCACCTCGAGCATGACCCGCATCGTGGTGTCCACAAGGGACTGGAGGATCTCGTCGTGGAACGGGAGCCGGGACAGCCTGCCGGCCTGCGGGTCGTCCTTGATCTTCTCGGTGATGATGGCCCGCAACGTCTCCCGGTTCTCGCCCAGTGACCTGGCCAGGTTTTCCGGGTAGTTGCCGGTCTCGATGACCTTGACCACCTCGTCGAGCACCGCGATGGTGATCGGCTTCTTGATGGCCAGCACGATCGGCCGGGACATGCGCTCGACCAGCCGCTGGGTGAACAGTTCGCCGAACGCGCGGTCGGCCGTGCGCGCCAGCCGCACGATCACGATCACGATCCGCAGCAGGCGGAAGCTGCGCAACGCGGGGTGCGCGATCGGGATCATGCCGAGGATCTCGTACCAGTTGCGCAGCGGAAAGCGCTTGTCCCACCCGGCGCGCGACCACCGCCAGAGGAACTCGATCAGGAACACCCCGCAGATCGAGGTGTCGATGACGAAGATTCTGTGCGCCGTCTCGGGCGAGTGCGGGAAGAACGTGACGTAGACGACCAGGCCGACGGAGACGACGGCCAGCGCCAGCATCGCCACGTCGAGCGGGCTCACCCTGCGCCGGGAAATCATGGGGCGCATTCTGCCCTGCCGAAAGTGCAGGGGCGTGGGTGCCCTTCGGCCGATGCGTCCCGGCGTGTCGGGTTCCTAACGTCGACCCCATGATCACGGTACGCGCGCTGACGAAGCGCTTCGGCGGGAGAACCGCCGTCGACCAGCTCACCTTCGCGGTGCGGCCGGGCACGGTGACCGGGTTCCTCGGCCCGAACGGCGCAGGCAAGTCGACCACGATGCGCATGGTGCTGGGGCTGGACCGCCCGACCTCCGGCGAGGCACTCGTGGACGGCAAGCGGTACGGGGACCTGCGGTGGCCACTGCGCACGGTGGGCGCGCTGCTGGACGCCAAGGCACTCCACCCGGGCCGCTCGGCGGCCAAGCACTTGCTGGCGATGGCGCGCAGCAACGACATCCCGGACCGCCGTGTCGAGGAGGTGCTGGCCACCGTCGGGTTGTCGGACGTCGCGGGGAAGCGGGCCGGCCAGCTCACGCTCGGCATGGGGCAGCGGCTCGGCATCGCCGGGGCGCTGCTCGGTGACCCCGGAGTGCTGCTGTTCGACGAACCGGTGAACGGTCTCGACCCGGACGGGGTCCGCTGGGTGCGGCAGCTGATGCGCTCGCTCGCCGCGGAGGGCCGCACGATCCTGGTCTCCAGCCACCTGATGAGCGAGATGCAACTGACCGCCGACCACCTCCTCGTCATCGGCAAGGGACGCCTGCTGGCCGACGCGCCGCTGGGTGAGCTGCTCGCCGATGGCTCGGTGGTGCGGGCGCGGTGCGCGGAACCGGCGGGCCGTGCGCGCCTGGCCGCCCAGTTGCCCGGCGCGCGGGTCGAGGGCGACTCCGTGCTCGTGACCGGCGCGACCGTGGAGTCGATCGGCGACCTGGCCTTCGAGCTGGGCGTCCGGCTGCACGGGTTGAGCGAGGAGCGGGCGTCACTGGAGCAGGCGTACATGGAACTGACCGCGGACGCGGTCGAGTACGGCGCGGACTTTGCGCGGAAGGCTGGTGTGCGATGACGACGACCGCGGCGATCCGCTCGGAGTGGGTCAAGTTCTGGTCCGTGCGCTCGACGTTCTGGGGCCTGGCCGGAGCGGTGGTGCTGATGCTGGTGTTCGTGCTGCCGTCGGCCACTTCCGTTGCCTACAACCGCGGCACCCAGGAGTCCGCGCCGGATCTGGTGGCGGGCGGGAGCTTCTACCTCGCCGAATTCGCGGTGATCGCGCTGGCGAGCCTGTTCATCGCGGGCGAGTACGCGACGGGCAGCATTCGCGGGACGTTGCAGTGGGTGCCCGTCCGGAGCCGGTTCCTGACCGCGAAGGGCGCGGTGCTGGCTCCGGTGTTGTTCGTGCTCGGCGTGGTGGCCGCGGCGGTGGCGATCGCGGTGGCGACGCCGTTGATGGACGGCTTCGGGCGTGCCGCGTCGACCAGCGAGATCATCCAGGCGTGCGTGGCCAACGGGGCTTTCTTCGCGCTCACCGGTTTGCTCAGCCTCGGGATCGGGACGGCACTGCGCAGCGTGGCGGGCAGCATCACGGTGGCGTTCCTGGTGATGCTGATGACCGCGATGGTGGCCGGTTCGCTGGGGCTCGGGGTCGTGAATTTCATGCCCGGTGTCGCGGGCGCCGCCGCGCTCGTGCCGTCCGGGCAGCCGAACCCGGTCTCCGGGCTGGTCCCGCCGTACCCGTCGTGGGCCGGGCTGCTGATCCTCGCCGCGTGGGCGGCCGCCGCGCTCGCCGCGGGGCACGAAGTGCTGCGGCGCCGGGATGCCTGAACTCATGTGACCAGCCCCGCTTCGTAGGCGATGATCGCCGCCTGGACCCGGTTGCGGACGTCGAGCCTGGCGAGGATCGTGCTGACGTAGGCCTTCACGGTGCCCTCGACCACGAACAGCCGCTCGGCGATGTCCGCATTGGACAGTCCAGCGCCGACGAGAGCGAGCACCTCGCGCTCGCGTGCGGTCAGGACGGTGATGCGGTCCCGGGCCACCGCGGCCCGGGACATGCGGTCGCCGGACAGCTGGGCGATCACCCGCTGCGCGACCTTGGGTGACAGGAAGGCCGCACCGTCGGCGACGGCGCGGACTCCGGCGAGCAGTTCGCGGGGGTCGCCGGACTTCAGCAGGAACCCGCTGGCGCCACCGGCGAGGGCGCGCTCGATGTAGGCGTCCTCGCCGAAGGTGGTCAGCATGATGACGCCGGTGCCGGGCAGCAGGCCGTGGATCTCCTCGGCCGCGGCGAGGCCGTCGAGGCGGGGCATGCGGATGTCGACGAGCGCGACGTCCGGGCGGGTGCGCCGGGCCTGCTCGACGGCCTCCCGGCCGTCCCCCGCCTCGGCGACGACCTCGATGTCGTCGTCCGCGGACAGGATGGCGGCGACGCCGGCCCTGATCATGGCCTCGTCGTCGGCCAGCAGCACACGGATCACGTCGGCACCTCTCCTCGGTCACTGTCGTCGGTCAGGAGTTCTTTGCTCACGAGCCGGTCGCCCGCGAAGCAGAGCCGGTAGGCGTCCAGCCGGAGCTGGGTGATGCTGCGGCCGGTGCCGTAGTACTCGCACGTCAGGCCCGGCGGCGCGGGCTCGCTGACGTGCGGGCCGCGTTGCCGTTGCGGTAGGACGGCAGCGATTTCGGCGCGGACCTGGCCGGGGCGCAGCTGCTCGTAGTCGGCGGGGTCCAGCACGGAGGTCTGCCACTCGTACAGGTAGACCGTGCCCACCAAGCCGAGCAGGCCCGCCATGATCGACGGCGGCACGATCAACGCGGCGAGCAGCCGCCGGCGCACCTCGCGCCGGGCCTGGACGTGCCGGCGGGCGGACTCGGACTGCACGGGCTGGACGGGCGCAGGCGCGGAGGCGTGTGGGAGCCGGGCCACCACCTCGAAACCGCCGTCGAGCGGTCCGGCCCGGAGGGTGCCGCCGAGCAACCGGACGCGCTCCCGCAACCCTTCGAGCCCCTGGCGCCCGGAAACGGTACCCGGCAACGGCCCGGCGGGCGGCGGCCCGTTGCACACCCGGACGACGGTTTCCTGATGTGCGCGGGAGATGGTGACGGCGACCCGCGCCCCGG
Organism: Amycolatopsis sp. 3B14; assembly: GCF_050958625.1. Taxonomy (NCBI): domain Bacteria; kingdom Bacillati; phylum Actinomycetota; class Actinomycetes; order Pseudonocardiales; family Pseudonocardiaceae; genus Amycolatopsis; species Amycolatopsis sp. 3B14. Next base: position 107,124 of record NZ_JBHZEN010000016.1, read on the forward strand.
GGGCGTGCTTGGTCACGTTGGTGAGCGCCTCCTGGACCACGCGGTAGGCGGCGCGCTCGACCATCGGTGGTTCTGCGGTTGGTCCGTCCGAAGAGGACGATTCACTGGGAGCCGGTGGTGGGCTATCGGTGCCCGGAACGGCGCCGCCGCCCGAAGTGGCATCGGCTTGCGGCGGGGCGACCGCTCGCGATGAAGCAGCCTGCGTTGGGGTGCCGGCGCTTTCCCCGGCAACCACCGCCTCTTCCGAAAACTCGATGTCCAGTCCGGACGCCCGCGCGCGCTCGACCAGCGCCGGGACGCCTCCCAGGACCGGGTCGACCGGTGGGGCGTCTTCGCGCAGCAGGCCGATGATCTCGCGCAGCCGCTCGGTGGCCGCGGCGGCGCTTTCGCGCAGTGCCTTGGCTTCCGCGCTCCCCGACATCTCCAGTGCGGCCGCGCGCAGGGCGATCAGGCTCAGTTCGTGGCCCAGCGAGTCGTGCATGTCGCTCGCGATGCGCGCCCGCTCGCGCAGCCGCGCCTCCTCCGCGACGATCCGTTGCCGCAGCTCAAGTTCCTCCGCACGCTGCCACCCGGAGCGCACCAGGTCGTCCCGCGTGCGGATGTACCGGCCAAGCTGCCATGGCAACACCGCGGCGAACAGCATCACCCCGATCACCGCGCCCCAGTCGGCCATGGCGTGCCGTCCGATCGCGAGCGACAGCGGGACGCCGATGCCCCCGACCGTCAGGAACGTCACCAGCGCGGGGCGCACCGACTCCATCCGCCGCCCGGCCAGGCAGGCGAACGGCACCATGAGCAGCACCGGCCACACCGGAACCCGCCCGCCGAAGCTGAACATCATGGCGAGACTCGATGCCACCGCGGCGGTCAGCGACAGCCACGGGCTGCGCCGGGTGGTGGCGACCGCGACCACGATCGCCACCATCCCGCCGATCAGCTCCCACGGCTGGGCGTTGCGCCTGCTCTCGTACAGCAGCAAGGCGACGACCGGCGCCCCGGCGAGCACCTCCGCTGTTCTTCCCCAGAATCTCCCCACGGGAGGGAACGGTACCGACCAAGGTGGAGGGACGGTATCTATCTAAAGACAGGTTTTCGTGGTCACCCGGATGAATTCCAGGACCTGCGGCCAGGAGATCGCGAACGCCTCGGCGTTGACCGGCTCCCCGTGCCGCGTCTTGTTGGCGAAGCCGTGCTCGGCGGCCGGGTACACGTGGATCAGGCTCGGGCCGGTGTCCCGCGCCTGCAACGCCGACTGCAGCTCGTCGAAGCGCGAGCGCGGGACCAGTTCGTCGGCCGTCGGGTACATCGTCATCACCGGCGCCGTGATCAGCCCGGCGTGGGCGATCGCGTCCATCGTGTGGTTCGGCGGCGTCTCCCCCGGCACCGTCGGGTGGTAGGCCACGACGTTCGCCACGCGGTGATCCTTGCCACCCAGGATCAGGGCGAACCGCCCGCCGAGGCACCACCCGATGACGCCCGCCTTGACGCAGCCCAGCTCGCCGAGGAGGTGGTCCAGCAGCTGCGTCTGCTCGTCCAGCGCGACCGCGTCGTCGAGTTCGGGCATCTTCGCCAGCAGGTCAGGAATCGACGTGTCGTCGCTGCTCGGGCCGTGGAACGGGTCCCACACCAGCGCGGTGACTCCGATCGCGGCGATCGCCTCGGCCCACTCGCGCAACTGCTCGCCGATGCCGGTGACCATCGGCAACAGCAGCATCCCGGACTCGCTGCCGCCGGCAGGCCGCGCGAGGTAGGCGTTGAGGCCGTTGACGGTGAGCCGTGACGTTTCGATGTCCTGTGTCATGCCGCGACATTAGGCATGATGATCGGCATGGCCGAACGCACCCTGGCCGAGCAGCTCGGCGCCGAACCGCCCGCGGGCGTCGCCGCACTGGACCCGGCCCACCAGCAGGACCTCGCCGACGCCGTGCGCGCCGCCCGGCGCCGCCAGGCGGCGGCGCTGGCCAAGGCGGGCAACGACGCGCTTAAGTTCGTGCCCGCCCTGCTGCGGCCCGCCGTCCGGAAGGCCGTCGGCCTGTGACGCCCCAGGAAGCGGAGATCCGCAAGCTCGCCCGCGTGCTCGGAGTCGGTGCGGAACGCCTCGGCTACCTCGCCGATGTGCCGGTCGAGGACCTCCGTGAGCTGCGGGAACGCGCGACGACGGTGCTGTTCGACGCGCACCTGGGCGTGCTGGAGCGGATGGCAGGCGCGAGCAAGCTGCTGCCCATCCCGGTGCTGGCCAAGATGGCCGAGCGGGTGTTCGGGCCGCTGCTCGCCGCGCGCATCGCGGGGCTGGTGGAACCCTCCCGCGGAGCGGAGATCGCCGGGCGGCTGTCCCCGGCTTTCCTCGCCGACGTGGCCGCCGAGCTGGACCCGCGGCGGGCGCACGGGATCATCGCGAAGCTGCCCGCGGGGGTGGTCGTGGCGGTCGCGCGCGAGCTGAGCAGGCGGCGGGACTGGATCACCATCGCCCGGTTCGTCGACCACCTGCCGGACGCGACGATCGTGACCAGCCTGGAGTTCATCCCGGACGCCGCGTTGCCCGAGGTCGCCGCGCTGCTCGACGACCCGGCCAGGATCACCAAGGTGCGCGACCTGCTGCCGCCGGAGCGGCTGGCCGCGCTGCCGGACCACCTGCGCTGACCGTTCCCATTCGTCCAAGCCGGCGGCCCTCCGCGGGCGCGACCATGGACGGCATGATCCAGCGGATAGTGCCTTACCTCACCACCACGGACCCCGCCCCGGTGCGGGACTTCTACGTCGGCGTCCTCGGCCTCGAGGTGGCCATGGAGGACCCGGTGCTCAACCTGCGCTCGCCCGGCAACCCGGCCGCGCAGATCATCGTCCAGCGGCCCGGGTCGCCCGAACCGCGCTTCGGCGTCGACGTGGGAACTCCGGACGCCGTCGACGCGGCCCACGCCGAAGCCGTCGCCCGGGGCCTGCGCGTCGTCTACCCGCTCACCGACGAGTCGTGGGGTGTGCGGCGCTTCTTCGTCGCCGATCCGAGCGGCTCAGTGGTGAACGTGCTCGCTCACGCCGCGACGATGAGGTAGATGCCGTAGAGCACGACGGCCGCGCACGCGGCGAAGCACACGCCCGCCGTCACCGCCCCCGCCGTGCCGCTCGCGCCCGTCTCCCTGGCGTCGGCGCGGGCGGCGACACCGCGGACGCCGACCGCGAACAGCCCGGTCACCACGGCCACCGCCGCCAGTGCCGTCACGAACACGCTGCCGAGCGCAGCCCAGTCGATGTGCACGGAAAGCCTCCTCAGACCGCCACGGGAACGGCTTGCTCGGGCTCGGCCACGGACTGCGGCGTCACCGGGTTGCGCCGCGACCACAGCCAGATGCCGAGCGCCGCGGCGACCAGCACCAGGCCGACGACCACGGTGCCGACGGTGCCCATGGTCGCGACTTTCGCCGCGACCGCGCCGACGGCGGCCGCGGCGGGCAGGGTCAGCAGCCACGCCAGCGCCATCCGGCCCGCGACGCTCCAGCGCACCTCGGCCAGCCGTCGTCCGACGCCGGATCCGATGATGCCGCCCGAGCAGACGTGGGTGGTGGACAGCGCGAACCCGAGGTGCGAGGACGCCAGGATCGTGGCGGCCGCGCTGGTCTCGGCGGCGAACCCCTGGGGTGTCTGCACGTCGGTGATCTTGCGGCCCATCGTGTGGATGATCCGCCAGCCGCCCATGTAGGTGCCCAGCGCGATCGCCAGCCCGGCGCTGAGCACGACCCACAGCGGCGGCCCGGACCCGGCGGCCAGCGCGCCGGAGGAGATCAGCGTGAGCGTGATGACCCCCATCGTCTTCTGCGCGTCGTTCGTGCCGTGCGCGAGTGAGACCAGCGACGCCGACAGCACCTGCGCGCGCTTGAACGACTTGCTCACCACGTCCTGCCGCACCTTCGCGGTGATCCGGTAGACGAGGTAGGTGCCGACGATCGCGACCAGCCCGGCCACCAGCGGCGAGGCCACCGCGGGGATCAGGACCTTCTGCACGACCTGCGCGAAGTGCACCGCGTCGGCCCCGGAGGCGACCCAGGTGGCGCCGATCAGGCCGCCGAACAGGGCGTGTGAGGAGCTGGACGGCAGGCCGACCAGCCAGGTCACCAGGTTCCACAGGATCGCGCCGACGAGTCCGGCGAAGACGACCACGGGGGTGACCTTCGCGTCGTCGACGATGCCGCCGGAGATGGTTCTGGCGACCTCGACCGACAGGAACGCGCCGATCAGGTTGAGGATGGCGGAGATCGTGACCGCGACCTTGGGTTTCAAGGCGCCGGTCGCGATGGAGGTGGCCATGGCGTTGGCGGTGTCGTGGAAACCGTTGGTGAAGTCGAAGGCCAATGCGGCGACGATGACCACCAGGACGATCAGCGAGAGGTCCACACCTCCCACGGTACCTTTCGGGTGAACGATCACCCACCTCGGCCGACGAACTCGCGGTGAACCGTGACCTCGGAGTGATTTGCCTTACGCCACACGGGAACCGCGTTGCCAGACCCGCCAGGTCAGGGGCACGCCGGGCCGGTAGGCGAGGTGCGTCCGGGACGGCGCGTCGAGCACGTGCAGGTCGGCTCGCGCGCCCGGCCGGAGCACGCCGACGTCGGTGCGGCGGAGGGCCCGCGCCCCGCCGAGAGTCGCCGCACGCACCGCCTCTTCCACGGACAGGCCCATCTGCAGGACGGCCGTTGCCACGCAGAAGCCCATCGACGTGGTGTACGAACTGCCCGGATTCGCGTTGGTGGCCAGTGCCACCGTCGCTCCCGCGTCGAGCAGCCTGCGGGCGGGCGCGAGCGGTTGGCGGGTGGACAGGTCGCAGGCGGGCAACAGGGTCGCGACGGTGTCCGACGACGCGAGGGCCTCGACATCCGAGTCGGACAAATGGGAGCAATGGTCGACACTGGCCGCGCCCATCCGGACCGCGAGCCGCACCCCCGGCCCGGCGCCGAGCTGGTTGCCGTGCACCCGCAGACCGAGGCCGCGCCGCGCGGCGGCGCGCAGGACCCGCTCCGACTGGACCTCGTCGAACGCGCCCGTCTCGCAGAACACGTCCGCCCAGCGCACCGACCCCGCCACGGCGTCCAGCATCTCCCCGCAGACAAGATCCACATAGGACTCCGCGTCCGCGCCGGGCGGCACCAGGTGGGCGCCGAGGAAGGTGACCTCGTCGGCGACCGCGGCGGCGATGCGGGCGGCGCGGACCTCGTCGGCCACGGTCAGCCCGTAGCCGGTCTTGGTCTCCAGGCAGGTCGTGCCCTGGCGCACGGCCTCGGACAGGTGCCGCCGCAGGTTGGCGGTCAGTTCCGCGTCGCTGGCCGCGCGGGTCGCGTCCACCGTGACCGCGATGCCGCCCGCGGAGTACGGCTGACCGGCCATCCTGGCCTCGAACTCGGCGGTGCGGTCGCCGGCGAACACGAGGTGCGTGTGGCTGTCGACCCAGCCAGGCAGCGCGGCGCGGCCCTCGACGTCGATCCGCTCGTCGGCGTCCGGCGCGGCCGGGGCGGGGCCGACCCAGGCGATGGCGGGACCGTCGAAGACGATCGCGGCGCCGGTGAGCGTGCCGAGTTCGTCGTCGTTCGTGGTCAGCTCGCCGATGCCGGTGATCAGGACTGCCACAGCGCCGCCACCTCCTGAGCCAGCACCGCCGCCGGGCGGTCGGCCAGCTGGTGCGCCCGGTCCCGCACGATCCACCGGCCGCCGACCAGGACGTCCGTCACGTCAGCAGCCGATGCGGCGAACACGGCGCCTGCCGGCTCGGTTCCCGCCGTGCGGACCGAGTCCAGCGCGACGACGACCAGGTCGGCGGGCTCCCCCGCGGCCAGCCGCCCACCGTCGCGTCCGATCGCGGCGTGGTCGGTGCCCGCGGCCACCAGTTCGGCGGCGCCGAAGCGCCCGCGCTCCTCCGACGCGAGCCGTTCGTGCAGTTCGAGCGCGCGCAGCTCCTCGAACGGGTCGATCACGGCCTGGCTGTCGCTGCCGAGGCTCAGCCGGACGCCCGCATCCGCCAAACGACGTGCCTCGCCGATGCCGTCGCCGAGGTCGCGTTCCGTGGTCGGGCAGAAGCAGACCTGCGACAGCAGTCCGAGGTCCGTGGCCGTCAGGTGGGTGCCGTGCACCGCGACGGTGTGCGGGCCCAGGACGCCGGCGCGATCGAGCAGTTCGGCCGGGGTGCAGCCGTGGTGTGCGAGGCAGTCCTCGTTCTCGGCGCGTTGTTCGGACAGGTGGACGTGCAACGGGCCGTCCCAGCCGGCGAAGAACGGCAGCTGCTCGGCCGGGACCGCCCGTACGGAGTGCACGGCCGCCCCGACCAGCGCCGAATCCGGTTTCAGGGCGGCCACGCGCGTGGCCCAGCCGTCCACGTCCCCGTCGCCGAACCGCAGTTGCACGCCGGACAACTCGCGCCCGAAGCCGCCGGTGAGGTAGCAGGCGTCCAGCAGGGTGAGCCGGATGCCCGCGTCCTCGGCCGCCTGGACCAGGGCGTGGCCCATCGCGTTCGGGTCGGCGTAGCGGCGCCCGCCCGGCGCATGGTGGAGGTAGTGGAACTCGCCCACCGCCGTGTACCCGGCGAGCGCCATCTCGGCGTAGACGGCCCGCGCGAGCCGGTGGTAGGAGTCCGGGTCGAGCCGCTCGGCCAGCGCGTACATCCGCTCGCGCCAGGTCCAGAACGTGCCGCGCCCGTGGTGCGTCCGGCCACGCAGAGCCCGGTGGAACGCGTGCGAGTGCCCGTTGGCGAAACCGGGCAGCACGAGCCCGGGCAGTGTGCGTCCCTCGCGTGGCGCGCCGGGGGTGACTTCGGTGAAGACGCCGTCGGTGATCTGCAAGCGCACCGCGGATGCGACGCCGTCCGGCAGCCACGCATGCTCGGCCCACAAGGTCGTCATGTCGACAACGCCTCCAGCACCCGGGTGAGCGCGACCACGCCCTCCTCGACGTCGGCGTCCTCGGCGAACTCCTCCGGCGCGTGGCTGATCCCAGTCGGGTTGCGCACGTAGAGCATCGCGGTCGGCGCGTGCGCGGCCAGGATCGCGGCGTCGTGCCCGGCGCCGGTGGGCAACTCGGGAGCGTTCAGCAGGCCGGTCAGGCGGTCGCGCAGCGCGGCGTCGAACGTGACGGTGCCGCCGTAGGACTCTTCGGTGACGGTGACCGCGCACCCTTCCGCGGCCGCGGCCCGCTGGGCCGCCTCGGTCAGCTCGGCCACCACGTCGCGGCTGTTGCCGCGGGCGTCCAGCCACAGGTCCACGGTGGACGGGATGACGTTCGTCCCGCCCGGGCGCGGCACGAGCCGGCCCACTGTGGCCCGTGCGTCCATTGTGGATGCGATTTTACGGGCCGCCAGCACGGTTTCCGCGGCAGGCAACATCGGGTCCCGGCGATCGCGCAGAATTGTCGTACCCGCGTGGTTCCCTTGTCCGGTGAACGAGAACCGCCACCGCCCGTGCTCCAGGACCGTGCTGCCGACGCCCACCGGCACGTCCAGCGCCCGCCCCTGCTCGACGTGCAGTTCGACGAACGTGCCGATGCGGCCGAGGGCAACGTCGTCGCGCCCCAAGTGCCGCGGATCCACACCCGCCTCCGCGGCTGCCTCGGCGAGCGTCGTCCCGTCCGGATCGCGCAGAGCCCGCGCCCGGTCCGGGTCGAGGGCGCCGGTCAGCAGCCGTGAGCCGAGGCAGGGCACGCCGAACCGGCCGCCCTCCTCCTCGGCGAAGACGACCACCGCGAACGGCTTCGTGGGGCGGAAACCGTTGTCCTGCAACCGGGAGACGGCCGCCAGCGCGCTGACCACGCCGAGCGGTCCGTCGAAAGCGCCGCCGCCGGGCACCGAGTCGAGGTGGCTGCCGGTCACCAGCGCGTCCGGCCCCGGCGCGCCCCACCACGCCCACAGGTTCCCGTTGCGGTCGGTCTCGACGTCCAGCCCGCGCCGCCCGGCCTCCTCCCGGAACCACTCGCGCATCTCGGTCTCGGCGCGGTCGAACCCGTGGCGCGCGTATCCGCCGCCGGGGGCACGGCCGACATCGGCGAGATCGTCGAGCAGGCTCACGCCTCCTCCCGCATCGGCACGCGCACGCCACGGTCCCGCGCCACCTCGGCCGCACGCTCGTACCCGGCATCGACATGCCGGATCACGCCCATGCCGGGGTCGTTGGTCAGCACCCGTTCGATCTTCTGCGCGGCCAGCGGCGTGCCGTCGGCCACGCACACCTGACCCGCGTGGATCGAGCGGCCCATGCCGACGCCCCCGCCGTGGTGCAGCGACACCCAGCTGGCGCCGGAGGCGGTGTTGACCAGCGCGTTGAGCAGTGGCCAGTCGGCGATGGCGTCCGAGCCGTCGGCCATCGCCTCGGTCTCGCGATACGGGGAGGCCACGCTGCCGGCGTCGAGGTGGTCGCGGCCGATCACCACCGGCGCGCTCAGCTCACCGGAAGCCACCATCTCGTTGAACCGCAGCCCGGCGAGGTGCCGTTCGCCGTAGCCGAGCCAGCAGATGCGTGCCGGAAGCCCTTGATACGCCACGCGTTCGCCGGCCAGCCGGATCCACCGGGTGAGGGTCTCGTTGTCCCCGAACAGGTCGAGGACGGCGCGGTCGGTCGCGGCGATGTCCGCCGGGTCGCCGGAGAGCGCGGCCCAACGGAACGGTCCCTTGCCCTCGCAGAACAACGGACGGATGTAGGCGGGCACGAAACCCGGGTAGTCGAAGGCCCGCTCGCAGCCGCCGAGTTTCGCCTCACCACGTAAGGAGTTGCCGTAGTCGAACACTTCAGCACCGGCGTCCAGGAAACCGAGCATCGCGCCCACGTGCTCGGCCATCGACTCGCGCGAGCGGTCGGTGAACTCGTCGGGCTTCGCGGACGCGTAGTCGTGCCAGTCGGCGACGTCGACGCCGATCGGCAGGTAGGCGAGCGGGTCGTGTGCGGAGGTCTGGTCGGTCACGATGTCCGCCTCGAGCCCGCGGCGCAGCAGGTCGGGCAGCACCTCGGCGGCGTTGCCGATCACGCCGACCGACACGGCCTCGCCGGCCTTCTTCGCCTCGGCGACCCGGCGCACGGCGGCGTCCACATCGGACGCGAGTTCGTCGAGGTACCGGGTCTCCAGGCGACGGCGGGCTCGGGCGGCGTCGCATTCGACGACGAGCGCGGTGCCACCGTTCATGGTGATCGCGAGCGGTTGCGCGCCACCCATGCCGCCCAGCCCGGCGGTCACCGTGAGCGTGCCCCGCAGCGTGCCGCCGAACCGCTTCTCCGCCACGGCGGCGAACGTTTCGTAGGTGCCCTGCAGGATGCCCTGCGTGCCGATGTAGATCCAGGACCCGGCGGTCATCTGCCCGTACATCGTCAGGCCGAGCTTCTCCAGCCGACGGAACTCGGGCCAGGTCGCCCAGTCCCCGACCAGGTTCGAGTTCGCGATCAGCACGCGGGGGGCCCACTCGTGCGTGCGGAACACACCGACCGGCTTGCCGGACTGCACCAGCAGGGTCTCGTCCTGCTCGAGCCCGGTGAGGCAGCGGGTGATCGCGTCGAAGCTCGCCCAGTCGCGGGCGGCCTTGCCGGTGCCGCCGTAGACGACCAGGTCCTGCGGGCGCTCGGCGACCTCGGGGTCGAGGTTGTTGTGCAGCATCCGCATCGCGGCTTCGGTCTGCCAGTTCTTGGCCGTCAGCGTGGTCCCGCGGGCGGCCCGGACGGTGCGGCTCATGCTTCCTCCAGTGCGGTGACGGCGGCTCCCGAACGGACGAGTTCCTCGGCGGCCGCGATTTCCGGGGCGAGGTGGCGGTCCGGTCCCGGCGGTGCGACGCGTTCCCGGAGCAGGTCGCGCACCGCGGCGGTGACCGGCGCGGGGCGCAGGGGTGCGCGGAAGTCGAGCGCGCGGGCGGCGGTCAGCAGTTCGATCGCCAGCACCGAGGTCAGCCCGTCGACCGCGCGGCGCAGCTTCCGGGCCGCGGCCCAGCCCATCGAGACGTGGTCCTCCTGCATGGCGCTGCTGGGGATCGAGTCGACCGACGCCGGGACGGCCAGCCGCTTCAGCTCGCTCACGATCGCGGCCTGCGTGTACTGGGCGATCATGTGGCCGGAGTCGACGCCCGGGTCGTCGGCGAGGAACGCGGGCAGACCGTGCGAGCGGGACACGTCGAGCATCCGGTCGGTGCGGCGCTCGGCGATGCTCGCCACATCCGCAACCGGGATGGCAAGGAAGTCCAGCACGTAGGCCAGCGGCGCGCCGTGGAAGTTTCCGTTCGACTCGACCCGGCCGTCGGCGAGGACGACCGGGTTGTCGATGGCGGCGGCGAGTTCCCGATCGGCGACCAGCTCGGCGTGCGCGACGGTGTCCCGGGCCGCGCCGTGCACCTGGGGCGCGCAGCGCAGCGAGTAGGCGTCCTGCACCCGGGTGCACTCCGGTCCGCGATGGCTGGCGACGATCTCCGAATCCGCGAGCGCGGCGAACATCCGGCGCGCGGAGCGGGCCTGCCCGGGGTGCGGGCGCAGCTCCTGCAGGTCGGCCGCGAACGCCCGGTCGGTGCCGAGGAGGGCCTCGACGCTCATCGCGGCCGTGAGGTCGGCGGTGTCGAGCAGGCGGTTCAGGTCGTCCAGGGCGAGGACGAGCATGCCGAGCATCCCGTCGGTGCCGTTGGTGAGGGCCAGTCCCTCCTTCTCGGCGAGGGTCACCGGCGCGATCCCGGCCTCGGCGAGGGCCTGCGCGGCGGGACGGCCGTCGAGCACCTCGCCCTCGCCCATCATCGCCAGCGCGACGGCCGCGAGCGGCGCGAGGTCGCCCGAGCAGCCGAGCGAGCCGTATTCGTGGACGACCGGGACGATGCCCGCGTTGAGCATGGCGGCCAGCGCGTCCGCGGTCGCCGGGCGGACGCCGGTGTGCCCGGAGGCGAGGGTGCGCAGGCGCAAGAGCATGAGGGCGCGCACGACCTCCGCCTCGACGGCGGGACCGGTGCCGGCGGTGTGCGAGCGAATCAGGGAGCGCTGCAGTGCGGTGCGGCGGTCGGGCGGGATGTGCCGGATCGCGAGTGCGCCGAAGCCGGTGGAGATGCCGTAGGTCGGCTGGTCGGCGTCGGCGAGGGCGTCGATGTGGCGGCGGGTCTCGCCGAGCGTCTTGCGGACCTCGTCGGCGAGCTCGACCGTGGCGCCGTGCCGCGCGACGGCGACGACCTGCTGCCGGTCGAGTGGCCCGGAGTCCAACCGCACTGTGCTCATGTCGTCATTGCACTCCGCCGCGGGAGCGGCCGGTGGTCCCCGCGGGGTGGTTGTGTCTGGTATCCCAGACAGATGACGGATGTCCCCGCTCTGCGCCGTGGTCTGGCGGTGTTGCGGGTGCTGGCGGCGCGGCCGGGGCCGATCTCGGCCGCCGCGATCGCGCGTGAGCTGGACCTGCCGCGGTCGACGACGTACCACCTGCTGGCGGAGCTGGAGGCGGCGGGTTTCGTGGTGCACCTGGCGGCCGAGCGCCGGTACGGGCTGGGGATCGCCGCATTCGAGCTGGGTTCGGCGTACTTGCGGCACGATCCGCTGGAGCGGCTGGCGGCGCCGTTGTTGCGGAAGCTGGCCGACCGGGTGGGGCACACCGCGCAGCTGGGGGTGCTGCACGGCAACGAGTTGCTGTACCTGCTGAAGGAGCGCCCGTCGGCGCCAGAGACGCTGGTGACAGACGTGGGTGTCCGGTTGCCCGCGCACCTGCCGGCGAGCGGCCAGGTGTTGCTGGCCTACCTGCCGCACGCGCACGTCCGGGCGCTGTACCCGCGCTCGTTCGTCACGCGCACCGGCCGGGGCCCCACGTCGCCTGCCGAACTGCGGCAGGCGCTGGCCGCAGTGCGATCACGCGGCTGGGCAGTGGAGGACGGCCAGGTGACCGCCGATTTCGCCTCGGTGGCGCACGCGGTCTTCGACCACAACGGGCGCCCGCTGGCGTCGGTGGCGGTGACGTTCCGGCACGTCTGCCCGGCGGGTTGCGGGGAGACCTGGCCCGGACTGGCCGAGGAGGTCCGGGGCACGGCCGCGGCCCTGACCAGGCAGATCGGCGGCCGCGCACCCGGTCAGCCGTAGAGCCCGCTCATCGCGCTCAGGGTCGCGACGATCCGCTCACGGAGTTCGAGGGGAGCCAGGACCTCCGCGTCGGCGCCGAGTTTCAGGAGTTCCGGGAGGGCCCATTCCACCGACTCGATCGGGATCCTGACCTCGGTCCACCCGTCCGCGCCGGGTTCGTCTGCCGGGATGGCCGGCGCGAGCAGGCCGGAGAGTCGCTCGAGGCCGTGCCCGGAGAGCCGGACGACGGCGACATCCCGGTGCCGCCGACGATCGAACTGGTCGAGGTAGGTGTCCCAGTACTCGGCCAATCGGAAGCCGGATGCCCGCTCGAAGGTGCCGGGGAGCACCTCCGTGCTCAGAATCCGGGCGACCCGATAGGTGCGGAACTGCCCGTCGCGCCTGGCGACGAGGTACCACCGGCCCGCCTTGAGGACGAGCCCGTGAGGCTCGACGACGCGGCTGGTCTCGTGCGGCTCCGCCCAGCGCAGGTATCGGATGCGCGCCGGGTGCCGGTTCCACACGGCTCCGGCGATCGCGGCGAGGTGAGGTGTGTCGTCGGCGTCCTGGTACCAGGACGGGGCGTCGAGGTGGAACCGTTCGGCGATGCGGCTCACGCGGTCGCGGAGCCCCGCCGGCAGGGCGGCCTTGAGCTTGAGCTGCGCCGTGGTCACGGCGGCCGCCAGCCCCAGCTCGGCGGCGGCCGACGGCACCCCGGTGAGGAACAGCGATTCCGCTTCGGCGCCGGTGAGGCCGGTGAGGCGGGTCTGGTAGCCGTCGAGCAGCCGGTAGCCCCCGTCGTGACCGGGCTCCCCGTACACCGGCACACCGGCCGCGCCGAGCGATTCGACATCGCGGTAGACGGTGCGGACCGAGACCTCGAGCTCGTCCGCGAGCTCCCGCGCGGTCATCGTCCCGCGCGCCTGCAGAAGCAACAGCATCGACATCAGACGACTCGCGCGCATGCCGGAAGCTTGCCGCACTCCACTGACAGAAGGTGTCAGGGAATCGTGCCTAGCGTGCTGATCATGACCGAAACCAGCATCGCCGAGCGCTACACCGCAGTGTGGAACGAGCCCGATCCCGACCGGCGCCGCGAAGCCGTCGCCCAGCTCTGGGCCGAGGACGGCAGCGAGTTCACCGACACGAGCCGGTACACGGGTCACGGCGCGCTCGAAGCGCGGATCGCCGGGGCGTACGAGCAGTTCGTCGCCCCGGGCGAGTTCGTGTTCGTCCTCGAACCCGGCGTGGTGGGTCACCACGGCGCCGTCACCTTCACGACCCACATGGTTCCCGCGGCCGGCGGTGGCCCCGCGTGGACCGGCGTGGTCTTCCTGCTCCTCGGCGAGGACGGTCGCATCACCCGCGACTACCAGTTCAGCGGCGCGGATGCCGGCACCCGCGCGGTGGTGACCGAGTTCCTGCGCCGGTTGTCCGAGGGGTCTCCGGAGCGGATCGCCGAGTTGTTCGCCGACGTCGTGGACTGGCAGCTCGCCTGGCCGTCCACCGGCCATCCGGCGGTGCCATGGATCCGCGCCCGGTCGACCAGGGCCGATGTCGCCGACCACTTCCGGGCGCTGGACAGCTTCCACGTCCCGGAGCGGCGCGGTGGACGGGAGCCCGAGGTGCTGGTCCAGGGCGCGGACGCCGTGGTGCTGGGCGAGATCCGGCAGACCGTCCGGAGGACCGGCAGGTCCTACAGGGCGCTCTGCGCGCTACGCCTCACCGTGACTGACGGTCTGATCACGCGCTACCACGTCTACGAGGACAGCCTCTCGGTGGCGCAAGCACTCGCCGCAGAACCGGACACGCCCCGCCACCCACCCACCGGCTGATGGAGGTCCAGCGGGCGAACCGCTCCTGACGGAGAGGCCCATGAGGCCGCCCCACCAGCACCACCGCAACCCACCCACCCAACGCAACCAGCCGCAGATGGGGGTCCAGGAGGCGAAGCCCTCCTGGCGGAGGTCTGGGGTTTCGACGAGGCCCATGAGGCCGCCCACCGAACGCGAGACACCCACCCCACCAGCACCACCGCAACTCACCCACCCGACGCAACCAGCGGCAGATGGCGGTCCAGGGGGCGAAGCCCTCCTGGCGGGGGTCCGGGGGTTCGACGAGGCCCACGAGGCCGCCCACCGAACGCGAGACACCCGCCCCACCAGCACCACCGCAACCCACCCAACGCAACCAGCCGCAGATGGGGGTCCAGGGGGCGAAGCCCTCCTGGCGGGGGTCTGGGGGTTCGACCCCCAGAGAAAACGACGAAGGCCGAGGCCTGCGAGCGTTCTCCGCGAGCAGACCTCGGCCTTCGGCCGAGTGGAGGTGCCGGGAATTGAACCCGGGTCCTCTGGCGCCTTGCCTAGGCTTCTCCGTGCGCAGTTCGCTGTGCCTCTACTCGGCCCCACCGGTCACGCGAACAAGCCGGTGTGACGGGCCCAGCCGCTGTGGTTTTCCCTTCCGGTCCCCGCGGCCGGGTCCGGAAGGTGAGCCTCCTAGCTGATGCCGGCTACCGGGACGGAGGCGCTCCCGGGCCGACAGACTCGCACTCGCTCAGGCGGCGAGGGCGAAGTCGCGCTGACTATTAGTCTTGGCGCTTATTTGGTTACGACGACGCTTAACGGTGGTCTCTCGCCTGCACCGGCACGCTTCCCTTGACTCAACGTCCAGAGTCGAAACCGTTCACCCCCTTGATGGTGTTCCGTTACCAGCATAACGCCTCCGGCAACCGGGTTTGTTCCGCACCGGTGGGGTTGTCCCTACCTCGGTGACGCCCGCGCGCCCCATGGTTCACCAGCGGGAACCTCGCGATGCTGGTCCCGTGTTGCAGAGAGAGGAACGGATCATGGGGCCGACGTATTCCGCGCTGGACGGGACGCGGCCGCGCCCTCCGGTGCTCGGTTCGCTCGGGTACCTGTTGTGCAACCTGCCGCTGGGGGTGGCGGGGTTCGCGCTGATGGTGACCTTGTTCACGGCGGGTCTGGGCACCGCGATCGTGTGGGTGGGGCTGCCGGTGCTGGCCGCGGGGGTGCTGATCGCCCGTGCGGCCGGCCGCTTCGAGCGCGCCAGGGTGCACCGGATGCTGGGCGCCTACATCCCGACGCCCTACAAGCCGCTGCCGGAGTTCGGCCTGCAGGCCCGCTGGCGTGCGCGGCTGACCGACGGCGCGACCTGGCGGGACGTCCTCTACCTGGTTCTGCTGCTGCCGCTGGGGATCGCCGAGTTCACGATCGTGGTGAGCTTGTGGTCGGTCGGGCTGGCCGCGACGACCCTGCCGTTCTACTGCACCTATCTGCCTGGTGGCGCCTACTTCTTCCCGGCCTTCGACGAACGCTGGATCGTGGTGGATTCGCCGGTCGACGCGCTGCCGTGGGCGGCGCTGGGGTTGATCGTCCTGGCCTGCGCGATCGCGCTGACCCGCGGCATGGGCACGGCTCACGCGTTGTTCGCCCGCGCCATGCTCGGTCCGGGGCCGCGTGCCCGCAGGCTCGTCGAATCGGACACCGACCGCCGTGGTGCGGTGGCATGATGAGCGCCGTGGCCGGTGAGCACGGGCCGATCGAGCAGCCGCGTCCGGGGGCCGCGAAGTCGATCGCGTACATGATCTCCTCCTTCGCGTTGCGCCTGGTCCAGTTCGTGCTGGTCGTGACGCTCAGCCTGGTCGGGATCGCGACGACGGTGATCTGGATCGGCATCCCGATCCTGTTGTGGACCACGAGCATGGTGCGCGGGTTCGGCGACCTGGAGCGCCGCTGGGTGCGCCGGATGCTGGGCACTCCCCTGCCGCCAGCCGACCGCGTGCCGGTCGAGGGCGGGGTGCTGCGCCGGTGGCGGATGCGCCTGGTGGACAGCACGACGTGGCGGGACCTCGCGTACCTGCTGGTCGCGTTCCCGCTGAGCGTGGTCGAGTTCGCGGTCGGCATCGCGTCGATCGTGCTGGTGCCGATGGCGATCTGGGTCGCGCCGTGGATCGGCTGGGTGCACGGCTCGCTGGCCATCGCGCTGCTGGGCCCGAACCGCGCGGAGCGGCTGCGCGTCAAGGCGCAGCAGCTGCAGGCGTCCCGGGCGCGCGGGGTGGACGCCGCCGAGGCCGAGCGCCGCCGGATCGAGCGGGACCTGCACGACGGCGCGCAGCAGCGGCTGGTCGCGGTGGCGCTGAACCTGGGCCGGGTCAAGAACAAGCTGGACAAGGAACCGGACGCGGTCCGCGCGCTGATCGAGGAGGCGCACACCGACGCCAAGCTCGCGGTGTCGGAGCTGCGGGACCTCGCGCGCGGCATCTACCCGGCGGTGCTGGGCGACCGCGGCCTCGACGCGGCGTTGTCCGCGCTGGCGGCGAAGACGCCGATCCCGGTGGAGGTCGCGGTCGACATCGAGCCGCGCCCGCCGGCCGCCGTGGAGACCACCGCGTACTTCATCGCCGGCGAGACGCTCACCAACGTCGCCAAGCATTCCGGCGCGACGGAAGCGCAGGTCAAGGCGTGGCGCACGGACGACAAGGTGATCATCGAGATCACCGACAACGGGCACGGCGGCGCGGAGGTGCGCCCCGGCGGCGGTCTGGCCGGGCTGGCCGACCGGGCCGCCACCATCGACGGCGTGATGACGGTGGTGAGCCCCGAGGGCGGCCCGACGGTGGTGCGAGCCGACCTGCCGTGTACCTGGTGACCCGGTTCGTGAGTGAATAGGGCGAATTCACTCACGGACTGGGGGTTGGCGGAATGCGTGTGGTGATCGCCGAGGACGCGGTCCTGCTGCGGGCCGGGGTCGAGCGGTTGCTCGCCGACGAGGGCATCGAGACGGTCGCCGCGGTCGACCGGGGCGACGAGCTGGTCGGCGCGGTCACCGAGCACCGGCCGGACCTGGCGATCGTCGACGTCCGGATGCCGCCGACGTTCACCGACGAAGGCTTGCGCGCCGCGCTGGCCGCGCGTGAGGCGGTGCCGGGCCTGCCGGTGCTGGTGCTTTCGCAGTACGTCGAGGAGAGCTACGCGGTCGAGCTGCTGTCCGGCGGGGCAGGCGGCGTCGGCTACCTGCTGAAGGAACGCGTGGCCGACGTGGCCGACTTCCTCGACGCGGTCCGCCGTGTCGCACGGGGCGGCACGGCCATCGATCCGGAGGTGATCGCGCAGGTCATGGCTCGGGGACGGAAGAACCCGCTGGACGCGCTGACCGCGCGGGAGTCCGAGGTGCTCGGGCTGATGGCGCAGGGCCTGTCCAACTCGGCCATCGCGGCGGCGCTGGTCGTCTCGCACGGCGCCGTGGAGAAGCACATCGGCAACATCTTCGCCAAGCTCGGGCTGGAGGCCAGCGCGGAGGAGCACCGCCGGGTCCGCGCGGTGCTCACCTACCTCGGCCGCCCCTAGCGGGTCCAGGGCGGCACGATCGTGGCGCCCTGGACCGTGCCGACCATCCCGGCCGAGGTGCACACCGTGGCCCGCGCCGGTTCCGCGCCGGGGTTGTCCAACCGGAACAGGGTGTCCGGCGGCACGATCATCGCGTCGCCGGGGGCGAGCCGGTGCACTTCGCCGCCGAGCGTCAGTTCGAGCGCCCCGGACTGCAGCACGAACACCTCTTCCCGGCTCACCGAGTGCTCCTCGCCGGTCAGCCCCGGCTCGAGCTCCAGCAGCCAGACGGCCAGCTCGGCGGACCCGCGACTGGGCACGGCCAGCGGGCGGAACACCGCACCGCCGCGCTCGAACCGGGGCGCCTCCGCCAACGTCGCGACAGGCATTTTCCGACCTCCAAGTAGTCAAGCAGCTTTACCAGTCTTAAGGTAAAGCAGCTTGACCATCTAGTCAAGGAGCTTGACCATGACCGCTGGCGACCTGCCGGGACTGCTCGCGCTGACCTTCCGCGCGCTGATGGACGAGATCCACGAGCACCTCGCCGCGGAGGGGTTCGACGACGTCCGCCCGGCACACGGCTTCGTGTTCCACTTCCTGTCGCACCGCCCCGCCACAGCCGTCGAGCTCGGCGAGCACCTCGGCATCACCAAGCAGGCCGCCGTGCAGCTCGTCGACGAGCTGATCACCCGCGGGTACGTCGAACGCCGCCCGCACCCGACCGACCGGCGCAGCAGGCTGGTCGTCCTGACGCCGCGTGGCCGCCAGTGCATCGACCGGGTGGTGGCGCACTCGCGAGCGGCCGAGGAGCGGTGGGCGCACCTGATCGGCGCCGACGATTTCGCCCGGATGCACCAAGGGTTATCGGCGTTCGCGGACGATATGGCGCGACACCGGAGGGTCACCGTCCGTCCGGTGTGGTGAATCGCTCCTCACCCGTTCTGACGGCGGCGCCCGGTCCGCCGCTCACCTACCATGGGCGGACGTTGACATCGTTTCCCCGCACGAGGAGGGCCCCATGACCGAAGAGAACGTCCGGTTCTTCGGTGGCCCACTCGACGGCCGGGTCCAGACGCTCGACGACCCGGTGAGCGGCACGGTCATGCGGCACGTCCACCTGCACGAGGGCCCCAAGATCGAGACCTTCTACCAGCTCGGGTTCTCCCCGGAGGCCGGCTGGGAGTACCGGCTCTGCGGCCTGCCCGCCTCCGAGGTCGACGAGGCTCGCGAGCTGTAGGTAGGGCGGACCCCACCACAGTCCTGCACCTGTCCCCCGCCCGAAGACGGCGGTCTGCCCGGCTGTGCCCGGAACCCGTTCCGACCAGGCTGAACGCATGCGAACAAGCCTGCGGCAGGCCCCGGCGGGAGCCCGCGACACCTTCCTCGACGTGGTCCGCGCGACCGCGATCCTCGCCGTCATCGGGCAGCACTGGCTGATGCCCGTGCTCAGCTACGACCACGGCCGTCTCGCGACCGGCAACGCACTGACCACACCCGGCTGGTGGGCGCTGACCTGGCTGTCCCAGGTCATGCCGATGGTCTTCTTCGCCGGTGGCGCCGCCAACCTGATGTCGCTGCGCCGCGCCGCGTCCACGCGCGACTGGCTGTCCACGCGGCTCAAGCGCCTGCTGGTCCCGGTCCTGCCGCTGTTCGCGGTGTGGCTCCTGGCGCCGGATCTGCTGCGCGACCTCGGCGCTCCGGAGCAGCCGGTGCAGATCGCCGGCGCGATCGCCGGGCAGTTGCTGTGGTTCCTCGCCGTCTATCTGATCACCGTCGCCGCGACGCCGCTCATGCTGGCCGCGCACCGCCGCTGGGGTCTGCGCGTGCCGCTGGTGCTCACCGGGCTCGCGGTGATCGTCGACTTCGGACGGTTCGAGGTGTTCGGCCCGCTCGGTTACGCCAACGCGGTGTTCGTCTGGCTCGCCGTGCACCAGCTCGGCTTCTCCTATGCCGAGGGCAGGCTCGGCACGCTGAGCCGTCGTGGCGCGGCCGCGCTGGCCGTGGCCGGGTTCGGGGTCACCGCGCTGGCCGTCGCGTTCGGTCCGTACCCGGCGAGCATGATCGGCATGCCGGGCGCGCCGGTGTCCAACATGAGCCCGCCGACCGCGGTGCTGATGAGCCTCGCCGTCGGTCAGGCCGGGTTCTGGCTGGCGCTCAAGCCCACGCTGGCCACGCTCGCCGAGCGCCCCGCCGTCGCCGCCGTGCTGCGCTGGAGCGGACCGCGGTTCATGAGCATGTACCTGTGGCACATGCCGGCGCTGGTCGTCGTCGCCGGTGTCGCGGTGCTCGGCTTCGGTTACGCGACACCGGAACCCGGCAGCGCGGACTGGTTCGCCGTCGCCCCGCTGTGGGTCGGTGCGGCCGCGGTCGTGCTGGCCGGTCTGCTGAAGGCGTTCGGGCGCTTCGAAACCCGGCCCAGCCCGGCCGGCGCCGTCCCGGCCGGACAGCTCGCCGCGGCGGCCGTGCTGGCGTCCGCCGGCCTGCTCGGCCTGGCCGCGAAGGGGTTCACCACGCCGCTGGAAGCCGGGATGCTCGCCGGTCCCGTGCCGTGGGTGGCGCTGGTGGTGACGGGGCTGCTGCTGGCGGCGAAGCCGGTGCGGGTCGCCGTCAGAGGTTGAGCAGCTTCGCCGGGGTGTCGTGCAGGACGGCCCGCAGGAAGTCGTCCCCGAGGCGGTCGTCGGCAGCCCAGCCGGCGACCGCCCGCAGCTGCGTGGCGTAGGAGTAGGGGATGTTCGGGAAGTCGGTGCCGAGCACGATCCGGTCGGCGATGTCCGCGAGCCGGCTCGTCCAGTCCGGCGGCAGCGGCATCAGCGCCTCGGTGAACGGGACGCCGACCATCGTGGTGTCCAGGTGGACGCGCGGGTACCGCTCGACCAGCGCGAGCGCCTCGGCGTACTCGGGCATCCCCGCGTGCGCGAGCACCGCGGTCAGCCGCGGGTGCCGGGCGAGCACCTCACCGAACACGTCGAGCCCGGTGTGCGGGCCGCGCTCGGGCCCGTGCCCGGCGTGCACGACGACGGGCACCCCGGCTTCGGCGAGCGCGCCCCACGCGGGGTCGAGCAGCTCGTCCCGCGGGTCGTACGCGCCGACCTGGACGTGCGCCTTGAAGCAGCGGGCGCCGGCCTGCAGCGCTTCGACGACGTAGGTGGCCGCCGACGGTTCCGGGTAGAGCGTCGCGGTGGGCACCGCGGCCGGGACGCGTTCGGCGAACTCGCGCAGCCACCCGTTGAGCCACTCGGCCATGCCGGGCTTGTGCGGGTAGGCCAGCGGCGCGTATCGCAGCACCCCGAAGGATTCGAGCAGCGCGACCCGCTCGTCCTCGGCCACCCGGTACTGGATGGGCCACTCGTAGCCCGTGCGCTCACCGATCCGGTCGAAGTAGGCCCAGACCTTGACCAGCATCCGTTCCGGCAGGAAGTGCAGGTGCAGGTCGACGAGACCGTCCAGGCCGAGACCGCGCACCCACTCCCGGATGTCCTCGTCGCGCTCCGGCCCCACCTAGCGGCGGCCCTTCAACGCCCTGCCCACGGCGCGGCTGATCTCGCGCTGGGCGTCGCGCTTGGCCAGGTCCTGGCGCTTGTCGTAGGCCTTCTTGCCCTTGGCCAGCGCGAGCTCGACCTTGACCTTGCCGTCCTTGAAGTACATGGACAGCGGGACGAGCGAGAGCCCGCCCTCCTTGGTCTTGCCGATCAGCTTCTCGATCTCGCCGCGGTGCAGCAGCAGCTTCCGCTTGCGTCGCGACTCGTGGTTGGTCCACGTGCCGTGCTCGTACTCGGGGATGTGGAGGTTGCGCAGCCACACCTCACCGTCGTCGACCGTGGCGAACGCGTCGACCAGCGAGGCGCGGCCGGCGCGCAGGCTCTTCACCTCGGTGCCCACCAGCGCGATCCCGGCCTCATAGGTGTCCAGCACCGCGTAGTCGTGCCGCGCGCGGCGGTTCGACGCGATCACCTTGGAGCCTCGTTCTTTGGGCATAGTTCCAGGTTATCCCACACGTCCCGGGCGGAGCACGGCGTTAATGCCGCACGTAGAGCCGCAGCGTCAGGTACCCGGTGGTGGCCGAGATGATGATCGACGCGAGCAGCAGCCACGGCGCCACCACGATCACGTCGAGCACCTGGATGTTGGGGATGATCCCGCCGGTGACGGACAGGATGCGGTCGATGAACGCGAACTTCGCCGCGATCAGGCCGCCGACCGCGATCGCCCAGCCGATGACACCCGTGACCACCGCTTCCAGGAGGAACGGCAGCTGCGTGTACCAGCGGGTGGCGCCGACGAGCCGCATGATGCCGACCTCGGTGCGCCGCGTGAACGCGGAGATCTGCACCGTGTTGGAGATCAGCAGCAGCGCGGCGAGGGCTTGGATGAGCGCGATGACGAAGGTGCCGTCGCGGACGCCGCCGAGCACGCCGAAGAACCGGTCGAGGAACTGCTTCTGGTCGTCGACGCGGGACACGCCGGGCCGGGTGCCGTACTCCTGGGTGATGACGTCGCTGCGGCTCGGGTCCTTGAGCTTGACCTGCAGCGAGGCGGGCAGCGCCTCGGGGCGGGCGGACTGGACCAGGATCGGGTTGTCCTGGAAGAGCTTCTTGAACCGCTCGTAGGCCTGGTCGCGGTTCTCGAACACGACGGAGTCGACGGCCGGGTTGCTGTTCAGGTCGGCCAGCAGTCCGCGGCACGGGTCCTGGGTGCAGGTCTTGTCGTTGGCGCTGACGTCCTGGGTCAGGTAGAGCGAGACCTCGACGTCGGCCATGTAGTTGACCTGCATCTTGTCGATGGTCCGCACGATCAGCAGGCCGCCGCCGAGCATGCCGAGCGAGATGGCCGTGGTGATGATCATCGCGATGGTCATCGTGATGTTGCGGCGCAGGCCGGTGAAGACCTCGCTGAACACGAAACTGGCACGCATCGGGGGGTGGTTCCTCAGGTCGGGGGCAGGCGGGGGGTTCGGGGTGACTTATCGGCCGACGCCGTACACGCCCCGGGCGTCGTCGCGGATCACCTTGCCGAGCTGGAGCTCGACGACCCGGCGCCGCATGGAGTCCACGATGGAGTGGTCGTGGGTGGCCATCAGGACGGTGGTGCCGGTGCGGTTGATCCGTTCCAGCAGCAGCATGATGTCCTGGCTGGTGTCGGGGTCGAGGTTCCCGGTGGGCTCGTCGGCCAGCAGCACGAGCGGCCGGTTCACGAACGCGCGGGCGATCGCCACCCGCTGCTGTTCACCACCGGAGAGCTCGTGGGGCATGCGGTCGGCCTTCCCTTCCAGCCCGACCAGCTCGAGGACCTCCGGCACCACCTTCTTGATGGTGTGCTTCGGCTTGCCGATGACCTCGAGCGCGAACGCCACGTTCTCCGCGACGGTCTTGTTGCCGAGCAGGCGGAAGTCCTGGAAGACGCACCCGATGGTCTGCCGCAGGCGGGGGACCCTGCGGCGGGCCATCTTGGCCACGTCGAAGTTGGACACGAAGACCCGGCCCTTGGTGGGGACCTCCTCGCGCAGGAGGAGGCGCAGGAACGTCGACTTGCCGGACCCGGAGGGCCCGATCAGGAAGACGAACTCGCCCTTGTCCACGTCGACCGACACGTTCTCGAGTGCGGGACGCGTCGACGTCTTGTAGACCTTGGAGACACTGTCGAGCCGAATCACGGTGGGCAATCCTACCCATGGGCGTCGTTAAGCCCGGGTTGGCCTATTGCCTCCGGCGCGGCGGTTACGCAGCGTTGGCCTGCTTGCGCCAGCGGATACCGGCCTCCAGGAAGTCGTCGATCTCCCCGTCGAGCACCGAGCTGGGGTTACCCACCTCGTGCTCGGTGCGGAGGTCCTTGACCATCTGGTACGGGTGCAGAACGTAGTTGCGCATCTGGTTGCCCCAGCTGCTGCCGGAGTCCTTGAGCGCGTCCAGCTCGGCGCGTTCCTCCTCCTTCTTCTTGAGGAGGAGTTTGGCCTGGAGGACCTTGAGCGCGGCGGCCTTGTTCTGCAGCTGCGACTTCTCGTTCTGGCAGGAGACGACGATGCCGGTGGGCAGGTGGGTGATGCGCACCGCGGAGTCGGTGGTGTTGACGCTCTGCCCGCCGGGGCCGGAGGAGCGGAACACGTCGACCCGGATGTCCTTCTCCGGGATCTCGACGTGGTCGACCTCCTCGACCTCGGGCAGCACCTCGACGTGGGCGAACGACGTCTGGCGGCGGCCCTGGTTGTCGAACGGGGAGATCCGGACGAGCCGGTGGGTGCCCTGTTCGACGGAGAGGGTGCCGTAGATGTAGGGGGCCGCGACCTTGAAGGTGGCCGACTTGATGCCGGCCTCTTCGGCGTAGGAGATGTCGTAGACGTCGGTCGGGTAGCCGTGGCGCTCGGCCCAGCGCAGGTACATGCGCAGGAGCATCTCGGCCCAGTCGGCCGCGTCGACGCCGCCGGCTTCCGCGCGGATGGTGACCACCGCGTTGCGGTCGTCGTACTCGCCGGAGAGCAGGGTGCGGACCTCGAGGGCGTCCACTTCCTTCGCGAGGCGGGTCAGCTCGCCTTCGGCCTCGGCCTTGCTGGCGTTGTCGCCCTCGGCCTCGGCGAGCTCGTGGAGCACCTCGAGGTCGTCGAGCCGCTGGCGCAGGTCGGTGACCCGGCGCAGCTCGGCCTGCCGGTGGGACAGCTGACTGGTGACCTTCTGCGCGGCCTCCGGGTCGTCCCACAGGTTGGGGTTGGACGCCTGCTCTTCCAGGTCAGCCACCTGTGCGCGCAGGGCGTCGAGGTCCATGACGGACTCGACCTGCGTCAGCTTGCCGGCGAGGTCCTTCAGGTCGGCTGCGAAGTCACCACTCACAACCTTCAAGGTTACGGCACGGGGCGCGGCCGGTTACGGGAACCGGCCGCTTGGGGCCCCGTGGCCGCTCAGGCGTCCGGGATCGCGTCGATCAGCTTCAGCGCCGCGCGGGCGTGCGCCTGGCCGAACTCGGCGATGGCCTTGCTGTAGGGGTCGCCTGCTGCCTTGACGGCCGCCCTCGCCTCGTCCAGGTCCTCCTGGTAGCTGGCCCTGGCCGTCTCGATGAGGCCGGCGCGCTGCTTCGCGGTGAGCGAGGCGGCGTGCACGAGGCGCAGGATCAGGGGGCTGCGGAGGTGGTCGGGGCCGGCGTCGGAGGTCAGCCAGGCCTTGAAGGCCTTCTTCCCGGCGGCGGTGATCACGTACTGCTGGCTGGAGCGCGGGCCTTGCTTGCCGAGCCGGACGAGCCCTTCCTTGGCGAGGGCGGGCAGCTCACGGTAGACCTGGCTGCGGGTGACGCTGAAGAACGTCCCGAACCGCTCCTCCGCCGCCGCAACCAGCTGCCCCCCGGTGGCCGGGCCGTCCTGGAGCAGGCCGAGCAATGCCGCTGCTGTTGCATTGAGTTCAGACACCCCTACAAGGTGCCACTTTTCCGCCGATCTGTCCACAGTGGTCACGGTCAATGTCCACAAAGGTCATTACCTTCCCCCGTCCGGCCCAATCGGGGGTGCCCCAAGCGCACGAAAAAGGCCCGGTCCGTGAAGACCGGGCCTTTTCCCTGGTAGCGGGGACAGGATTTGAACCTGCGACCTCTGGGTTATGAGCCCAGCGAGCTACCGAGCTGCTCCACCCCGCGTTGTGAGGATGAGTTTACGCCTTGGTTGCGGGGGTGTGCACACCGGGTGCCGGAAGCAGTTCCGGCACCCGGTGGGGTGCGTCATCCGCCCGGCTGGGGTGGCGCCGAGGTCGTCTGTGCGGCCTTGGCGTTCTCGTAGGCGCGGGCGGCGGCGTCGAGCGCGGCGAGCGCCTCGCCCTGTGCGGCGAAGTTGCCGCTCTGCTGGGCCTGCCGGAGCCGTTCGAGCGCCGACTGGATGTCGGCGACGGCCTGGTCGAGGGCGGGGCTGCTGCCGGTGCCGCCGGTGGCGGGCGGGGTCGTCGGCGTGGTGGACGGTGTCGGCGTGGTCGTCGGTTGTTGCTGGGTCGGCGAGGTCGCCGCCTGGCCGGCCTGGTCGCCGAAGACCTGTTTGAGCGCGTCGGCGAGGGTGGAGGCGAACCCGACCTTGGACCCGTAGGACACCAGCACGCGGGCGAGCTGCGGGTAGCTGTTCTGGTTGCGTTGCTGGATGTAGACGGGTTCGACGTAGAGGAACCCGCCGCCGACGGGCAGGGTGATCAGGTTGCCGAAGATCACCGTGACGCTCTGGTTGCTGAACAGGGTGCGTTCCTGGGCGAACCGGGAGTCGCTCTGGAACCTGTTCTGGACCTGGACGGGGCCGTCGACCTGGCTGTTGCCCGCCGCGGTGGTGGGTAGCCGCAGGACCTTGATGGCGCCGTAGTCGTTCGGGTCGGAGGACACTGTCATCCAGGCCGCGAGGTACTGCCGTTGCAGGGCGGTGAGCGGGCTGGTCAGCTGGAACGTCGTGCCGCTCTGCCCCGGCGCCTGCGCCAGCACGTAGTAGCCGGGCTGGTTGGCCAGGCCGGAGGCGTCCAGGTTGGTGCCGCCCTCCTGGGTCGGGTCCTGGGGCACGTTCCAGAAGGTGTTGGTCGTGTAGAACTCCTGCGGGTCGGTGACGTGGTACTTCGTCAGGAGTTCACGCTGGACCTTGAACAGGTCCTCGGGGTACCGGAAGTGCGACCGCAGCTCGGGGCTGATCTCGGTGCCCGGCTTGACCAGGCCCGGGAAGACCTGCTCCCACGCCTTGAGGACCGGGTCCTTTTCGTCGACCGAGTAGAGGGTGACGGTGCCGTTGAACGCGTCGACGGTCGCCTTGACCGAGTTGCGGATGTAGTTGATGTTGTTGTTGGCCTGGCGGGCGACGCCGGCGAGGGTGTCCTCGGTGGCGGCGCCGAGCGGGGTCTGCTGGGAGTACGGGTAGTTGTTCAGCGTGGTGTAGCCGTCGACGATCCAGACGATCTTGCCGTCGACCACCGCCGGGTACGGGTCGCCGTCGACGGTGAGCCACGGCGCGACCTTGCTGACGCGCTGGCGCGGGTCGCGGTTGTACATGATCTTCGAGCCGTCGCTGATGGCGTCGGAGAAGAGGATGTTGCGCTCGCCGTACTTGGCCGCGAAGGCGAGGCGGTTGAACCAGTTGCCGAGGTTCACGCCGCCGGTGCCGTCGTAGCGGTAGTTGCTGCTGCTCGCGCTGTCGTACTCGCCGGGTGCGCGGCCTTCCTGGCCGCCGACGATGGCGTAGTCGTTGGTGAGCTCGCCGTAGTAGATCCGCGGCTCGGTGACCGAGATGCCGGGCGCGGTGGGGTTGGCCGGGTTGATGCCGGCGCCGGTCGGGTTCTGCGTGTCGCTGGTGACCGCGATCGGGTAACCGCCATCGCTGTTGGCGTTGCTCACGGCACGGTCGATCGTGTTGGCCGGTGCCGCCACGAACCCGTTCCCGTGCGTGTAGACCATGTGCTTGTTGATCCAGTTGGTCTGGTTGCCGGTGAGGTTGGCGGTGTTGATCTCACGCGCGGCGACCACGTAGTCCTGCAGCTTGCCGTCGATCTCGTAGCGGTCGATGTCGAGCTTCTGCGGGAAGCCGTAGAAGTTCTCCCGGCCGACCCGCTGGGTGAAGGTGGGCGCCAGCACGTTCGGGTCGAGCAGGCGAATATTGGGCACGGTCGTGACGTCCGCGCTGATGTCCGACGCGGTGGCCTGCCCGGTGCCGGTGTAGTCCTCGTACTGGACGTTGTTGAGCCCGAACGCGGACTTCGTCGCGTCCATGTTGCGACTGATGGAAAGCGCTTCCTTCTGGTTGGCGTTCGGCTTGACCGAGAACTGCTCGAGGATCGCCGGCCAGGCGACGCCGACCAGCACACCGGACAGGATCAGCAGCACCAGCGCGATCGCGGGCAGCTGGATGTTGCGCAGGAACGCACCCGCGAAGAACGCGACAGCGCAGATCGCGGAGATGCACAGCAGGATCAGCTTCGCGGGCAGCACCGCGTTCAGGTCCGTGTAGGTGGCGCCGTAGAACAGCGGGGCGTTGCGGTCGGAGAACAGCAGGTTGTAGCGGTCGAAGTAGTACTCGACGGCCTTCAGCAGCACGAACAGGCCGGCGGTGACGGCGAGCTGGACGCGGGCCGAGCCGGCGAGCTGGCCGCCGCGACCGGCGAGCCGGATGCCGCCGAACAGGTACTGCGCGATGAGCGCGCCGATGAACGAGATCGTCACCGCGACGAACAGCCAGCCGAGCAGCCACTGGTAGAAGGGCAGCGTGAAGGCGTAGAAGCCGATGTCGTTGCCGAACTCGGGGTCGGTCTGGCCGAAGCTCGTGCCGTGCAGGAACAGCTGGATGCGCTGCCAGTCGCCCTCGCCGGTCGCGCCCGCGATGAGGCCGGTGACCAGCGGGATGCCGATGCCGAACAGCCGGATGCGGCCGACCACGGCCGAGCGGTAGCGGGCCAGCGGGTCGTCGGCGCCGGAGACCGGGACGAACACCGGCCGCGTGCGGTAGGCGATCCACAGGCTGAGCGCGAGCGAGCCGCCGACCAGCAGCCCGATCGCGAAGAACAACACGATGCGGGTGACGACCATGGTGTTGAAGACCTGGCGGGCGTCCACCTCGCCGAACCACAGCCAGTCGACATAGGTGTCCAACAGGCGCGCGCCGAGTAGCAGCGCCAGGACGATCACCGCGGCGATGATCAGCAGTACCCGGCTGCGACGGGACAGCTTCGGCAGGCTCACTGGGGGCCGACTGGCCACTGCGCACGCTCCTGATGTCTTGGTCCGCTGGCGGGGCGACCCGTAATGCAGGACACCCCTGAACCCCTAACTGTAGGAGGGCCGCCGCGGGTTCCCCGACCGGCCCGAATCGGACACGTCCGGCAGGCACCTGACACGATGAGGAGATGGCATCGGAAGTCAACCCCGCCACCGGTCCGGCCATCGCGGCGCTGGCCCGTGAGGTCGAGGAGTTCGTGGCCGCCGCCGGGTGGGACCAGCCTCCTCAGCTGTTCGCGCTGGTCCCGACCGCGTCGCTGCTGCGCGAGCAGCCCGAGCTGGCCGGGCAGCTCGACCCGTCGAGCGCGCTGACCCCGGTGGCGCAGGAGCCGCTGCCAGAGGGTGACCTGGCGGAGGCGCTGGGGCGGATCGCGTGGCCGGAGGCCGTGCTCGGCTGCGCGCTGGCCCAGGAGATCATCGTGCTGCCGCCGAGTGCCGAGTCGGAGCTGTCCGGGTCCGGCGACGCGGAGCGGCTGCGGCAGGCCGCGGCGGACCACCCCGACCGGACGGAGGCGCGCCTGGTGGCGGCCGTGCTGCGGGACGGCCCGGGAGCCTGCGTCATGCGGCTGCGGGGCTACACCAAGGCGGAGGACGCCGAGCCCGCCGACGAGATCGTCGAGCACCCCGACCTGGCGCCGAACCTGCTGGACGCGCTTCGCGCCACGCTGGCTCCCTGACTTCACCGCTCGGCCGCGTGCCCCAGGCGGGGCACCCGGCTGAGCGCCGCGAATTCCGCACCGCCGCAGCCGCGCGCTCAGCGCCCAGGCCCCACAGCCCGGGCACTCCCCCGGGTCCCATGAGCACCGCGGATTCCCCTCCCCGGCGCGGGTCCGGGTCAGCAGGACGGCGTGGGCTGCCCCGCCTTGAGCGCGTCCAGCGCCGAGAGCGCACTGTCCAGGTCGGACACCTTGACCAGCTTCAGCCCGTCCGGCGCCGCGGCGGAGGCCTCCGCGCAGTTGGCCTCGGGCGTGAGGAACACGGTGGCGCCGGCCTCGCGCGCGGCGACGACCTTGAACGAGATCCCGCCGATCGCGCCGACCTGTCCCTTCTCGGTGATCTCCCCCGTGCCGGCGACGTGCTCACCCGCCACCATCTCGCCCGGGGTGAGCCGGTCGACGATCGCCAGCGCGAACATCAGGCCGGCCGAGGGGCCGCCGACGTCCTGCAGCGAGATCTTCACGTCGAAGGGCACGTCGGCCCGGTCGATGGGCTGCAGGCCCATGAACCCCTGCTTCTTGGACGGGTCCGGGTTCGCGGCGAGCGTGATCTGCTCGGTGCGGGGCGGCTCGGTGCCGTGCTGGAACGTGATCGGCACGGTCTGGCCTGGGGTGGTGTCGGCGAGCGCCGCGGTGACGTCGTCCTCGTTGGTGATGGCGCGGCCGTTGACCGACAGCAGCCGGTCGCCCGCCGCGAGCACCCGGCTGGCCGGGGTGTTGTCGACGATCGTCTGGGCGAGCACCTTGACCGGGAAGCCGAGGTGGCGCAGGGCGGCGACCTCGGCGTTGCTCTGCGAGTCCTGGAACTGCTGGACGTTCTCCTGCTGGACCTGCTCGTCGCTCTCGCCGGGGCGGAAGTACTCCTCGCGCGGCGCGAGCGCGTACCGGCCGCTGACCCACAGCCCGAGCGCGCCGAACAGGCTGATCTCGTCGTTGAGCGAGACCGTGGTCATCCGCAGCTCGCCCGCGGTCGGGTAGGTCTGCTGCCCGTCGATCTCGACCACCGGGACGCCGTTGACCTGGCCGAGCGTGTCGTAGGTCGGGCCGGGGCCGATCGCCACGTAGGGCACCTGGACGAACGCGCCGATGAGCCCGAACGCCACGATGAGGACACCGCTGGTCACGACGGTCCAGCCGCGCCTCGTCATGCGGGCGCGCTCGCGGGGCCGCGTCGCGCGGTGCCCGTTGCGGGCCTGGTCGCCGTCGTCGGGCTTGGTGCCGGTCGCGGCGCCGGGAGCAGTGCTTTCGTCGCGGGACTCGCTCACGGCCCACAGCGTACGGTGACCGGCCCGCACGCTCGATCACCAGGCCTTGATCGCGCCGAGCGAAATCGGACACCTCTGGCGGGGTCACGGCTGCTCCGGCCGCGTACGGTGGAGCTATGAGCAATCTCCCGTTCGGCTTCGGGCCCCCGGATCCCGACAAGCCCGGTGACAACGGGCCGTCGGAGGGCGGCCAGCAGCCCGGCGCCGACGCGTTCAACCAGCTCGGCCAGATGCTGAGCCAGCTCGGGCAGATGCTGAGCCAGGCCGGCAGTTCGTCGGGCCCGGTGAACTACGACCTCGCAAAACAAATCGCACTGCAGAAGCTCAGCGGGAGCGCAGGCGGCACGATCGGTTTCGCCTCGAGCGGCGACGCCGACAGCGCCGTGCGCGACGCCGGGCACCTCGCGGAGCTGTGGCTCGACGCCGCGACGATCCTCCCCGCGGGCGCGTCGGTGACCGCGGCGTGGTCCCCGCGCGACTGGGTGCAGAAGACGCTGCCGACATGGCAGCGCCTGTGCGACCCGGTGGCCCAGCAGGTGTCGGGCGCGTGGGTGGAGGCGCTCCCCGCCGAGGCGAAGCAGGCCGCCGGGCCGCTGCTGTCGATGGTCGGCCAGATGGGCGGCATGGCGTTCGGCTCGCAGCTGGGCAACGCGCTCGCGCAGCTCGCGTCGGAGGTGCTCACCTCGACCGAGGTGGGTCTGCCGCTGGGGCCGGAGGGGACGTCGGCGCTGCTGCCCGCGAACATCGAGAAGTTCACCGAGGGGCTGGAGCTGCCGAGCAGCGAGGTCCTGGTGTTCCTGGCCGCGCGGGAGGCCGCGCACCAGCGCCTGTTCTCGCACGTGCCGTGGCTGCGGCAGCGCCTGCTGGCGACGGTCGAGGAGTTCGCGCACGGCATCAAGGTCGACACCTCCGCGCTGGAGCAGCTGGCCGGCCAGGTGGACCCGTCGAACCCGGCGAGCATCGAGGAGGCGTTGTCCTCGGGGCTGCTGGAGCCCCAGACGACGCCCGAGCAGCAGGCGGCGCTGAACCGGTTGGAGACGCTGCTCGCCTTGGTGGAGGGCTGGGTGGACGTGGTGGTCGCCGACGCGGTCGGCGACAGGCTCCCCGGGGCCGACGCCCTGCGTGAGACGCTGCGCCGCCGCCGCGCGACGGGCGGCCCGGCCGAGCAGACGTTCGCGACGCTGGTCGGGCTCGAACTGAGGCCCCGCCGGATGCGTGCGGCGTCCGCGCTGTGGAAGCTCGTGGGCGACCGGCACGGCGCCGAGAAGCGGGACGGCCTGTGGTCGCACCCGGACCTCATGCCGTCGGCGGAGGACCTGGACGACCCGCTGGAGTTCGCCGAGCGGCTGGGCAAGCCGGGCGAGCTGGACGACCCGATGGCCGAGCTGGAGCGCACCAAGCCGGAGGACAAGCAAGACCCCGGCAAGGGCGACGAGCCCGGCAACTGACCCCAGGTCGCACAAGCGAAGCTCGGCTGGGGCGGACGGCAAGTGCCGCCCCAGCCGAGCGCGACCCGCTGCGCCCCTCGCAAGGCGCGTTCAGGTGTTGGCTTTGAGAGGCCCCGCGACCAGCCGCGCTGCTCTAAGCCCAGGCTTTCGATAGCCCCGGCAACGGCCCGCTGCCATCGGCCCTACAGCCCGGCGACCAGCAACGCCGCCCTCAGCCCTGCATCTGGATGAGCCCGGCCACCGGCGGCGCCGCGCACGGCCGTCGATCCCAGCAACCCGGCCAACACCAACACCGCCCTCACTCGGCATCCCGGCAATCCCCGGCCACCGGCGGCCGCGCACAGCCGTCGATCCCGGCAAGCCCCGTCACAGGCCGCACCGCCCTCAGCCGTCGAGCCCGGCAAGCCCCGTCACAGGCCGCACCGCCCTCAGCCGTCGAGCCCGGCAAGCCCCGTCACAGGCCCCACCGCCCTCAGCCGTCGAGCCCGGCAACCCAGCCGATAGCAAACACCGTCCTCAGCCACGCGTTCCGGGTAAGCCCCGCCCACCGGTCCCGCCACCCTCAGCCCTGGATCTCGGCAAGCCCGGCAACGGCCCCGCCGCCCTCAACCCTGGCCCCGGCAAGCCCGGCAACGGCCCCGCCGCCCTCAACCCTTCATCCCGGCATCCCCGCATCCCGGCATCCCGACCAACAGCAACATCGCGGTCAACTGTGGCTCCCGGCAAGCCCGGCCACCGACCCGCCGGCCTTCAACCCTGCATCCCCGCAGACCGGCCAACGGCCCCGCCAGCCTCGGCCGTGCATCTCGACAGCCCAGCCACCGGCCACGCCGCCCTCAGCCCTGCACCCGGCAGTCCCGGCCAACAGCAGCGATGCCGTCCCTGACAGAGGACCCGGGGCCACCCCCGCCCGCGGCGATCCGAGTAGCGCCGCCCGCTCAACGCCGCACCCGGCATCGCTGGCCACCTGGTAAGGCCGCTGTTCCCACCCCCCTCAACAGCTCGGGGCCCCGCCAGGTTGCGGGGCCCCGAGCTGCGTTCCTCAGTCGTCGTCCAGCTCGCTGATCCCCCAACCGGCCGCGGCGGACAGGCCCTCGAGGTAGCCGATCGCCCGCTCCGTCTTCGGATAGCGCCGGACCAGCTCCCAGAACTCGGCGTTGTGCGCCGCCACCCGCAGGTGCGCCAGCTCGTGCACCAGCACGTAGTCCAGCACCCACGCGGGCACGTTCTGCAACCTGTCACTCACCCGGATCGTCCGGTCCGCCGGTGTGCACGATGCCCATCTGGTGCGCATCGGCGGGACCCAGCGGACGCTTGCCGGCAACGCCTGCCGGTCGAGGTATCGCGCTGACAGCTGCGCGCACCGCGCGAGCAGGGCGGCATCCGACTCGCGTGCCGGAGACGCCCGCTTTGTCTCCGTGCGCTGGAGCTTGCGCTCCATCTCGGCCACCCAGTGTTTTTCCTCGGCTCGGCTCATGCTCGCCGGGATGAGCACCACGAGGGTGTCGCCGTCCCGGTACGCGCTGACCGTCCGCCTTCGTCGTGCACTGCGCCGTACTTCGACCTTGAGCTGCGGGTTCGATGACTGCCCGGTGTTGTCCCGGTTCCTCAAAGAGGGCACCCGTGCGTTCGCCACCCGTCCACGGTAAAGCCAGGGGCCGACAACTCGGGAGAGCCGACTTCGAGAAGGCCCGAGTTATCCACATGATGGCCCACCTGTGGATAACTCGCGATCTTGGTTAGCGGATTCTTAGCCACCTTCCGTCACCCTGTGCTCCATGACGGACATCGGCACAAATCAGCACACGGTCTTCCTGCCCGAACGTCCCTGGCTGCGGCCGGGCCTCGAAGTCTTCGACCGCGGTCCGGGCGAGGTCCAGATCGGTCTCGACCCCAGGCACGCCATGGTGGCCAAGGACCTGCCACCCGACCTGGTGGACGCTCTGCACCGCCTCGACGGCAGTCTCCGGCTGGAGAGCCTGCTCGCGCTCGCCAAGAGCGAACACGTCGAAATCCTCCGCGACATCGTCACGAACCTGACCCGGCTCGGACTGGTCGAGGAGGCGTGGCCGCCGTCCGCCTACAACCGCGCCGCCAGCGAGGCCGCCCTGTGGTCCCT
This sequence comes from Amycolatopsis sp. 3B14, assembly GCF_050958625.1. Classification (NCBI taxonomy): domain Bacteria; kingdom Bacillati; phylum Actinomycetota; class Actinomycetes; order Pseudonocardiales; family Pseudonocardiaceae; genus Amycolatopsis; species Amycolatopsis sp. 3B14. The sequence continues at coordinate 140,735 of NZ_JBHZEN010000016.1, forward strand.
GTCGACCGGGCACCGCCACGGCGAGACCGTCGCCCGGCGACGCCACAGCGCCGTCGTGCTCTTCGGGTCGGGGCGGCTGACGGTCGCCATCGCGGTGCTGCTCGCCACGGCGGGAGTGGGGCAGGTGTGTGTCGAGGCCGCCGGCAATGTCACCGAGCACGACACCGGCAGCGGCTACACCGACGCCGACATCGGCCGGTCGCGGTCCGCCGCGGCGGCTGAAGCCATCCGGCGGGCGAACCCCGCGACCGTGACGCGCCGCCTGCGCGACGGGCGGCTTCCGGAGCTCGTCGTACTCGCCGACGCCATCGTTCCGGCGCCCGAGCTGGTCCGGCAGCTGATGCACGAGCGGGTGCCGCACCTGGCGGTGCGCGTGCGGGAAGGCATCGGGATCGTGGGCCCGCTCGTCGAACCCGGGCGGAGCAGCTGCCTGGCGTGCGCGGACCTCACCCGCCGCTCGATGGACGACCGCTGGCCCACGGTCGCGGGACAGCTCGCCGGGCGCACCCAGAAGGCCGACCTCACAACGGTCCAGGCGACCGCCGCCTTGGCGACCGGTCAGGTGCTCCGGGCTCTCGGACCGGCCGACGGTGTGCCGCCCGGCTGGAACACGACGATGGAGATCGACCCCTACGACTGCACGGTCTACCACCGCCCGTGGCCGCCCAACCCGGCCTGCACCTGCGGGGCTCGCCCGGAACCGCTGGTCAGCAACGTGCTCGCGCCGATGGCTGCGGAGGACATGGTCGACAAGGCACAATCGCAGGAGTGACCGACTTTCCCGAAGAGACCGACGACCGTGCCGATCCCGGGATTCCCCGCCGCACCGCCGCCCGCGCCGCGAAGCTCGCGAGCCTGCCGCTCGGAATCGCGGGGCGGGCGGTCGGCGGCTGGGGGCGGCGCCTGACCGGTCAGAGCGCGGAAGAAGTCAACGCGAACCTGTCGGCGAAGGCGGCCGAGCAGCTGTTCGAGGTGCTCGGCACGCTCAAGGGCGGCGCGATGAAGTTCGGGCAGACCTTGAGCGTCTTCGAGGCGGCCGTGCCCGACGAGCTGGCCGCCCCGTACCGGGACGCACTGACCCGCCTGCAGGCCGCCGCGCCGCCGATGCCGGTCCGCCAAACCCGGCGCGTCCTGGCCGAACAGCTGGGCCGGTCGTGGGAGACGCGGTTCCGTGAGTTCGACGACGCCCCCACCGCATCGGCGAGTATCGGTCAGGTGCACCGCGGGGTTTGGCACGACGGTCGCGAGGTGGCGGTCAAGGTCCAGTACCCGGGCGCCGACGAGGCACTGCGCAGCGACCTGCGGCAGCTGCAGCGGTTCAGCAGGCTCTTCCAGGCGCTCCTGCCGGGCACCGAGGTCAAGCCACTGCTTGCCGAACTGTCCGCGCGGATGGACGAGGAGCTGGACTACCGCGGCGAGGCCGACAGCCAGCGCGAGTTCGCGAAGGCCTTCGACGGCGACGACAAGGTCCTGGTGCCGAAGGTCGTCGCGAGCGCGCCCAAGGTGCTCGTGACGGAGTGGGTCACCGGCACCCCCCTCGCCAAGATCATCGCCGGCGCGGACGCCGAGACTCGCAACCACGTCGGCGCGCTCCTGGCCGAGTTCCACTTCTCGTCACCGGCCCGGGCGAAGCTACTGCATTCCGACCCGCATCCCGGCAACTTCATGTTGCTGGACGACGGCCGTCTCGCCGTGATCGACTTCGGCGCGGTGGCCCGCCTACCGCATGGCATTCCCCGCCAGCTGGGCGAGATGACTCGTCTGGCCCTCGATCACCGCTCCGTCGAACTCATGGAGTTGTTGCGCTCCTCCGGCTTCATCCGGCCTGGCACAGAACTCAGCGCTGACGACGTGCTTGCTTACCTTGCCCCGTTCACCGAGCCCCTCGCCAATGAGCGCTTCCATTTCACGCGCCGCTGGATGCAACGCCAAGCGATGCGAGTCGGCGACACCCGTGGCCGCGACTTCCGCACCGGCCGGTCACTGAACCTCCCGCCGGAGTACCTGCTGATCCACCGCGTGACGGCAGGTTCGACGGGGATCCTGTGCCAGCTCGACGCGGAGATCCCAGCACGAGCGATCGTGGAGCGCTGGCAGCCCGGCTTCGCCGACTGAGCAACACCTCCCTTTCGTTCCATTTCCATCCGGACGTCGGGGGCGACGCTCTCGCGCGAGCCCCTGACGTCCCGGAGTCCGGCGCCCCGTTCATCGCACTGATCCCGATGTTCTGGCCATCCTCACAAACACGCGCCCTTTCCCGCCCGGTTTCTTGCCTCGCAAGGTATGCCCGGCAATTGGCCAGTCCGCACCAGCATCTGCAATCCGGCCCGTTGCATCCCTGCGCCGTCTTCTCAACACATCGCTTTGCCTGCCGCCACCTCCTCGTCGTCATATCCCCGCCAGTGGGCGCAGGATGCGCGAAACTTTCACCGCCATGCGGACCGAGCTTCCGCGCTGGCCTTCGTCCTGCCTGTCCCGTCGCAACACCCACCATGCCGCAACTTCTGCCGCCGCGGGTTCCGCGGGCCGTCAGGAGCCCCAGTTATCCACAATTCCGACCAGAACCGCACGAGATGACCAGTCGCACCACCGAGTTGTCCACAGTTCCCCGTCACGTCTTCCCCTGCCTCATTTCCAGCGCAACGCTGGTCCCATGACCGAAACCATCAGCGCAACACCAGCGTGTGACTCGACTCCGGGCGAGGACGTCACCACCAGCATGCGCTTGCGCCGAGCGGGCCTGAGCCAGCACGTCATCTCGTCCCGGTGCCGTCCGGGCGGGCCGTGGCGACGGCTCCTGCCGGGCGTGATCCTGTTGAGCAACCGAGAACCCAGCCGGGACCAACAGCTGCGTGCAGCGATCTACCACGCCGGCCCGGATGCGGTGATCAGCGGCACGGATGCGTTGCAGGCTCAAGGCATTCCGCTGTCTCCGTCCCGGCGCGTCCATGTCCTGATCCCGATCGGACGTCGGATCGCGTCGCACGAGTTCACCTGGCTCGACCGCACGTCCCGCCTGCCCGAGCCGGTCGTCGTGGACGGGCTACCGTTCGCTCCGCCCGCCCGCGCCACCGTCGATCTCGCCAGGCACGAGACCGATCCGGACAGGCTCCGGCGCCTGCTCACGCTGCCGGTCTACTACGGCCTGTGCAGCGCCGAACAGTTGCGTGACGAAGTCGACGCTGGCAACCAACGCGGAACAGCAGCGGTCCGCCAGACCCTGCGCAGTCTGGGTTCGCTCCGCGACACCTACCAGCAGGGCGTGGCGCGGGAACTGCTCGGCGGTGTCCCGGTGCCGCCGCCGGTCTGGAACGTGACCATCTGCGACTCGGCCGGACGCCGGCTCGGCGTGGTCGACGCCTGGTGGGACGAAGTCGCCTTGGGCTGGATCCTCGATCCCGCACCCACCTGCTCCGACCGTCCGGCGACGAGCCACCTTCCGCTCACCGGCGCGGGAGTCGTGCTGGTCCACACCACCCCCAGCCGTCTTCGCGGTGACGCGATGGCAGTGGCGCGGGAACTCACGAGCGCGTTCGCCGCGGCAGCTCGCCGCAGGCGGCCGAGGGTTCAGGCGCTGAAGGAGGTAGCGGCATGACGAGCATTTACCAATATTCGGGTGGTAGCTTCCCCTCGATGTCACGGACGTGCTCACGAGCGCACCGGGGACACAGCCAGTGCAGAGCACCGCCCTCGCGTTCGCTGACCCAAGCCAGCGTTTCCAGCGGGTCCTCGTCCGGCTTCCGTTCAGTGCCGCAGCGAGAACAGGCAACCTGCTCGCTCATCGGCGCGATCCGAAGTGGACTGTCTGCGTTCCGAGCACGTAGATGTCCTCACGGCTGCCCAGGTACTCGGAATCCGCCGGATCGAGGAGGCGGCGCAGGACGTCCCGATCTTCCTGCGTCAGCAGCCCGTCGCCGTCCGACGCGAGCCAGGTGATGTGCTCGATCACGTAGTTGCGAACGACCTGGCTGGGTGGCGCTGGCAAGTCGACAAGACAACTGAAAGAGCCGACTTGCCCCAGCCCGGCTTTGACGAGGGCTGTGTACCAGCCATAGGGCATCCGGACCGAGCCCGGCATGCCGGCACGCATTTCTCCGAACGAGTGATCGCGGGCTGCCAGTAGACGGCGCTCCAACCCGGGTTCGCCGACGCCCAGATCCCAGGGGAGGCAGTACGTCGGTGGGCTCCCCTCAGCCAGGGCGAGCGTTCCGCCCGACTTGAGAGCAGTGACCAGGCCCTCGACTCCGGCTTGCTGATCAGGGAGGTGATGCACCATCGAAGCGGCCCAGACCAGGTCCGCGGGCTGGACGAGTTGAGCGAGGTCCACCGACGCGACATCGGCTCGGATGCTCTCGATCGAGACCTGCCCGGCGAACGCGGCGTTGGAAACAGCCTCGGGTCCGGGGTGGGCGCGGCCTACCGTCGCAGCCACAGCGCTCCCTGCCAACTCGGCTCGCGCCTGCTCGAGTTCGACCTGTTGCTGTGCAGCTGGGGGCTCGCCTCGGGTTGCAGCCTCAGGGCTTTCCAGGTCCGCCCGGGCGATGCGTTCCGCGTTCACCCGCACGATGGCTGCCCTGGCAGCAGCCTCGGCCGCCTCGAGCAGCTCCGGAACGGCGTCGACGAGAACGAGCGTGCCGCCGCCGCGGCGGGCCAACTCGGCCGCGAAGGCTGCGCTCATCCCGCCGGCTCCACTACCTGCGTCGACGATCACCGGCTGCACGCCGACGCGGCCGAGCAGGCGGGCGGCGATTCCCGCGTGGGTCGCTGCATGAAGTTCATCGGCGCGGCGCAACGCCGGTATCCGCTCGGCCCAGTCGATGTGATCGTGCGTGTGTGCGGCCATACCGGTCATTCAACACCGGCGTTCGGTCGCTCGCCGCCGTTTCGAGTGCGCTCCGAGGTCATCGACGCGGAGTGGAGCGCGTGCAGTGGCGACTGGATGCGGCGAACCTCCAGCCGCCACTGGGCGGTCATTGAAATGGATGCCCAACGGCGTCCGGCCCGGTGGTGTTCGAGAGCCTTCCTCGAAACACCACCGGGCCCAGGAGCCGATGGGCGTGACGAACCGCTACGAGCGGAGTCAGCGATCGGCTAGGCGCGGTAGCGACCTGCGCGGCGGGAAGCCCAGCGGGCCACCCGGTCCCACCGGCGGGCGGCGCGTGCGTTGGTGCGCACCGATCGCGGGCGGACGTCGTCGTGCAGGTCCTGTATTCGTGCTCTGGCCAGTTCTTCGTTGAGCAACATTCGGGTGATCTCCTTGGTCATGGGCGCGACCCCGGCGCGGGGACGCGGCGTGCTCGGATGCTTCGTCCACGACACGGGAACGAAGGGGGCTTCAGTACTCATGCGGCTGCACTCTGCTGGTCAGTGCGGTTGCGGCGCTCGATGCGCTTCTCCGCTACGGGCGTTTCCACCGGGTTCTTGCGAGGACGTCCCCGCGGCCGCTTGCGCGCGACCACGGCACCGCGCTCGAAGATCTCGCCTCCCCAGACCCCCCAGGGCTCCCGCCGGGCGAGCGCGCCGGACAGGCACGCACTCCGGATCGGGCAGTCGGCGCACCGGCTCTTGGCCAGCTCCAGATCCGCCGGTGACTCCGCGAACCACAGGTCGGCGTCGCCGGACCTGCAGGGCAGGTCGGCGTCCGGCGAGGCCACGGCATCGAAAAGCTCACCGATTCCGGATCCCGGAAGGGCGAGTTCGTCGGGTAACGCCTTCTCTGACGCGAAGGCGATTGCCGATGACATTCCCGTTCTCCTTTGTGTAGTAACGGTTTTTCGGTTGTGAGGTGGTACAAAAACACGAGGGCCGCGGATCCGAAACTCGGTTCCGCGGCCCTCGTGAGCCTGTCTCCCTGACGGGGGGTCAGAGTCTGAGCTCCGGAGGAGCCAGCGGAACGTGGAGTCGGGTCTGCTTGTCGGTCGGGACGTACGCCGGCTTGACGGCGGACACACCGGTCCCGTCGAAGCGGTCACGCAGCCGGGCGAGGATCGGCAGAGCGACGCCGGCAGTGCCGACGCCCCAGCCATTCGCGCAAGCCATCGCCGAACGGGCGAAGGGCAGAGCGATGCCAGGCTGCGTGACCGTGGTCGAAATGTTCACGTCCCAGCACCTCCTCTCGTCCTTCGCTCATCGCCGGCGGGCGACGGGCGTTCGCTTCGCGGGCGCTCTTCACCCGCTCATGCAGGCTATTGCCCCTGCCCGAGGCGGGGCAACTCATTTTTCGCAGAACTTTCCCGGACGACGAAGATCGTCCCTGAGCAGCGGTTCCGCCGCGCGAAGCGGCCCTTCTACGCGGTCAAGCGTGCGTGGCCCCGCGAGCTCGCAGCACCGCCGATGATCACGGTGACGAATGCAGCACGCTGCGCGGTCGTTCCGGCGCGCCAGGCTAGCCAGTTCCGAGTGAGCGCGCGAGGTCTTTGCGCGCCACAGGCTGCTGACCGAGCTCGCGGCTGGGCGGGCCAAGCTCCCGGGCGAGTCGCCACTTCTGGCTGGCTGCCCGGTGATACGGCCGCTTCTACCCGGCCGCTTGCCGAGGGCACGATCACGGGGGTAATTGCGGTCCGCGACCGCTGCGAATCCAGCCAGGCCGGCAATGGTCGCCCAGCGGGTGGTAGAGCAGACCGGCCACCCGGCATGCAGCCGGTCAGTAGTGGCCGCCTCGGTAAGCAACGAGCCAGAAGCGGCCCCTCGATAGGCGGATGGCCAGGAGCAGCCGCCTGGGTAGACAGTGGGGCGGGCGAGAGCGGTCGCCCTCGCGAGCGACCGGGCAGGAACGGTCACTCCACCCGCGGCGGCCAGGAACGGCCGCCGACCTCACGTCCGACCAGAACAGCCGGCTGCCGAACAACGGGGCAGGAACAGCCATCCCACCAAACGACCGATCAGGAACGGCCGCTCATCGGACAACCGAGAATCCAGCCACCCACCGGGGAACCTAGAACCACCCACCCCCTGGACCACTGAGAAACAGCCACCCACCGGGCGACCGAGAAACACCTACCCACCGGGGAACCGAGAAGCGGCCGCCGGCCGGGCAACCGAGAAACAGCCACCCACCGGGCCACTAAGAAACAGCCACCCAGTGGGCCACCGAGAAACAGCCACTCACCAGACAGCCGAGAACCGGCCGACGACCGGGGAACCGAGAAACACCCACCCACTGGACAACCGAGAAACGGCCGCCCACCGGAACAGCCGCTCAGACGTGCTCTCGGAGGAGGGACAGGACCTCGTCGCCGAAGCGTTGCACCTTTGTCGGGCCGATGCCGGATATCGCGACCAGCCCGCGCTGGTCGCCGGGGCGTTGTTCGGCTATTGCGACCAGCGTGGCGTCCGTGAAGACGACGAACGGCGGCACCTTCAGTTCGCGCGCACGCTCGGCTCGCCACTCCTTCAGCCGCGTCAGCAGGCCCTCGTCGAGGTCGCTCGGGCAGCGGGCGCAGCGTCCCAGCTTCACCTCGAGCGTGTTCGCCAGCTGTTCGCCGCACATGCGGCAGCTCGGCTTGGTCCTTGTGGTCGCCGCGCGGCGGGGCACCCGCGCCGTCGGGTGTTCCTCCGGGATCAGGCCGTACAGGAACCGGCTGCGGCGGCGGTGCCGTCGCCCGCCGGGGTGCCGCGACAGCGACCACGACAACCACAGGTGCTCCCGCGCGCGGGTGACCCCCACGTAGAAGAGCCTGCGCTCCTCCTCGATCGCCGCCTCGTCGCCGTCGGCGCGCTGGATCGGCATCGTGCCCTCGGCGAGCCCCACCAGGAACACCGCGTCCCACTCCAGGCCCTTCGCCGCGTGCAACGACGCCAGCGTCACCCCCTCGACCGTCGGCGGGTGCTGCGCCGCCGCGCGCTGCTCCAGCTCCGCGACGTACCGGCCCATCGACGCGCCCTCCACCGACGCCGCCAGCTCCTCGGCGAGCTCCACAAGCGCCAGCAGCGCGTCCCACCGCTCCTTCGCCGCCCCGCCCGACGGCGGCTGCTCCGTCAAACCGACCCGGGCCAGCACCGCACGGACCACCGTCACCAGGTCACCCGGAGGCGGATCTGCCGCGGCCGTGCGCAGCGAGACCATCGCCTGCCGGATCTCCCGCCGCTCGAAGAACCGCTCGCCGCCGCGCACCAGATACGGGATCTCCAGGTCCGTCAGCGCCTGCTCGTACACCTCCGACTGCGCGTTGACCCGGTACAGGATCGCGATCTCGCTCGCAGGCACCCCCGCGTCCAGCAGCTGCCGCACCCGCCCGGCGACCGCCCCCGCCTCCGTCGGCTCGTCGTCGAACTCCGCGAACCGCGGCTGCGGGCCGTCCGGGCGCTGCCCGATCAGCTTCAGCCGCGACCCCGCCGGCCGCCCCCGCGCGGCGCCGATCACCTTGTTCGCCAGCTCGACCACCTGCGGCGTGGACCGGTAGTCCCGCTCCAGCCGCACCACCGTCGCTTCCGGGAACCGCCGCGTGAAGTCCAGCAGCGGCCGCGGCGACGCCCCGCCGAACGAATAGATGGTCTGGTTCGCGTCGCCGACCACCGTGATGTCGTCGCGGCCGCCCAGCCACGCGTCGAGCAGCCGCTGCTGCAACGGGGTGACGTCCTGGTACTCGTCGACGACGAAGCACCGGTACCGGTCGCGGAACTCGCGGGCGACGTCCGCGTTGTCCTCCAGCGCGGCCGTCGTGTGCAGCAGGAGGTCGTCGAAGTCGAGCATCCGCGCCGCGTTCTTGACCTCTTCGTACTTGCGGTACACCTCGGCCACCTGTGCGGCCTGCATCGGCGTGTCCCGCTGCAGCCGCGCGGCCTGCGCCGGGTAGTCCTCCGGGCTGATCAGCGACGCCTTCGCCCACTCGATCTCGCTCGCGATGTCCCGCAGGATCTCCGTGTCGGTGCTGACCCGCGAGCGCTGCGCCGCCTGGGCGACCAGCCGCAGCTTGCCGTCGAGCAGGTCCCACATCCGGTCGCCCACCACGCGCGGCCAGAAGTACCGCAGCTGCCGCCGCGCCGCCGCGTGGAACGTCAGCGCCTGGGCGCCGTCGACCCCCAGCGCGCGCAGCCGCGTCCGCATCTCCCCCGCCGCGCGCGCGGTGAACGTGACCGCGAGCACCTGACCTGCGGAAACGTGCCCGGACGCGATCAGGTGCGCGATGCGGTGGGTGATGGTGCGCGTCTTGCCGGTGCCCGCGCCGGCCAGGACGCAGACCGGCCCGCGCGGGGCTGCCGCGGCGGCACGCTGCTCGGGGTCCAGCCCGTCCAACAGGCCCGTCGGGGACTTGGTCACAGGTGCGCTAGCCACCCCGGCATCCTCGCAGAGGGGACCGACAGGATCGCGTCGCCCTGCCCGGCCGTATCCTGGTTCATATGGCGGGAAAGCAGGACAAAGAGGCTGCCAAGCAGGCCAAGCGGGAACGACGCGCCGCGAGCAAGGCCCGGCGCGGTCAGATCTGGGAAGCGTTCAAGATGCAGCGCCGGGAGGACAAGGCGCTCCTCCCGTGGATGCTCGGCGCGTTCCTGGTCGTGGCCGGCGTCTTCGTCGTGGTCGGGCTGCTGCTCGGCATGCTGTGGGTCCTGTTGCCGCTGGGCATCGTCCTCGGCGTGCTCGCCGCGGTGATCATCTTCGGCCGCCGGGTGCAGCGCACGGTGTTCGCGAAGGCCGAGGGCCAGCCCGGAGCCGCGGGCTGGGCGCTGGACAACCTGCGCGGCCGCTGGAAGGTCACCCAGACGGTGGCCGCGACCACGCAGCTCGACGCCGTCCACCGCGTGCTGGGTGGCCCGGGTGTCGTGCTGGTCGGTGAGGGCGCCCCGCACCGCGTGCGGAACCTGCTCTCGCAGGAGAAGAAGCGCGTGGCCCGCCTGGTCGGCGACACCCCGATCTACGAGGTCGTGGTCGGCAACGAGGAGGGCCAGGTCCCGCTGCGCCGCCTGTCGAGCCACATGATGAAGCTGCCGCGCAACCTCCGCCCGGCGCAGGTCGACGCGCTGGAGGCCAAGCTCGCCGCGCTCGGCAACCGCGGTGGCGCCGCGATGCCGAAGGGCCCGATGCCGCAGGGCGCGAAGATGCGCAGCGTGCAGCGGGTCATCAAGCGCCGCTGACCCCATACCCGAAGAGAAGGCCCCGACCAGGCAGGTCGGGGCCTTTTTCGGTCTCAGCGCATCCGGATGACGACGGTTCCGGTGAGGCGGTCGAGCCAGCTGCGGCCGTCGGCGTTGCGGATCGCGGCCGGGATGATCACGAACGTGAGCGCGGCGCGGACGATCGCCCTGGGCACCCCGACCATCCCGGCGCCGTCCAGGCGGGCGACGCGGATGCCGGTCACGAACATGCCCGGGGTGAACCCGAAGAACGAGACCGGGACGACCGTGATGATCGCCCACACGGCGACAGCCCACAGGTTGTAGGACTGCATCGCGGCGGTGTCCTGCAGGTCGGGGCGCACGAAGAGGGAGGTCAGCAGGGACGCGGCGACCAGGTCGACGACCAGGCCGAGCAGGCGCGCGCCGCCACCGGCCACGGCGCCAACCCCCTGCTCGGGAAGGCCGAGGCGTTCCCCTCGCCAGCGCGGGGGCTCCTCAGCGCCGAGCCGAGGTGCGGACAACCACTCACCGGTCCATCTCGCCACCCGACCAGGGTATGCCGGTGGCGTGCGCCACGTCCGCCCTGGTCTGCTGGGGGATATCGCCCAACCCGTTAACCTCCGCGAAACATACGGGTGACGGTCGGGCAACACCGCGCTCTTAGCGTGAGCCGAAGAGAGTACTGCCCCCGGCAATGCGTATGAAGGAGTTACAGAGGGTGTCCACTACTCCAGACGATATCCAGCGTCTCATCGCAGATGAAGACGTGCAGTTCGTTGACGTCAGGTTCTGTGATCTGCCGGGTGTGATGCAGCACTTCACCGTCCCTGCGAAGGCGTTCGACGCGGACGCGTTCGAAGAGGGCCTGGCCTTCGACGGCTCCTCGGTGCGCGGCTTCCAGTCGATCCACGAGTCGGACATGCTGCTGCTGCCCGACCCGGAGACCGCGCGGATCGACCCGTTCCGCAAGGAGAAGACCCTCTCCATCAACTTCTTCGTGCACGACCCGTTCACCCGTGAGGCGTACAGCCGGGACCCGCGCAACATCGCGCGCAAGGCCGAGCAGTACATCGCCGAGTCCGGCGTCGCCGACACCGTGTTCTTCGGCCCGGAGGCCGAGTTCTACGTGTTCGACTCGGTGCGCTTCGACTCGCGTGAGAACGGCTCCTTCCACGAGATCGACTCGGTCGAGGGCTGGTGGAACACCGGCCGCGACGAAGAGGGCGGCAACCGCGGTTACAAGACCCGCTTCAAGGGCGGCTACTTCCCCGTCCCGCCGGTCGACCACTTCGCCGACCTGCGTGACGAGATCAGCCAGAAGCTGATCAACTCCGGCTTCACCCTCGAGCGCGCGCACCACGAGGTGGGCACCGCGGGCCAGGCCGAGATCAACTACAAGTTCAACACGCTGCTGCACGCTGCGGACGACCTGCAGTTGTTCAAGTACATCGTGAAGAACACCGCGTGGAACGCCGGCAAGACCGCGACCTTCATGCCGAAGCCGCTGTTCGGTGACAACGGTTCGGGCATGCACTGCCACCAGTCGCTGTGGAAGGACGGCCAGCCGCTGTTCTACGACGAGTCCGGTTACGCCGGTCTGTCGGACATGGCGCGCCACTACATCGGCGGCATCCTGGCCCACGCCCCGTCGCTGCTGGCCTTCACCAACCCGACGGTGAACTCCTACCACCGCCTGGTGCCGGGCTTCGAGGCGCCGGTCAGCCTGGTGTACTCGCAGCGCAACCGCTCGGCCTGCGTCCGGATCCCGATCACCGGCTCCAACGCCAAGGCCAAGCGCATCGAGTTCCGGTGCCCGGACTCGTCCGGCAACCCGTACCTCGCGTTCGCCGCGATGATGATGGCCGGCCTGGACGGCATCAAGAACAAGATCGAGCCGCCGGAGCCGATCGACAAGGACCTGTACGAGCTTCCGCCGGAGGAGGCCAAGGACGTCAAGCAGGTCCCGGCGACCCTCGACGAGGTGCTGAACAACCTCGAGGCCGACCACGACTTCCTCACCGAGGGCGGCGTGTTCACCCCCGACGTCATCGAGACGTGGATCTCGCTCAAGCGCGAGACCGAGATCGACCCGCTGCGGCTGCGTCCGCACCCGTACGAGTTCGCGCTGTACTACGACGTGTGATCCGTACTGGGTAGAAACACCCTGAGCGCGCCGGCGGCGAGGAGCGGAAAACGCCCTCGCCGTCGGCGTTCTTTATTTCCCTGGCCGGTATCCCTGCTTGGCCAGCTGGATCTGCTCGTACACGCGCGCGCAGCTCGGCGTTCGGCGTGGACCGCGTCGACAGCTGGTCCCGTTCGTCGGGCAGGTCGACCGGCACGTCTTCGAGCACGACGGTGGGCCGGTTCGTCACGCCTAGCCGAGTTCGGCGCGGGTCCGCCGTCGACCGCGGCGAACGGCTCGTCCATCAACGCGAGCGCAGGACCGGGACGCTGCCGACGATCACGCCGACGACGGCCCGGCCGCCATCGCGATGGCGAGACCCTCCGCCCAGCCGAGCAGGGTCTGTCCCAGCGATGTCCAGAACGCCCCGTGCGCGAGTTCACCGCCGAGCGCCCGGGCGTTTTCGCTTGCCGGGGCGAGGAAACGGGCGTCGACGATCCCGACCGCGACAGGATTTCCAGTGCCCGGCGTCCACGTCACCCTTCGCCGCGGCCGCGGCGATGTCCGGGAACGCCAGTTGTCGCTGAAGCCGAACTGGAACCGCCCCCTCATCACACCGGGCACGATCGCCACGCCGCCCTGGGCGGTCTCCAGGCTCACGTCGAGGTGCTGCTCCTTGAAGAAGCAGCGGCGGGGGAACCGGTGCATGGGGACTCCTCAGGCGGCACCTCTGGGCGGCAGGGAGCGCCAGGAGTCCGAGCGCCACCAAGACGCCGGCCACGCGGTGAAGGAGGTTGGGCTACTCGGCGCCGAGGACCGACAAGTCGACCCCGGCGCGCTCGAAGCGTCCGCGCGGGTCCTCGACCAGCTTGCGGCGCTCGAGGTCCATCAGCCCGAGGGTGCTGGTGATCTCCGCGGACAGCGTGCCGTCGGCCTTGAGGATGTTGTTGGTCATCCGGAACGTCTTGCCGGTGCCGAACTTCGCCTCGCACGTCGCGTAGACGGTTTCGCCGCCGCGGATCTCGCGGCGGAAGACGATGTGCGACTCCAGCAGCACGGGCGACACGTTCTCCTCACGCAGCTTGCCGCCGCCGGCGAGCTCCATCGCCTCGATGCGCGCGACCTCCCCGTAGGAGTGGTAGACGGCGTGGTTGAGGTGGCCGAGCGTGTCCAGCTCGTAGTGCCTGACCTTGATCTCCACCCGGAACGGTTCGCGCTCAGTCACGGCTCCACTGTAAAGCGAGACCGAGCCGCCGCGGGCTGGGACGTTCGCCACGTCAGGCCTCGTAGAAAAGCCTCTCGACGACGGCGTGCGCCCGGCGGGTGGTGCGGCGGTAGGAGTCGAGGAACTCCCCCGGGTCGTCGTCGGCGCCCTGCCCGAGGATGCGCGCGACCGCGGCCAGGTCGCGGCCCGAGCTGGGCACCTGGTCGACGGCCTTGCCGCGGACCAGCATCGCGGCGTTGCGCACCCGGGTCGCGAGCAGCCAGGCCTCGGTGAGCGACGCGGTGTCCTCCGGTTCGGCCAGGCCCGCCTCGGCCAGCGCGGCGAGCGCTCGTGGGGTCGAGGTGGTCCGCAGGTCCGGAACCTCGAACGCGTGCCGCAACTGGAAGAGCTGCACCGTCCACTCGACGTCGGCCAGCCCGCCCCGGCCCAGCTTGGTGTGCAGGGTCGGATCGGCTCCGCGCGGCATCCGCTCGGTGTCCACCCGCGCCTTCATCCGCCGCACCTCGCGGGCGCGGGACGCGTCCAGCCCGCCGTCCGGGTAACGGATCGGGTCGATCATCTCGATGAACCGCTCCCCCAGCTCCGCGTCACCGGCGACGAACCGGGCGCGCAGCAGCGCCTGCGTCTCCCAGACCTCGCCCCAGCGCGCGTAGTACGCCCGGTACGAGTCGAGCGTGCGCACCAGCGGACCACCGCGCCCCTCCGGCCGCAGGTCGGCGTCCACCTGCAGGGGCGGGTCCGCGCTCGGGGCGCCGAGCATCTTGCGCACCGTCTCGGCGACCGAGGACGCGTAGCGCACCGCGTCGCCGTCGGACACGCCCTCGGCGGGCTCGCAGACGAAGAGGACGTCGGCGTCCGAGCCGTAGCCCAGCTCGGCGCCACCCAGCCGGCCCATACCGATCACGGCGATCTTCGCCGCCTCACCACCCAGTTCGGCACAGCGCTTGCGGATCGCCGCGGACAATGCGCTCTGCAGCACGGCGACCCACACCGAGGACAGCGCCTCGCACACCTCGCGCACGTCCAGCAGGCCGAGCAGGTCGGCCGCGGCGACGCGCAGGACCTCGTGGCGCCGCAGCGACCGGGCCGCCGCCACCGCCGCGTTGAGCCCGGGCTGCCGGCGCACCGTCGCCCGCAGCGACTTCGCCACCTCGGCGGGCGTTCGGCCGGTCAGCCGCGCGGGGTCGCCGAGCAGTTGCAGGACCTCGGGGGCACGCACCAGGAGGTCCGGCACCAGCTTCGATGTGCCGAGCAGCGACGCGAGCCGTTCGACGACCGCGCCCTCGTCCCGCAGCACCCGGAGGTACCACGGGGTGTCCTCCAGCGCCTCGGACACCTTCCGATACGCGAGCAGCCCGCCGTCCGGGTCCGGGGTGTCGGCGAGCAGGTCGAGCAGGACGGGGAGCAGCGCCTTCTGGATGGCGGCCCGGCGGGAAACCCCGGAGGTGAGTGCGCGGATGTGCTGCAGCGCGCCGTCGGGCGCCGCGTAACCGAGAGCCGCGAGGCGTTGCGCGGCCTGCTTCGTGGTGAGGCGGAGGTCCTCAGTGGACACGCTGGCCACGGACTGCAGCAGCGGGCGGTAGAACAGCTTTTCGTGGAGCCGGCGGATCCGCTGGTTGTGCCGGCGGAACTCGACGAGCAGGATCTCGCCCTCGCCGCGGGCCATCTCGGGGCGGATGCCGATCGCCCGTCCGAGCACGCGTAGCTCGTCCGAGTCGTTGAAGTCCGGGAACAGGTGGGTGCGGCGCAGGCGGCGCAACTGCAGCCGGTGCTCGACTGTCCGCAGGAACTCGTACGACATCTCCAGCTCGGCCGCGTCACTGCGGCCGACGTAACCGCCCGAGCCGAGCGCCGTCAGGGCCTCGACGGTGGACGGCGATCGCAGGTTCGGATCGGCCCGGCCGTGGACGAGCTGGAGCAGCTGGACCGCGAACTCGACGTCCCGCAGGCCACCGCGCCCGAGTTTCAGCTCACGCTCGGCGAGCTCGGACGGCACGTGTCCCTCGACCCGCCTGCGCATCTGCTGGACGTCGGCGACGAAGTTCTCCCGTTCGGCGGCCGACCACACCATGGAGGTCACCATCTCGGCGTACTGGTTGCCGAGGTCGGCGTCCCCGGCGACCGGGCGGGCCTTGAGGAGGGCCTGGAACTCCCAGGTGCGGGCCCACTTCGCGTAGTAGGCGGTGTGGCCCTCGAGGGTGCGGACGAGGGCCCCCTGTTTGCCCTCGGGGCGGAGAGCCGCGTCGACCTCGAAGCACGCCTTGCCGACGATGCGCATCATCGTGCTGGCGAGACGGGTGGCGAGCTGCAGGTCGCCCTCGCCGACGAAGATGACGTCGACGTCGCTGACGTAGTTGAGTTCGCGGCCGCCGCACTTGCCCATGGCGATGACCGCCAGGCGGGTGTCGCCGAGTCCCTTGGGCGCCTGCTCTGCCTGCGCGATTTCCAGGCCGGTGACGAGCGCCGCTTCGGCGAGGAGTGTGAGCTGCTGGGCGACCTCCGCGTAGCGGGGCCGGTCGAGCTTGCCCTCGACGAGGTGCCCGAGGTCGGTGCCGGCGATTTCGAGGAGCAGGCCGCGGTAGGCGGTGCGAAGCGCGTTCTCCGCTGGGGCGCCTGTGCGGATCTCGCCGTCCTCCCGGACGGCGTCGAGCATGGTTTCGGCGTAGCAGTCGGCGTCGGTGCACTTGTCGGCGGCGAGGCGGGTCCATTCGCCGGGGTGGCCGACGAGGAAGTCACCGAGCGCGCTCGATGTGCCGAGGACGCCGACCAGCCGGCCGCGCAGCGTGGGGTTGTCGCGCAGGGCGGCGGTCAGGGCGGGCCAGCCCTGCTCGTCGGTTTCCCGGATGCGGTCGAGACTGCGCAAGGCCAGGTCGGGATCGGCGCTGCGGGACAGGGCGACGAGGATGTCCAGCGCTTCCAGGGCGGGCCCGGTGTCGGTCCACCAGCCGGCGGCGCGGAGGTGCTCCTCGGCACGGTCGTCGGTGAAGCCGTAGCGCGCAGGGGATCCAGCCCCTCGTGACTGCTCTGCCATCAGGGTCCACCGTAACCGTGCCGGGCTGGTCGTTGTCGATCAAGTGAGCGGAAGGGACGCCGGCGGGGCGCTCTCGAGGGCACCTTCAGCCAGCCGGACGAACTTGGTGGCAAAGGGCTGCCAGGTCTCGGCGATGTCGGCGTGGTTGCGATCGAGAGTTTCGGTGTCGAACGCGCTCGCGGGGCGGGTCGCCGCCATCTGGGGCGCCTCGTCGGCCCAGGCCTGGACGACCTGGGTGGTGGTCTCGATGTGGAACTGGATGCCGTAGGCGCAGCGGTGCAGCCGGAAGGCCTGGTTGGGGTACTTGGGAGCGGATGCGAGCAGAACGGCGCCACGGGGCAGCTGGGTGATGACGTCCTCGTGGAAGTGCATGACGTCCTGCATGAGCGGGAGGTCGGCGAAGAGCGGATCGGTCCAGGCTGCGTCCTTCTTGGCGACGAGCGCTGCCCCGACCTCTGGTCCGGACTCGCCCGGCTCGACACGCCCACCGGTGGCGACAGCGAGGAGCTGAGCGCCGAGGCAGATCGCGAGCGTCGGCAGGCTGGTGCGGGCCGCGGTCGCGAGGAGCGCCCGAACGTCGGCGAGCCATGGGTGCTTGGTGTCGTCTTCGGCGTTCATTCCGCCGCCGAGGCAGACGAGGCCCTGGTACCCGTCGAGGGTGCCGGGGAGCGGGTCCTCGGGCAGGCGCCGGAGGTCGAGTTCCGCGCCGGCCGCGGTGAGCCAGTCGCCGAGGGGCCCGATCGGATCGGACGGGTCGGGCTGCAGGACCAGGAGGCGCGTCATGCGTCCAGGATAAGGGCACAAAAACGCCCAGGGGCTCGGGAGAACGCGACGTTCTCGACCGAGCCCCTGGGCTTATTTGTGAAGTTGTGTTCGGCGGTGTCCTACTCTCCCACACCCGCGGGGGTGCAGTACCATCGGCGCTGGCAGGCTTAGCTTCCGGGTTCGGAATGGGACCGGGCGTTTCCCTACCGCCATGACCACCGAAACTC